>JBDHVB010000200.1:0-10481 GCA_039809465.1 Myxococcota bacterium
CGTTCCTCATCTACGTCGTGGTGTATGCGCCGGTCCTCACACTCCCGCGGATCGACGGCAAGCCCGGCTGAGCACCCCAGAATGCACCGGGTGGTTTCTGGGCTACAGCTTCGCGTTTTTTGCGGCAAGAATCGCGGTTTGGACGTAGCGGAGCTGATCTTCGGAGATGCCGGGGAGGCGGGCGCAGCGCTGGTACTCGCTGAGGGCGTCGTCGCGGCGCTTGCGGTAGAGCAGCCAGCGGCCGTGGTCGACGCAGATCGAGAGGCTCCGTGGGTGCGCGGCGAGCAGCCGCTCGAGCTCCCGCTCGCCTGACGGCATGTCTGGGTTGAAGGAGATGACGTCCGAGATCTCCTCGTCGGTGATCGTGGCCAAGGTCGGCTTGTTCATGAGGCGCTGGCGGCGGCCGCGCTCGCTGATGCGGCGGTGGGTGGCCTCGGCGGGCGAGGTGGGTGGGGGCAGGGGCTTTGCCATCTCGGCGTCGAAGGCCTCGCGCTCGCGGCGCACCAGCTCGACGTACTCGCGCGCGAACTCGGGAGAGAAGCGGCCCTGGACGATCTCCATGGGGGGCCACGGCGGCGGCGGGGCAGGCGGGCCAACCTCGGGGTCCATCTCCAGGGTGGCGCGCGGCGGCGCGATCTTTGTCGGGGTTTCCGGGCTCGTGATGATGGGGGGGAGCGGCCGCTCCAGGGCCTCCTCGCAGGCGATGGCCACGAGAGCGATCCCGAGAACGACAAAGCGCGGCGAAACCTGTGCCAAACGATTGCCCACGCTAGGTTTTAACCGCATTTGGCGCGTCCAAGCGCGTTGACTTGAGGGGCTGAAACTTCTACATCGTTCCGGCCCTTAGCAGGGCATTTTTTCGCGAAGGCTGGCCATGACCGACACCGCGTTCGACCTTCCAACACGCAACATGGAGATCGCTCTCGGGCCGTCGCACCCCGCGATGCACGGCACGGTGCGCATGATGGTCGAGCTCGACGGCGAGACCATCGTCAAGGTCGACACCGAGGTTGGCTTCCTCCACCGTGGCTTCGAGAAAGAAGCGGAGTCGGTGCACTGGGCGCAGGTCATGCCGTACTGCGACCGCCTCAACTACGTGTCGCCGCTCATCAACAACTTCGCGTACGCGATGGCGCTCGAGAAGCTGTGCGAGGTCGAGATCCCCGAGCGCGCCAAGTACATCCGCGTCATCGGCGCCGAGATCTCGCGCATCTGCGATCACATGACGTGCAACGGCGCGATGGGCATGGAGGTCGGCGGCTTCACGCCCTTCCTCTACCTCGTCGAAGCCCGCGAGCTCATGTACGACCTCGTCGAAGAGCTCACCGGCCAGCGCATCACCGCGAACTTCGCGCGCATCGGTGGCGTCGCGTTCGACTTGCCCGCGGGCTTCGCCGGCCGCTGCAAGGAAGCGCTCAAGAAGGCGTTCAGGCTCCTCGACGACGCCGACGCGCTGCTCACGCGCAACCGCATCTTCATCGACCGCATGAACGGCGTCGGCCGCATCACCAAGGAGCAGGCCATCGCTTACGGCCTCACCGGTCCGCTGTTGCGTGCAACCGGCGTGGCGTACGATCTGCGCAAGGCCGCGCCGTACGACGTCTACGACCTCATGGACTTCGACGTCCCGGTCGGTGACAACGGCGACACCTACGACCGCTGGCTCGTGCGCTTCGAAGAGGCCCGCCAGAGCCGCCGCATCGTCGAGCAAGCGCTCGACAAGATCCCGCCAGGCCCGGTGCTCATCGAGGATCCGCGCTTCGTCTTGCCGCCGAAGGACGAGGTCTACACCTCGATCGAAGGCCTGATGAATCACTTCAAGCTGATCATCGAGGGCGCGCGCGTCCCCGCTGGCGAGGTCTACGGCTATGCCGAAGGCGGCAACGGCGAGCTCGGCTTCTATATCGTCAGCGACGGCAGCGGTAAGCCCTACAAGTGCCGCGTCCGTTCGCCGTGCTTCACCGCCATGCAGGTGCTCGATCCGTTCTTGCTCCCGGGGAACATGATTTCCGACATCGTCCCCATCTTCGGTTCGATCAATATGATCGGCGGCGAGTGCGACAGATGATTACCGCTCGTTCCGCCTGCGGCGGCGCTAACTATCGAGTTCCGCAACTGCAACGCGGAACCCGATGCCAGGCGCCCGTGTCGCTTCGTCCGCGATCGCGTTGCGGCTCGAAGCGGCTCGGTCGGGAGCTCTCGGGCTCTCCCGTCGAAGGTCGAAACGTTGTCGCCCTCCCTCCGCGTGCAACCAAGTTCGTGCGTTCAAATAGGAAGACAGAATGCCGCAGCTGACAATCGACGGACGTAAGGTCGACTTCACCCCGGGTGAGACCATCATCCAGGCCGCGACGCGCGAGCAGGTCGAGATTCCGTACTACTGCTGGCACCCGCGCCTCTCGGTCGCGGCCAACTGCCGTATGTGCTTGGTCGAGGTCGAGAAGGCCCCGAAGCTCATGCCGGCCTGCCAGACCGCCGCCACCGAGGGCATGGTCGTCCACACCCAGAACGAAAAGGTGAAGGAAGCGCAGCGCGCGGTGCACGAGTTCTTGCTGGTGAACCACCCCATCGACTGCCCGATCTGCGATCAGGCCGGTGAGTGCAAGCTGCAAGACTACTACATGGAGTACCAGCTCACGCCGAGCCGCGTCGTCGAGCACAAGGTCAACAAGCCGCGCCTCGAGCAGCTCGGCCCTCACGTCGTCTACAACGCCGAGCGTTGCGTCGTGTGCACCCGCTGCGTGCGCTTCATGGACGAGGTCGCCCACAACTCGCAGCTGGGCATCTTCAACCGCGGCGACCACAGCGAAATCGGCTGCGCTCCCGGCACTGTCCTCGACGACGCGTACTCGCTCAACACCGTCGACGTCTGTCCGGTCGGCGCGCTCACCTCGACCATCTTCCGCTTCAAGCAGCGCGCCTGGAACCTGAAGCGCAGCGACAGCGTCTGCGGTGGCTGCGCGCGCGGCTGCAACATCCACGTCGATCAACGCAGCGGCGTCGTCTATCGCCTGCTGCCGCGTGACAACGACGCGGTGAACAAGTCGTGGCTGTGCGACGAAGGCCGCCTCACCTACAACCGTCCGAACGAGGGCAAGATCAGCGAAGCCCTGGTGCGCGACGGCCACGACATGCCGATGACCACCGACGGCAAGGCGGCGCTCGCGAAGGCCGTCGACTTGCTCAAGCCGCTCGCCAACGCCGGCAAGGGCGTCGCCGCCTCGCTGTCGCTGCACGCCACCGTCGAGGAGGCCTACGTGTTCGGCCGCTTCGTGAAGGACGTGCTCAAGGCCGACACCATCGCGCTCGTGGGCCTCACGCCGGGTAGCCACGATGACCTCCTGCGGGTCGCCGACAAGAACCCGAACCGCGCCGGCGTCATGGCCGTTTTCGCGGACATGGGCTTGAAGCCCGTCGACGAAAAAGAGCTCATGCAGCGCATGAAGAGCGGCACCGTGAAGGCGTGGCTCGCGGTTGGTCACGAGACCACCTACGGTCCCGAGCTCGCGGCCGCCGCCAAGGCGCTCGAGGTGGTGGTGCACGTCTCGTACGCGCGCGGCCCCATCGCCGACGTCGCGCAGGTCACCTTGCCGGGCGTCTCGCACGTGCAGACCGACGGCACCTGGGTGAACGTGCAGCAGCGGGCGCAGCGCTTGAAGGTCGGCTTCTTGCCGGAGCACGACGCCAAGCCCAGCCACAGCTGGCTGATGGACATCGCCTCGAAGCTCGGCGTCGCGTACGCTTGGCCGTCGATGACCACCATCCGCGCCGAGATCGAATCGCAGCTGCCTTCGTTCCGCGAAGTGAAGCTCACGCAGGTGCCGCCAACCGGTGCGCAGCTCCCTTGGCCAGTTCCGGCCGACGCTGCCTCGAAGATCTAAACGAGGACGACGATGCTATTCTTGCTGGTCACCACGCTCCTCAAGTTCGTCTTCGTGGTCCTGCTGTTCATCATGCCGCTCGCCACGCTCCTCACCTGGATGGAGCGCCGCCAGAGCGCCTTGTCGCAAGATCGCCTGGGCCCGTGGCGCGCCTACTTCTTCACCATCGGTGGCAAGCCGGTGCGCCTGTTGGGCCTGCTGCACCCTGTCGCTGACGCGGTGAAGATGCTCTTCAAGGAGCCCTTCACGCCCGCCGCGGCGGACAAGAAGCTGCACGCCATCGCGCCGCTCATCGGTTACGTCATGGCGCTCGTCGTCATGTCGGTCATCCCGTTCGGTCCGGACATCCCGACGTCGATCCTCCCGTTCGTCTCGGCCGAGACCATCGCCAAGTACCCAGTGATGCCGCTGCAGGTGGTGCGCGTCGACGCGGGCATCCTCTGGATCTTCGCGCTCGGCTCGCTCGGTGTGTACGGCGTCGCGCTCGCGGGTTGGGCCTCGAACAACCGCTTCGCGCTCTTGGGCGGTCTTCGCGCTTCGGCGCAGGCCATCTCGTACGAAGTCGCCCTCGGCCTCACCACCGTCGGCATCATCATGGCGTTTGGCTCCCTCGAGCCGTCGGCCATCGTCAACGCGCAGAACCAGGCCGGGGGTTTGGGACTGCCGCTCTGGGGCATCATCGTGCAGCCGCTCGGCGCGCTGCTCTTCTTCGTGGCCTCGGTCGCCGAGACCAAGCGCACGCCGTTCGACATCCCGGAAGGTGAGTCGGAGATCATCGGCTACTTCATCGAGTACTCCTCGATGGGCTTCGGCATGTTCATGCTCGGCGAGTTCGTCGAGATCGTCGTGCTCTCGGCCGTGTTCAGCACGCTGTTCCTCGGCGGGTGGGACCTGCCGTGGATCATGGGCGACAACTCGATCTGGCTGGGCTTCACGACCCTCACGCCGGAGTCGATCGGCGAAGGCTGGTTCCACCTCACGCACATGCTCCTCGGCGTGGGCATCTGGAGCGCCAAGGTCTTCATGCTCTGCTCGTTGCAGCTGCAGATCCGCTGGACGCTGCCGCGCTTCCGTTACGACCAGGTCATGAACCTGGGCTGGAAGATGCTGCTGCCCCTCGCGCTCGTGAACATCTTCGTCAGCGCCGCGGTCATCTGGTGGGATCCGTCGCTGACCGCCATGACGGTCATGGGCCTCGGCTTCATCAGCTTGGTGATCCTCGTGGCCTTCGCCGGCCCGCGCCGCAAAGTGTCGCACGCGAGTCACGGCCATGGCCACGGTCACGACGCGGATCACGGCTCGCACGACACGTCACATTCGTCTCACTCGCACGGCCACGCGGCCGTCGCCACTCACTGAGGTTCAAGCCATGGGCGTCGTCAAAGTTCGTGAGCGTGTCGAGTATTCGTTGTACGAGCGCAGCTTCGTGCCCGAGATCCTCCGCGGCCTCGCCATCACCATGCGTCACTTCCTCGGCAACGCGTTCGGCAACAAGGAGACGCGCCACCTGCAGACGGTGCGCTATCCCGAGGAGCAGCGCGTCTACCCAGCACGCTATCGCGGTCAACACCGCCTGCTGCAGCGCGAGGACGGCTCACCCCGTTGCGTCGCGTGCTACATGTGCTCGACGGCGTGTCCGGCGTACTGCATCCACATCGTGGGCGCCGAGTCCCCCGACAACCGCATCGAGAAGTATCCGGCCGCCTTCGAGATCGACATGCTGCGCTGCATCTACTGCGGCCTGTGCGTCGAGGCTTGCCCGGAAGACGCCATCCGCATGGACACCGGTGTGCACACGCCGCCCTTCTTCACCCGTGACGACGCAGTGGTCGGGCGCATCGACCTCCTCTCGCTGATGGGCCGCCCGGGCGCTGCTCCGGCGTACGGCGCGCAGAACTATCGCGAAGGCAAGCCGCGCGGCGCGTAAGCCTTGAAGCGCCTCATCGCGGTATTTGCGGCTCTCTGCGCCGCTTCGTCCGCGAAAGCTGACGATACGCACTACCAGGACTTCCTGGTAGGCGGCCGCGCCCTCGGTCTCGGCGGCGCCTACACCGCTATCGCGGATGATTCGTCGGGCGTGTGGTTCAACCCCGCGGGGCTCGCCGATGTCGGCTCGTCGAACCTGCAGCTCTCGACCAGCCTCTATGGCTTCGAGCGCGGCAAGATCGGTGCTGGCGGCGGTATTCCAGTGCCGGGCGTGCCGGACCTCAACACCGCCTTCACCGACCTCATCGTCATCCCCGCCGCGGGTGGGTTCGCCATGGCCCTCGACCGCGACGAGAATGGCAAGGCACGCACTGGCATCGGCGCGGCCATCATCATCCCGTCATACCGGTCGAGCTCGCCGAGCACGAGCGATGACGCGGCGACGGTCGCTTACAAGCGGCGCGTCACCGACCGAGAGCTCTGGGCAGGGGTCGGCATCGGACATCGTCTCACCGACAAGCTTCGTCTCGGCGTCTCGGCGTTTTACGTGCTGCGCTCGGTGTCGGACACCGAGACGCTCTCGTTCGCGGTGGACACGAGCTCGACCTCCACGCCGTTCGAGTCCGTGCTCAGCGACATCACGCTCGCGAACGGCTCGCTGCTCTTGAACGCGGGCGCGAAGCTCGTCCTCGACGAGCACTGGAGCATCGGCGTCTCGATGCGCTCACCGTCGGTGCGTGTCCACTCGCAGGGCTCGATCCAGTACACGCGCTCGACCTCCGACCCAGCCACCGGCCTCTCGTCGGTGGAGCGCGTCGTGCTCGACAAGCTCGACTCGCGTACCCAACAAGCGCCGAGCATCCGCGCTGGCGTCTCCTACATGCACTACAAGCTCTTCACGCTGGCCCTCGACGTCACCGCCTACGCGCCAGTGAGCTACACGCTGGTGAGCGTGCCGCGGGCGACGCGCGAGCGCTTACCCTTCGCGACGGACATCGAGCGCAACGCCGTCGTGAACTTCAACGTCGGCGGCGAGTACCTGGTGACCACATGGCTGTCGGTCTCCGGCGGCTTCTACACCGACTTCTCGAGCGCCGACAAAATCGCCCGCAGCGAGACGCTTGCCAGCGACAAGCTCGCGCACGTGAACCTCTACGGCGCCACCTTCTCGCTCGCCTACATCACCGATCACATGATCACGCGCCTGGGCACCCTCTACAGCTTCGGCAGCGGCCTCGACGTGCGCCCAGTAAGCGACCTGAGCCGCCTGGGCCAGGGCGCAAACAGCTTCACGACGCAGGAGCTGCAACAATCCTTCTTCTATCTCTACCTGTCGTCGACGTTCCGCTATTAGCGCCAACGCCGATCAGCTAAATCCATCTTCGCCGCCCGCAGCTCGCGTCAATACACGATCCCCCTCGGCTCCGAGCCGCAACGGCTCGAGTGAACGGCATCAGCTCCAACGGCCCACGCCGTTCACGTAAGCCGCACAGTCCTCTCCGTCACGGCTCGCGGTAGATGAAACCCCCACCTTGGGGGGTTCGTCTGTCGCAACAGGTGGAGCAGAACATCGCGCAGCGCACGGCATCGTTATCAGAGCAAACTCTGCGGTTTTGACGACATCAGCCGAGCTGCTACGTGATCTGGGGCTCGCGGTCGGCGTAGCGCTGGCGCAGCACCAAGACGAGCAGCACCGCCGCGGCATAGGTGATGATGCCGACCCAGCCGGCAAAGCGCGCGACCATGAGGCTCGCGTGGCCCTGCCAGAACTCGTCGTAGTCGCCGATGAAGACGAGCCGCCGCGGGAACACGACGAGCCACCAGGCGAGCATGGCGGCGCTCACCCCAAAGGGCACCCAGCGCAGCCACTCGGGGCCCATGCGTACGCTTTGGCGGACTACCATGAAGCCGGCGCAAGCAGCGGCGGCGTTCGCGAGCACGGCGATGGCCGAGAGCGCGCCGGTCCAGGCATCGATCTCGGGGAACACCTGCGGATCGAACCAGTAGAACATCGACCACTGCGGGTGGAACCGGAAGAGGAGGGTCGCGACCGGCGTGGCGACGACCGCCTCGAAGGCGAGCAGTACGATGAAGGGCCAGCTCAGCGTTTCGTCGCGGAGTGAAGGCGAGCGCCTGAGCACCAGCGCGAGGCTCGCGCCGAAGGCTAGGCTTGCTGCGACGTTTACGAGCGCTGGCATCGTCGAGACCGCGACTATTCCTTCTGCAAGTCGTCCGCGAGGTACGAGAGAATCACTTCATCGAGCGACTTCTCGCTGATGAGGTCCTCGCCGAAGATCGAATCGACGGCGCTCTCGTTCTTCGACTCGAAGGCGCGCGCGAGCGACTCGGCTTCGAGCACGACTTCGTTGCTCTTGGGCGCGCTGGCGATGGGGGCGGGCGGGGGCACCGGGCGGGTGATGGCCGCGGGGGCGCCAGTCCTCGGGAGAGAGGTCGACGACTTGGGCGGCAAGCCACCAAAAGTCGGCGGCGATGCCTGCGCTTGGACGGGCGCGGCGGCGACGTGAGCAGGGCGCATCGGCGGCGTCTGCGACGTGCCGGTGATGACTGTCGCGGGCGGGGGAGCCACGGGACGCGGCGTGGGCATTGGCGGCGGCTTCACAGCCGGGGCCGCTGGCGGGCGTGGCGCTTGTGCGAACGGATTGACGTCGGATCTGATCGGAGTGCCGGCGGAGGCCGCTCTAGCGTACGTCCCAGCGCTCGGGATGGCGGGCTTGGCGGGTGGTGGTGGCGGAACATTGGCGGCTGGCGGCGCGGCTGTTGGCGTTGCGGCCGGGGGAGGCGTCGCGGCTTGTCGCGCAACAGCGGGGTCGACTGGCAACCCGAACGACGAGCGATGCTGCGCGCCAGCGTCGACGTTCAAGGGCGCCGGGCCGTTCAGGGTCGCGGCGTTCTTCGAGCGCTCGGCGATCTTCTGATCGAGCTTGCCGCCGATGAGATCCTTGAGCATGCCCTTGTGCTGAGCCTGCATGATCTCGACGAGCTGCGCCGACATGGTCGGACTGCTGACGATCTCGGCGTACGAGGTCTTGCGCGACTCGACGATGTTACCGCCCACGAACAGGTGGGTGATGACGTGTGGAGTCGCAACACCCGAGTCTTCGGTCTGAACGTGATAGACGCGGTCTTTGTATTTGACGTTGTGGTTATAGCCCGGAATCATCGCGTTGCGGCGTGACCTCGACCCAGATGAGATGAGGTAGCACACCCCCTCAGCTGCGGCCAACTTACGCGTTTCTTCTACGGGGGAAAGAGGGGTGAGCGACGGGGTTTGAACCCGCGACCCGCGGATCCACAATCCGCTGCTCTACCAGCTGAGCTACGCCCACCAGGAACACGCGCGAACTACAGGAAGTAGGACGCGCGAGTCAATCCGACGACTATGTTTTTTAGAGCTGCGCCAGGCCAGCATCGGCGCCGCGGCAACGCGGGCAGATGCGGTTACCGGGGCCGCTCGACAAGAACACGCGATTGCACGAGAGGCAGTCACGCGCGGCGAGCGAGCCGGGCACACGGCGGGCACCAGGACGGTCACCCGCCAGGTCGGCCGCGACGGTCTGAACGTGGCACAGGTACGCCTCGGAGAGGCCCAGGTCGGCGGCGCGACGAACCACCGCGGCACCCGTGATGTCCTTCGACGCGAGCTCGGTGAGGAGCGTAGCGCGGTCAGTCAGCATGCCCTCGATGATGCGGCGGTCGAGCTGCGGATCATCCCAGGTGATGGCGTTGACTTGACCATCGGTCGCGGCAGGCGCGGCGGTGGTAGCCGGAGCCTTGGGGGCTTCGACTTGAGCGGCGTTGGCCGCGGGGGGAAGGGAAACGCGCTTACGTTCTTCTTTTGCCACTGGCTTTACGACTTTGCTCACGGCTTTGGTGCTCGCCTTGGCGGCGTGAGCACTTGCGCGCCGCGCGACGCTCCGGGTTTGCTTGGAATCCTTCTTGGACTGCTGCGTCTTGATTGCACGCCCCGCACCCATCAAGCTGCTCCCTTATCAATTGCCCGGCAGACTTCGTGATGGAACCCTTGTTCAGGGATTCCCGGTTCCCAGGACCATTTCGAGACCTGGTCGAGGCGCCATATGTTCCGGAAAAATCTAAAAAGTCAACAACTTACGACACGAAGCGTCGTAGCTGACACAAGGTTTCGCGCCCGTCGCTCACAGCATTTCAACACCGCAGAAGTGCTAAGTAATTCCCGAATCAACGAGCCCCCCAACCTGATGCTCGATGACGACCCACCAGGCAAAAACCCTCCACTTTTTGCTTGAAACCACGCCCCACGATCGTGGGCGCGTGTGGGATCGCCGCCGACACGAAAGCACCGGGTGGTTTCTGGATTGACCCCACGGCGGTTCACGAAAGCACCGGGTGGTTTCTGGATTGGCCCCGCGGCAGCTCACGAAAGCACTGGGTGGTTTCTGGATTGACCCCGCGGCAGCTCACGAAAGCACCGGGTGGTTTCTGGATGGTCCGTGGCAGCTCACGAAGACACCGGGTGGTTTCTTGGATGGCCCACGGCGGTTCACGAAAGCACCGGGTGGTTTCTGGATTGGCCCCGCGGCAGCTCACGAGAGCACCGGGTGGTTTCTGGATTGACCCCGCGGCGGTTCACGAAAGCACCGGGTGGTTTCTGGAATGCCGCAGGGCGAGAGAAAC
>JBDHVB010000201.1:0-10477 GCA_039809465.1 Myxococcota bacterium
CGACGCCGGTGCGGTTGGGCTTGCGGGTGCCGCGCTCCAAAACGGCGCGGACGACGTCGAGGTACTGTCGCATGCTCCCTAATCTAGGGTCTGAGTCCGACAGAACGCTACAGCTCGACCTGCATCCCAATCTCCACCACGCGATCGGGTGGAATGCGGAAGAAGTCCGTCGCCGAGCGAGAGTTCTGCGACATGAACGCAAACAACGACTTACGCCAGCGCATCATGCCCTTCTTGGTGGTGATCACGAGCTTCTCGCGGCCCAGATAGAAGCTCGTCGCGGCGGGATCGGTGTGCAGGCCGCGACGCTCGCATTGCCGCAAGATCTCCGTCACGCGCGGCGTCTGCGTGAAGCCGTAGTGGGCAACGACACGGAAGAACCCGGCCTCCAGGCGCGTCACCTCGACCAGGTTGCTCCGCCGAACCCGCGGGATGTCCTCCGTCATCACGGACAAGAGCACGACCTGCTCGTGCAACACGCGGTTGTGCCGATAGTGATGCAAGAGCACCGGCGGCGCCTCGGCGGGTGACGACGTCATGAACACCGCGGTACCCGGCACGCGGTGGGGCTTGGCGACGTTGAGCTGCTCCATGAGCTCGGCGAACGGCAGCCCCGCCTCCGCCATGAACGCCCCCAACGCCATGCGGCCTTTGTGCCAGGTGACCATCGCGAAGAAGATGCACGACGCGATGACCAGCGGCACCCACCCGCCGCTCTCGATCTTGTTGCCGTTGGCGACGAGGAACGGGATGTCGAAGCAGAAGAACAACGCGCAAGCGAGCCCCGCGAGCATCGATCCCCACCACTGACGCGCGGCGAAGAAGAAGAGGATCGTCGTGATGGTCATGGTGCCGATGACCGCCATACCGTACGCGGCGGCGAGCTTGGTCGACGAGCCGAAGCCCAGCACGATGGCGACGCACGCGAACATCAACAGGTAGTTCACCGCGGGCACGTAGATCTGGCCCTTCGCCTTCTCGGAGGTGTGCACCACCGCGAGGCGCGGCAAGTAGCCCAGCTGAATCGCCTGCTGCGACAGCGAGAACGCGCCCGAGATCAACGCTTGCGACGCGATGGTCGTCGCCATGGTCGCGAGCACCACGTACGGCAGGGTCAATGACTGCGGCACCAACGCGAAGAACGGGTTGTGCATCGCCTCGGGCCTCTCGATGAGGAGCGCGCCCTGGCCGAAGTAATTGAGCACGAGCGCCGGGAAGACGATCACGCCCCACGCGAGACGAATGGGCTTACGGCCGAAGTGCCCCAGGTCCGCGTACAGCGCTTCGGCACCCGTCACGCAGAGCGCGACACCGCCCAGCAGCCACAAACCACCCACGCCGTGGTGCATGAGGAACGACAGCGCCCGCAGCGGATTCAAGGCGTGCAAGATCTGCGGGTGCCTCACGATCCACGGGATGCCCGCCGCGCCGATCGACAAGAACCACAGCAGCATGATCGGGCCGAAGATCATCGCGACCCGCGCGGTGCCGCGCGACTGCATGAAGAAGAGACCGACCAGGATGGTGACGCTGATCGGCAGCACGAACCGTGAGAGCTCGTCCGTGACGACCTCGAGGCCCTCGACCGCCGAGAGCACCGAGATCGCCGGCGTCAGCATGCCGTCGCTATAGAGGAGCGCGGCGCCGAAGAGGCCAAGAGCGACCAGCGCCTTGCTCGCCTTCTTGTTCGATTGCACCAGCGAGAGCAAAGCGAGGATGCCGCCCTCGCCGTGGTTGTCGGCGCGGACCACGTAGAGCAGGTACTTCCAGCTGACGACGATGGTCAGCGCCCAGAAGAAGAGCGAGAGGATGCCGATGATGTTGTCGGGCGAGATCTCCGCGCCGCGATCCAGGTGGAAGCACTCACGCAACGCGTAGAGCGGCGAGGTGCCGATGTCGCCGTAGACGACGCCAAGGGCGCCAATGAACAGCATCTGGAGGCTGTGCTGATGGGCGGAGTGCCCATGGCTGGGCTGGGTCGGGTGCTTGCCGCCATGCGGCGCGCCGCCGCCAGGAAGGTTCTCGAGGGGGTCGGCGGGGCTCACCGCGGGGTGGATGTCACTTCCTAACCCCGCATCATCATTGGATTTTAGTTTACCCACCGCGTTTTGCAATCCGGGTACCGCAAACTGCGTGAGCGGCGACCCGCACCTCTCATAAGCCTTGCCGCGGCGCGCTGCAATGCGGTGGCAGGGTTTGGCGTACCCAGGCTACTCTGCTCTCACTTTGCGGCGTGACCGCGCTGTGCAATAAGCCCACCCGCCTTGAATCCGTTCATCCGCGTGATCCCGCCTGCGCTGGTTCGCCTCTTCGCGCGCCCCTATGTGGCGGGGGACTCGCTCGCCCAAGCGGTCGATGCCGCGGTCGTGCTCCTGCGCCAGCGCGGTATGCTCACGACCCTCGACCTGCTCGCCGAGAACATCAGCACCCTGGCCGCCGCCGCGGACAACCGCCGCGTCTACGAGGAGATGATCGACGCCGTCGCCGACGACCCGCGCTTCACGAGTCCGCTCGAGCGTCCGACCCTGTCGTTGAAGATGTCGAGCTACACCATCTCGCCCCTCGAGAAGGGTGGCGACGCCGCCGGCGCGCGTGAGGCCGTGTTCGCCATCGCCGAGAAGGCGCGCCAGAAGGGCGTGCGCCTCACCGTCGACATGGAGAGCAGCCACTGGACCGACTACACGCTCGAGACCATGCGCGAGCTCATCGCCGCGGGGTACACGAACGTCGGCACCGTCTTCCAGACACGCCTGCTGCGCACCGAGCAAGACCTCGAGAACCTCCCTCCCGGCCTGCGCGTCCGCCTCGTCATCGGCATCTACCAAGAAGACGAAGCCATCGCGCTCACCGAGAAGCGCGCCATGAAGGAGAAGCTCCTGGTGTTCGCGGAGCGTCTGCTAAAGCGGGGCCACTACGTGGAGTTCGGCACGCACGACGAGGAGTTCGTGCGCCGCTTCGTGGATGACGTGGTGCCGCGTGTCGGCGTGACGCCCGACCAGTACGAAATCCAGATGCTCTATGGCGTCCCACGTGACCGCTTGCAGCAAGAGCTGGTGCGGCGCGGCATCCGTGTGCGCCTCTACGTGCCCTTCGCGATCGGCTGGTCGATGGCGATCGCGTACCTGCGGCGGCGCTTGGACGAGTATCCGCAGATGATGTTTCTCGTCGCCAAGAACATGTTCAGCCGCGGTTAGGTGGTCGCATGAAGCCTCTTCGATATCGTACGGCGTTGATCACCGGTGCCTCGAGCGGTCTGGGACGCGGCCTCACCCTCTGGTTCGCCGAGCGGGGCGTCGAGGTCTACGCCGCGGCGCGCCGCCAAGCCGAGCTCGAGCATCTCCGCGATACCGGACGCCGTATGGCTGGCCGCATCGTCCCCATGGTGCTCGATGTCGCCGACGCCGAGGCGGTGCGTCACGCCGTGTCGATCCTCGACGGCAAGTGCGGTGGCCTCGATCTCGTGGTCGCGAACGCCGGGGTCAGCGGCGTCACCGATGGCCGGAACATCAGCTGGAGCAACACCGAGAAGATCATCGACGTGAACGTCAAGGGCGCCGCCGCCACCATCTGCGCCGCCCTGCCCGGCATGGTCGCCCGCAATCGCGGACACATCGTCGGCGTCTCCTCGCTCGCCCGGCACCGCGGCCTCCCGCAGTACGCCGCGTACGCCGCCTCGAAGGCGTTTCTGTCGAGCTTCCTCGAGGGCCTGCGCATCGACTTGCACGACAGCGACGTGAACGTGACGTGCCTACAGCCCGGCTTCGTGAAGACCGCGATGACCGAGCGCAACAAGTTCTACATGCCGTTCCTCATGGACCTCGAAGAGGGCGTCGAGCAGATGGCCGGCGCAATCGTTCGCCGCGAGCGCGAGTACAGCTTCCCGTGGCAGATGGAGAGCGCGGTGGGCATCATCCGCAACCTGCCCAACGCCGTCTTCGATCGCATGGGCGCGAAGATGCGCTCACGCCGCGAGGATGCGAGCTAAGCGCTCGCGTCTCAGCCGTAGCCGCAAGCGACGTTCTTCGTGTTCAGCTTCAGCAGCTCCTCGTCCTGGGCGACGCGGGCCTCGCGCTCCATCCACATGAAGAGGGCGTTGGCCATGGGCTTCTGCTTGCGCTTGTTGAACAGATCGGCGGCGTAGTTGGTGATCAGATGCCGGACGGCGTCGTAAGCGAGGCGCCTGTAGGCTGCGTCGGGCGTGAGCTGCTCGTAGAGGTCACGGAGCCGCGCGAGCTCCACCCATTCGTCGAGCGGCGCCAGCGTCCTGCCGTCGCCGATGCGCCGCTCCAAGGAGCTCAAGGCCAGCTCGAAGTCGCGCATGAGGTCGGCGGCGCCGGCGAAGAGAGGATGCCGGCCGCGCACCGCGGGATTGGCGTCCGCCATGGCGGCGAGGCTCGCCATGACCGAGGCGCGCGCCTCGGGGGCAAGCTCGTGGAGCACGTCGTTCCATGCATCCGCGAGCGCGATGAGGGTGCTCGTGCTGGCGTCGCTCTCGAGAGCCGCGACGTGACGGGCGAGCAGAGGGCCTTGGGAAACGGCTCGCGGCGGCTCGGCGGACGCGAGCGCCATCCGTAGGAGCGGACGGGTCGCCAGGCGCGGCGAGGCTCTCAGCCATTTGGCCGTGAGCGCGTAACCACTGATCGCGGAGGGCCCATCCTCGATGCGCGTGGCGCACGCCGCCGCGAAGCGCGTGAGCGGAGTGTCGAGGCGCCGTGGGAGCGCCCGGAGCGCGCTCCAGTCGCCTTGGCTCGCCGCATCCGCCACGAGCCAGCGCGCCGCGAAGGCCTGGGTCGGCCCGGTGCGCAGGGCGGCGGCGAAGTCACCCACGCTCTTGAACAAGATCCGCGCGAGCTCCCGATCTCCCAGGGCGACGCACGCGAAGGCGCGCGCGGCGACGGTCCCAGGCCGCAGCACGGTGACGCCCGCCAGGCGCTGGTCGAGACGCGCTAGCTCGTCGGCGGGGGGCCTCTGTCTGCGATTGCGGATGACCAGACACGTCCGTGCCGCGGCGATGGACCCGATGCCGCGCTTGTCGACGTGATACGGAACGGCACCAAGGGTCGCGAGCGTCGTCGCCACTCGAGGCAACCCCGCGGGCGTCGCGATGTAGGTCGCCATCGGGCCACCGAGCGCGAGCAGCAGCAGCGCAAGACAAATGGCGATGGCGATCGGCCCGCCGGCGACGGCGAAGACGAGCGCGAACGACAGGACGAGCGTCATGCCCAAGAAGGCCGCGACGCGACGCAACCAGTGCGTGTACTTCGTGCGCCGTACGAGGACCACGATGAGGCCCACGACGACGTAACCCGCGATCTTGACGATCAACGCTTCGGCGCTCATCCGTCGAGCGTCCCCAAGCGCTTGTGCGCGTCGACCCACCTGAGCCGAGCCTCGGCTTCGGGGACAGCCTCCCACACCTCCGGCCGCGCCCAGAGCTCCGCCACGGCGCGGGCGGCTGGATCACGAAGCGCCGCGACCGCGGTGCGCACCGCATCCTCGTCACGTGGCCTTACACCGAGCGGGGTGGCGTAGGTCTTGGCGCCCGTCATCCCGACCCGCAGCATCGCGAGGAGCTTCTGAGCCGCCCGCTCGATCTCCATGGCCGAGCAGTCGCCAGGGAGCTCGAGGACGAAGAAGGGATTCTTTTCGAGCCAGGGCGCATCCATTTTAGCGGACGCCAGATTCGTAGCTCATACGGCGCTCCTCGGCGTCGGCGGGCATGAGCTCCCAGAGCCCGCGGACGGCTCTCGCCACGGCCTCCGTGCGCCCTGCCGCGGCGGCCGCGCGTCCTTCACGCACGAGCTGCTCGGCCTTCGGCATGTCCGTCGACTCGTTGACGCGTGCCGCGGCGTACTCGAGCTCGGCGGGCCAGAACTCCGGGGCGCGCTGCGCGGCGGAGAACGCCATGGTGCGCAGCAAACGGAGCTGGCGCTGCAGCTCGACGGGTTGACGCGCCTGCTGGGCACGCCGCGCAGCGCTCACGGTGTCGTCGAGGACCTTCTGCTCGTTGGCGGTACCGTACTCCTGAACCCAGCGCGTCGTGTAGATGATCTGATTGGTCAGCTCGGATTCGAGCTCCGGCCACTGACCGTCGCGCTCGAGACCATCGAGCTCCGCGTCGAGATCGAGCAACAGGCGGTGCGCACGTTGCGCGGCATCGGCATCGCCACCCTGCGCGGCGTTCGCGGCGGCGCGGGCTTCATGCAGCTGCCCGTCGAGCTTCGTAAGACGGCCGACCATGGCGGCGGTGTTGCTGCGGAAGGCATTGCGGCGGTGCTCGCCAAGGCGGGAGGCGATGGCCTCGATCGTCTGGAGGAGCGTCTCGGGCCTGGCCTCGGGTCCCAAGAGATGCGCGACGTCTTCGAAGACGTCCCCCGTGCCGACGACGAGCGCCCGCGCCGCGAGCTTGCCGCCGCGGTCGAGCTCGAGCGTGACCTCGATGGGACTGCCGGCGGGGATGGCGCGCGCGATGCTCGCGCCACCGATCTCGAGGGTGCCGACGAGGCGGCAGAGATGCGCGCGATCGAGCTCGCCCTGCACGATGGGGATGCGCAGCGCGAAGTTGCCAGCGCCGGGCACCACGGTGTCGACCGTGCGGTGGCGAAAGGAGCGCCGCGCCGGGAGTGGCGAGCCGCGCTCGAAGTAGACGTGGACCTTGTCGTCGGCGAGCGCGACGCCGATGGTACGCGATAGCGGTGGGTCGCCGATGGTCACGCCTTGCACGATGGTGAGGCGCGTCGGCGTGACCTCGACTGGCTCACCATGCTCGCCGAGACCCTCGATGGTGAATTCGTTGGAGCGGCGTGGCAGGACGTCCACCGCGAGGACGAAGGCGCCCTCCGCGTCGAGCGGTGCTTCGGGGCTGGTCCAGCCGTCGGCGCGCTTCAGGCGTACCTTCGCGAGCTTCTTGCGCGGCTCGACCAGCTTGCCGACGACGTGCGGCGTGAGGTCCGGCGTCATCGCGGGATGCGACAGCCAGAGCCTCTCACCGCTTTCGCGGACGTGCTGCGCGGGGCGCGCATCGAGGCCAGCCGTCGCGGCGTAGAGCGCGGCGCCTTGGGCGACGAGCGTCATCGGATCGAGCTGTGGCGCGAACGATGCCTCGAGCTCCGCTTTCAGCCGCTCTCTCAGGAACGGCATGACGGTGGGTCCGCCGACCAGGACGAGCTGCGAGAGATCCGCGGTGGTGCGGCCATGCGCCGCGAGCAACCGCTGACAGACCGCGATGCTCCTGTCCACGAGATGCCGGCACACGCTCTCCATCGTCGCGCGATCGACGTCGAGATCGATCTCGAAGGCGTTGCCACCGGCGTCCTCGAGGCCAGGCACCATGAGATTCGCCCGCGCGTTACGCGTCAGCTCGATGCGCAGCTCCTCGACGGCGAGCTTGAGCTTGGCGAGGCTCGCGGCTTCACGCGGGTCGGCTCTGTCGATGACGACGCCCTGTGTCTGCTTTAGCGTCGCGAGAACGTGGTCGAGCAAGGCGTTGTCGAAGTCGCGCCCGCCGAGAAAGTTGTCGCCATCGTGACCGACGACGCGCAGCAGACCGTCGCGCGTTTCGAGGAGCGACGCATCGAAGGTGCCGCCACCCAGATCGTAGACGAGCCAGGCGCCCTTGGTGTCGGAGGTCCAACCAGCCGCGAGCGCGGAGGCGACGGGCTCTTGAAGGAGCTCGACTCTCGTGAACCCAGCGAGCTGCGCGGCGCGCGAGGTCGCGGCGCTCTGTGGAACCTCGAACAACGCGGGCACGGTGACGACCGCTGCGGTCGGCTCGAAGCCGAGCTGCTCTTTGACGTCGGCGCGCAAGGAGCGCAGGACGCTCGCCGCGACCTCCTCCGCGAGCAGCTCCTTACCGATGGCGGGCACGTCGAAGCGCTTGCTCGTGCCCATGACCCGCTTGAACTCAGCGAGGGTGTTTCGCGGATCACTCTCGATGGCGCGCCGCGCCTTGGCGCCGACGGTCACGTTGC
Source organism: Myxococcota bacterium (assembly GCA_039809465.1). GTDB lineage: Bacteria > Myxococcota > XYA12-FULL-58-9 > XYA12-FULL-58-9 > JALHOP01 > JALHOP01. Next base: position 7,971 of record JBDHVB010000201.1, read on the forward strand.
CACGGCTGTCGTAGCGGACGACCGAAGGGGTCACCGTCGAGCCTTGAGCGTTGCGGATGAGGGTCAGCGCCTCGCCGTCGAAGGTCGCCGCGGTCGAGTTGGTGGTCCCGAGATCGATCCCTACGTAGAGCGGCTTCTGCTGCATCGCCTAACGGGATACCGCGCCGGCAAGCCGCCGGCAAACCAGCGCGGGGTCAGTTCACCGTCAGCTTTCCGATCGCCGCGATGACCTCGGGGCGGCGCTTCTCGAAGGTCGTCACCTCACCGCTCGACTCCACGACGACGAGGTGCTTGTCCTTCTTGAAGACCGCCATGAGGTACGTGTAGTCGCGCACGCCGTAGGGCGCGGTGACCTCCAGCACATAGCCCTCACCGTTGGCGCTCTTGGCCTCGCCGTCGCGCAGGAAGGTGTAGCCCGCGTCGAGCATGCGCTTCTTCAAGGCCTCCTGCCAGAAGGCCAACGTCGCGTCCGAGGGATCCGAGACGTTGCGCACCCGGTAGACGACACCGTCGGGGCTCATGGCGCGGAAGGGACGGTTGCCTTCGTAGGTGGCGAAGCCCTCGGGCGCGGCCGCCTCGAACGAGTCGCAGCCGACCACCAAGAATAGCGCCAGCGCGAATGCGGCCTTTTTAGCGGACGCCATATTGGAAGTCTCCGATGAGGTCAGCGAGGTTCATGGTGTTGAGCCAGCGGAACGACGAGGAGCCGTCGCGCGCCGGCGCTTGGCGGTCGCGAAACTCGAAGGAGACCTCGAGCTCGGCGTACTGCAGGCGGTGCAGGGACATGCGCAACGAGCCTTCGAGCTCCTCGATCTCGGCGATCAGCGAGGTCATCTCGTGCTCGACGGTGGTCACCGCTTGCGGGCGCGCGGAGCCCAGGACCGCGAAGTAGCGCTGCAAGACGTCGCGCCGTGAATCCAGCAGGGTGCGCTGCTCTTCCAGCGCCGCGGTGAGATCGTCCGCCGCGTGCGAGCGCTGCACGACCAACCCGAGCTTCGCGACGGCCGCGAGGACCTCGGGCTCCTTCTTGGTAGGGATGCGCAGCCGCATGTAGTTGTCGTTGCGCACCGTGAAGTATCCGCCAGCCGATTCCGCCAAAGCGATCACGGAGTCCGCGGCCTTCTCACGGTCACCGACCTTGATGGTCAGCGCGTCACGCACCGCGATGCGCTGCGGCGGCGCCTTGACCACGGGCTCGGCGGCTGCCGGAGCTTGGACCATCACCAACACCACGAGCGCGGCGCCGATCATGAGTTGCCTCCAGGGATGACCGCGTTCACGCCAGCCGAGTAGCGCTTCTCGTGCTCGGGCGACGGGTAGTAGATCTCGACCACCTGCAGGTCGTCGCCGTCGGCATGCACTCCCACCATGTAGCGATAATGGTTCGAGCCGCCGTCCACGAACTTCACGAATTCGAAGCGGCCGATCTTCTCGCGCGTGGTCTCCGCGAAGTCGGTAGCCATGCGCTCCGCGATCGCGGAGGCCCAGAAGTCGTCCGTTCCCTTGGGCGCGTTCTTGCGCTTGCTGGTCCAGACGACGGCGCCGTCGGCGCTCTCGGCGATCCAATGCTGCGCCTCGTCCAGGACGACCATCTCTGCGGGAGCCTGGAGCTTGAAGAGCCCACCACGCTGCGCGGTGTCGCGGCGGAACGGCGAGAGCTCGTCGATCCAGCGGAACGCGGCCAGCGCGTCGGCCTTGCTGGTGCCGCGCGTCTCACGGGGTTGGACTTCGAGCGTCAGGCGCGAGTAGGCGGCGAGCTTCGCGAGCGTCTTCACCTGCAAGTCGAGGCCGTCGATCTCCTCGGTGAGGCGGCGGATCTCGCCCAGGATCTGCAAGCGCTCTTCTTCGTTCTTGACGCTGGCGAGCAGGACGATCAGGCGGTCACGCGAGGCCCGCATCGTCTTCAAGCGCAGCTCGGTGGCGGTGAAGGCGTCCGTGATGTCGGACGCTGACAGTGACTTGGACAAGACGTCGCCCATGCCGAGCATCTTCTGGAACGCTTCGCGGATGTGCTCGACGGGCACGCGCAGCATGACCATGGTCTCGTTCTGCTGCTCCACGAACCCGCCCATCGCGGTTGCCATGGTGGCGGCCTCGTCCAAGACCTTGCGGGTGTCGGTGACGCGCAGGCGCACCGATCCGTCATAGTGGACCATGCGCGCCTTGGCTGGGGTCGTCGTCGCGGGGTCGTCCGTGAGCTCGTCCGCCTCTTCGTTCTTCGCGGACTTCATTTTCGACGCCGCGCGATCCTGGCCTCTGCCACCCCCACCCTTGCCGCCAGCACGACCCAGGTTGCCGGCGATCCCATCGGCCATGGGCTTGGCCTCCAGCGGCGCGGCCGCCTGGACAGGGTACGCCCCTGGAGGTGGTGGCGGCGGCTCGTAGAATGCCTCGCTGTCACTCGGTGCCCGGGAGAGCTTCGAGCAGGCCACGGCCATGACCAACGCGGTACAGCTACAGACGACCAAGCTACGTAAACGGGGTTTACGGGGCCACCAAGCCATTTT
>JBDHVB010000202.1:0-10398 GCA_039809465.1 Myxococcota bacterium
CCTGAGTGCTGGATGCTAGGGTAGGCGCTCGCAGGGAGCCAGCCGTCGGTCCCCGCAATGCTGCGCTCGACCCGAACGTCCACGTCATCGCCTTCGGCGTCGATGACCTCGTAGCTCACGAACACGAGCGAGGTGGCCGCGCCGTTCTCGACCTTGATGACCTCGACGGCGCCCACCACGGGCGGAGTCTGATTGAAGACGTGAGCCGTCATCACGGACCAGGCTCCGTAGGTCGGTTGGTCCGCGAAGACACTCTCTATCGCGCGGACGCGGAGCGACACGTCCGCGTTGACGTGACCAATGCCGCCGGCGGCCCCCGCGGCCGAGGGGAGCGGCGCGTCGGCGTTCCAGACCAAGAGACGGTTGCTCGGCGCGCCCAGCGCATCGGCGACCACGCCCAGCGTCGAGCCGCGCACCTGCGCGCTGTACCAGGGCGACGGCGTAGGTCCTTCGAAGCGAAACTGAGCTTCGATACGCGACTCGTCGAGGGACGAGTCGACCAGCGTGTACTCGAACGGGGACGCTTGGCGCAGCACCGCCCCGTCGTCGATGACGGTGAGCAGCGGCGCGTCGTTACCGAGCGCGAATGTCGGCGAGATGACCTCGCTGCGCGATACCGGTGAGCCAGAATCCTCGGCAGTGAGACGCAGCCGAACGCCGCTCGTGTACGCGAGCACGCTCGTGGTCCCCGCTCCGTCCTCGGGGCCGCTCGGTATGGCCGCCGCGCGCAACCCACACGAGCCCGCCGCCGCGTCCGCTAAAGCGTCCCATGTCAGCGTCACCCGCGTCGCCTCGGCGCGCACCACCGTCACACCGCCGTCGATGAGCGTCGCTTCGCACCACGTGCCGCCGTCGCTCGAATAGGCGAGCTTGAAGCGGACGGTCTCGTCCCCTACGGGCGGAGCATTGCTATCCAGCGCGTCGAGCTCGACGTGGACCAGCGCGGCAGCGCGCCCCGAAGCCGGCCCAATCTGCACGAACGCCGTCGACGGCGCCGCCACCCCCACGTTGAACTCACAGAGCCCCGTGATGGCATTACAGCGCGCCCCCGACGGACACTCACCCCCCGCCCCGCACTGCACCTCCACCCCCGGCGGCACCGCCAGGTCCACCCCACACCCACTCGCAAGCACCATGGCCGCAGCAAGAAGAGCAACCCGCGTCCACCCAATGGCAAGCCAAGGGAGGAGCGGCACCCTCGCGGCCCAAGACGGGAGCGCCTCCCCCCAACCGGCACCACCACGCAGCCGCAACACTGCATCGACCGAGTCCTGGCGCGTCTGGCATCGAGGTTCGCCAACGTTCTCCGCGGCGAGTTTCGCCCCCGTGGCCAGGCAAAGAAAGCGCACCGCCACCACCGCCATAGCAAGCAGAGGGATGGGCGACACCCTCACGGTCCAAGACGGGAGCGCCCGCCCATCCCCCCGACCGGCGCCGCCACGTAGCCGCAACACGACAACAGCCGGAGTCTTGCGCATCTGGCATTGAGGTTCGCCGACGTTTTTCGCGGCGAGCTTCAACACTAGGGTCGCCCCAGGCGACCCGACAATCACGTTGGGATGTTGCCGTTCTTCTTGTATGGGAGCTCTTCGCGTTTGCCGACCATAGCACGCAACCCGCGGTACAACATGATGCGCGTTTCGGCGGGCTCGACGACCGCGTCCAGGAAGCCACGTGACGCGGCGATGCTGGGGTTCGCGAAGTTGGTGTTGTACTCCGCCGACAGCTCGGCGCCGCGCTGCTTGGGATCCGCGGCGCTCTTGAGCTCCTTGCCGTAGAGGATCTCGACCGCGCCCGCGGCGCCCATGACGGCGATCTCCGCCTTGGGCCAGGCGAGATTGTAATCGCCGCCGACGTGCTTGCTGCTCATGACGATGTAGGCGCCGCCGTACGACTTGCGCAGGATCACCGCGAGCTTCGGCACGGTCGCTTCGCAGTACGCGAAAGCGAGCTTGGCGCCGTGGTCGATGATGCCGTTGTGCTCCTGCTCCTTGCCGGGGAGGAAGCCGGGCACGTCGACGAACGAGATGATCGGCAGACCGAAGGCGTTGCAGAAGCGGATGAAGCGCGCCGCTTTGCGTGAGGCCTCGATGTCGAGCACGCCCGCGAGCATACCCGGGTTGTTGGCGATGATGCCGACCGGGTGTCCGCCCAAGCGGGCAAGACCGACGCGGACGTTCTGGGCCCAGCGGGCGTGGACCTCGAGGAACGAGCCCTGGTCCATGACGCTCTTCACCACGTCGGCCACGTCGTACGGACGGTTCGACTGGTCGGGGACGATGCGCGTGAGCTCCTCGCAGCGGCGGGTGACCGGGTCATCGCCACCGTTCACCGGCGCCGTGTCGCAGTTGTTCTGCGGCAGGTACGAGAGGATCTGACGCGCGAGCTCCAGGCCCTCGACTTCGCTCTTCACCAGGAAGTGCGCCACACCGGAGGTCTCCGCGTGCACACGGCCTCCACCCAACGTCTCGGTGTCGACGTCCTCGCTGGTGACGGCGCGCACCACCTTGGGGCCGGTGACGAACATGTACGACTTCTTGTCGACCATGACGACGAAGTCGGTGAGCGCCGGCGAGTACACCGCGCCGCCCGCGCACGGGCCCATGAGGAGCGAGATCTGCGGAATCACGCCGCTAAAGCGGACATTGCGGCGGAAGATTTCGCCGTAGCTCGCGAGCGCCTCGACGCCCTCTTGAATGCGCGCGCCACCGGAGTCGTTGATGCCGACGACCGGGCAACCAGCCTTGCCGGCGAGCTCGGTGATCTTGGCGATCTTGGCGCCATGCGCCTCACCCAACGAGCCACCCAGGACGGTGCGGTCCTGTGAGTAGGCGTAGACGGTGCGGCCTTCGATCTCGCCGAAGCCGCAGACGACGCCGTCGCCCGGGATGTTCTTGTCGGCCATGCCGAAGTTCTTGGCGCGGTGATGCACCGCCGAGTCGATCTCGGTGAACGTCCCCGCGTCGAACAGCTGCTCGAGACGCGCGCGCGCGGTCTGCTCGGCGCCGCGCAGATCGGGAGCGGCGACTTGGACCTTCGGGGGTTGCGCGAAGCCTTGTTCCGCTTTGGCGGACTTTGCTGCTTCGCTCTTCGCTGACGACATACCACTCTCCATTACGCCGAGACCTCCGGTTTGCCGCGGCTGGGCGTCGCGCGCTGCTCGTTCACCGGCATGAGGACGCGAGCCACCACGCGGTTTGCCATCGTTTCCAGCTCGACGCGAGGCGTCCCCGCCCCCAGCGCCTCGGCCCTCTGCAGCGCCTCGCCGCGAAGCGTCACGTGCCATGTCTCGACTCCAGCGCTCGTGCGCGGTACCGCCTCGATCTCACGCAGATCGACGCGGGCGCCGATCCCGAGAGCCTTGACCACCGCCTCCTTCACCGCCCAGACGGAGGTGAACAGAGTCGCCGCGTCACGGTCCTTGGCGGCCGCGCGCTCGGCGTCGGTGAAATAATCGCGAATGAAGGACGGGTCACGCGCTTCGATGCTCTCGACGTCGATTCCCGGCCGCACGCCCGGCTCGACGCTGACCATCGCCGCCGCACAACCGGCGCTGTGCGAGATGGAGATGCGCTGCCGCACCGTCTTCTCGCCCGCGATGCTCACCTGCGGCGCGCCCAGCTCGTCGGGCACGATGTTGATCGCCGAGTACGGCACGATGGCGCCGTCGTGCGCGAAGTGCGACTCGCGGATCAAGCGCTTGGCGACGATGCGGCCGGCGAGCCAATCGATCTTGCGCTTGTCGGTCTTGAGCTCCTTGAAGCGCGCTTGCTCCTGTGGAGCGAGGTAGCGCTTGAGCGTCGCCTTCTCGTCCGCGGCGAGCGACTCGTGGATCTCGTCAATCTCCACCGACAACCAGTTCGGCGTGAGCTCACGGCGATAGGTGGTCTCGAAGCGCATCTCGGGCGCGAGCTCGTTGAGCGTCACGGTGCGGTAGCCGCGCATCACGTCATGGATGCGGCCCTCGGCGTCGCGCGTCCACACGTCGAACACCGAACCGTTGGCGTTCGACGAGGTCATGCGCGCTTCGATGGTGACCTCGGTGCCAGCCGGCAGCGGCGCGCCGAGCTCGACGCGATCGATCCCAGCGGGCAGCGCCCTGCGGCCAAGCTCCGCCATCTCCCAGAGGCCAGCGCCTTGGAAGGCGGCTTCACGGGCGAACGGCATGGTGAGGAGCTGCGGGTGGCCGATGCCGTTCATCCACGTGGGCCACGGCATCACCGACTTCGCCTCCGCGCCGTCTTCACCCAGCACGCTGATGCGACTCAGCACCTGGAAGACCGGTCCGTGGAAGTAACGCTTGTAGATGGCGGTGCGCTCGATGCCCGGGTCGCGTGGCATCTCGAGACGGCGGATGGCGGGGCCGGCGAGCGCCTCACGTGCGCCGAAGATCACCGTCGCGGAGAAGTGCTCGCGGCGGATGCTCTTACCGGATGGGCTCACGAGCTCGCTGCAGAGCTGCACGTCGGCGCAGCCGTCCTTCAAGGTCACCTCGACGCGCGCATCGACGGGCTCGTCGCGGTGGAGCTTCAAGGGGCTCGCGAACTTCACGTTCTCGATGCGGCCGACGTCCTTGCCGCCCGCGTGGACCGCGGCTTGCGTCATGAGCTCGAGGCCGATGACGCCAGGCAGGATGGCGATGCCGTCCAGGCGGTGGTGATCGAGACCAATGTCGCGCTTGGGATCGAGGCGGCGGATGTAGACCTTGCCGTCCACGCGGTCGAAGATCGCGGGGTGCTTCGCGACGCCTTGCGCCGCGGGCTTCTCGGCGTCCGTTTTCGCGGCATCAGCGTCCGCCGGAGCGAACAAGCCAAGCTCGCCAGCCACGACCACGTCACCCTTGAAGGTCGACAAGGCGAGCGCGGCGCCCAGGCGGGCACCCAAGGCGGCGGGCAAGAACTCGACACCGGAGCTCTCGAGGACGTGCTTCACGGCGTCCTTGGTCGCCATGCCGACGTCACCCCAGGCGGTCCAGTCGACGTTGACGATGTCACGGCCGTCGGCGCGCGACAGGGCCGCGAGCAGCTCGTTCGACGCGGAGTAATCCGCCTGGCCAGCGTTGCCAAAGCGGCCCGCGACCGAGCCCATGGTGAGCATGCGCTTGGGCTTGAGCGACAGGTACAGCGACAGCCCCGCCCTACCCTTCGGCGCGAAGACGCGCTCGAATGCTTCGGGGTCCTTGTCGGCCAAGAGCTTCGACTCTTCACGGCCAGCGCCGTGGACCAAGAGGTCGACGTGGCCGTGGCGCGCCTTGATGCCGTCGACCACCTTGCCGAGCGCCGAGAGGTCGGCGACGTCGCAGGCGATGAGCTCGACCTCGCTACCGAGCATACGCAGGCTCTCGAGGTTCTTGGTGATGTCGAGGCGCGTCTGCTCGTTTTCGATCCAGCGCTTCACCTCGGCGGGCGTGCCGCGCTTGCCAGCGGCCGTCATAGCGGCCTTGGCGCGCTCCTTCATCTGCGCGTCGTTCAGGCCCTTGATGGGGCTCGCGCTCTCCTCGACGCCGCCGGTGCGGGCGAGGATGATGATGCGCAACGCCTGGGTACGCGCGAGCTCACGCACGAGCTCGAAGGTGACGCCGCGGGCGCCACCGGTCGCGACCACGACGGCGTGCGGAGCGAGCGGCGCGTCTTGCGCATCGGCGGTGGCGTCGTGGCGCAGGGTCCAGAGCTCGCCCTTGTAAACGGCGATCTCGCTCGGGCCCTTGGCCATCCAGCACTCGAGGGCGCGGCGGCACGACAAAGGCAGGCCTTCGGTGCGGTCGAGGTCGATGGCGAGGCAGCGCGCCTCCGGCCACTCCTTGGCCAAGGACTTCGCGATGCCAGAGAGCGCGCCCATGACGAGGCTCGTGGCGTCGGTCGAGTGCATGCCGAAGATGCCGTTGCTGCGGCCGGCCAAGAGCAGACCGCCGCCCTTCACCGTGCCACGCGTCTTGGCGAAGGCACGCGCGAGGCGCATGGCGCGAGCGATCTCGGCTTCGATAGCGGACACGCTGATGGTGCTGTGCTCGGCGACGAGGTTCACCAGATCGTCGGCGGGCTGACCACCGAGGTCGGCGAAGCGGGCTTCGAGCTGCGCGTCATCGAGCGCTTGCGGGTCGACGACGTGGATGTTCGCGCCCTGAGCGAGCAGCGCTTCGCGCATCGCCTGGAGGAACACCGGGTCCGAGCCCGCGAGCACCACGTGACGGCCGGCGAGGCTGCGCGTGGGCTCCGAGTGGCCAATCTTGAACGCGGCTACGGCGCGGGCCGCGAAGCCCTTGGCGTCGCCGAGCGTCTCACGCAGAGAGAGCGCTTTCGCCTGCGTGCCGTGGGGCTTTGTCTGTGCTGCAGCGCTCGCCTTCGGCGCTGCAGCTTGGGATTTTGGGCTTTGGGGGCCCTCCGTCGGCGGCGGCGTTTGTGGCGCGTCGAGGCCCGCGAGGACGTAGTCCACGACGGCGTTGAGCGTCTGCACCTGGGTGAGCTTGAAGCTCTCGTCCTTGGCGAGACCGAAGCGCTCGCGGATCATCGACATGATCTCCGCTTGCTTCACGGTGTCGATGCCGAGGTCGGCTTCGAGCTGGTAGGTCGGCTCCAAGTCGCTGGCTTCGTAGCCGGTCTTCTCCACGAAGATCTGGAGGATCTGCGCGAAGAGCTCGTCGCGAGAGATCTTGGCCTTCGCGGGCGCCTTCGGAGCCGGCGCTGGAGCAGCGGCTTGCGGCGCGGCCTGGAGCGGCACGGCGGGTGCGCTGACCGCTGGAGCGGACGCATTGTCGGCGACCAGGCGGCTGTGGACGTAGTCGACGACGGCGTTCAGGGTCTGCACGTCGGCGAGCTTGAAGGCCTCGTCCTTGGCGAAGCCGTAACGCTCGCGGATGATCGACATGATCTCCGCTTGCTTCACGGTGTCGACGCCGAGGTCGGCTTCGAGCTGGTACGCGGGCTCGAGGTCGGAGCGCTCGTAGCCGGTCTTCTCGGCGAACAGCGCCTGGATCTCGTCGAGCAGGGTCTCGCGGCTCGGGATGGCCTTGGCGGGCATCGCGGGCGCGGCGGCAGCGGCGGTCGGCGCGGCGGTCACGGGCGCGGGCGTCTCCGCTTCCGCGGACATGCCACCGGTGCTCTGCATCTGCGCCACCACGTAGTCGACGACGGCGTCGAGCGTCTGCACCTGGGCGAGCTTGAAATTCTCGTCCTTGGCGAAGCCATAACGCTCGCGGATGAGCGACATGATCTCCGCCTGCTTCACGGTGTCGATGCCGAGATCGGCCTCGAGCTGGTACGCGGGCTCGAGGTCGCTGACCTCGTAACCGGTCTTCTCGGCGAAGAGCTGCCGCAGCTCGCCCAGCACCTCGTCGCGGTCGACCTTGCGGGCCGGCTTCGCGGCGGCGGGCGCCGTGGTGGCCTGAGCAACCGCTTTGGCGGCCACGACGGGCTTGGGCTCTTGCAGGAGCGACGGGATGCCCAGCTCGTAGGCCTTGACCCCGCCCTTCTCGGCGACGCGCAGCGTGCGCGCGACCACCTCGAGACCCGCGTCGCCGCGGCCGGTCTGCTTGGCGATCCAGGCCTCGTAGATCTGCGGATCGGCGAGGCGCGCCTCGTGCTCGGCGCGGCGCTTGAAGACCGCCATCGCGACCTGCGAGCCGAAGCCCGCGGCGAAGTGGATGGCGTAGTCGACGTTGGCCTTGCCGCCACGCGAGAAGTTCAGCCCCGCGAACGCCGGATCGATGTCGGTGAGGTTCGCGATGGCCGGGATGTCGCGGCGCTGCAGCGCCTTGATGGCGACCACGTCCTCGAGGCTCGCGCCCATCGGGTGACCGGTGTAGCCCTTGGTGTTGGCGATCAAGATCTTGGAAGCATCGTCCGCGAAAGCGTGCTTGATGGCATCGATCTCGGCGGCCGAGCTGCCACCACGCGCCGGCGTGTAGGTCTCGTGCGACATGAAGAAGGCGCTCTCGGCGAGCTGCGACTTCGTGATCTTCTGGCTCGCGGCCACCTCGTCGATGATCTCGGCGAAAGCCTCGCGGATGTACGTCGAGTCGAGACGCGTGCCGTGGAAGGCGCTGTTACCGATGTGCGTCGCGATGATGTCGCAGAGCGGCGTCATACCGCGCTCGATCACCGTCGAGTTGCGCTCTATGATGAAGGCGGCGGCGCCGGCGCCCAAAATCATACCGTTGCGGCCAGCGCCGAACGGCACGGCGGCCTTGGTGACGTCCGCTTCGACGGTCGCGGCACCCGCGGCGAGGAAGCCCGCCGCGAACCACGGCAGCATGCTCTCCTGGGTGACGTCGTCGGCGGTGACCACGACCACGCGGTCGCAGCGGCCACTCGAGATCCAGTCGGTCGCGATGCCGATACCCTGCGTGCCCGACGCGCAAGCCGCGTTGAGCTGGGTGTTCGGGCCCTGCGCAAGGATGGTCTGCGCGAGCTGCGCGTGGCCCATGGCGAGGCAGCGGAAGAGGAACTTGCGGTTGAACTGGTAGAGCGCCGCTTCGCTGTCCAAGGCCCCGGCCTTCTCGAGCAGCTTCTTGCTGGCGGCGCTGGACTCGCCAAGCTCCTTGGCGAGCTGACGCAGGTACTCGGCGCTCTTGCCGGCCTGCTTCGAGGCGACCTGGCGCGACACGTCGTCGATCAAGCGGTCGACACCCGGGAACGCCGATGCGAACACGACACCGGTGCTGCGCGCGATCTCCGGCGGCAACGCCCAGCGGTCCGGGAGCTGCTTGCCCGTCGAGGTGGTGCGGTAACGGCGCACGAGCGGCAGACCCGCGTCGCGCAGCGCATCGATGCCGGCCGCGATGGCGAGACGGCTGGTGCGGTCGAGCGCGTCATCGAAATTCGGGTCGAGGCCGTACTCGGCGACGAGGTCGATCTCGCCGACGCGCGCCGCGAGCTGGATGACCTCGGAGAGCTGGCGCAGCGGCTCGAAGGTGCCACCGGTCTTGTCGAGACGCGCGACGTTACGGTCGAGGATCGCCTGACGGCCCGCGTCCGAGATGGGCGTGATGAACTGCTGGCCCGAGAGCATGCGGTCGACGTTGTTGGCCGTGATGTCCGAGAGCGGCGTGCTGCTCGGGACGATGATCGAGCAACCGCTGACGACGATGCCGTCGTGGGTGCTGGTGCCCAGCTGCGCGTTGCTGATGTGCGCGCTGCCGGCGCTCTTGTCACCGATGTCGGCGGCGACGCTGGCGGAGGCTTCACGCACTTCGACGGACGCAATCGCGGACTCACCGGCGAAGCCGACCGCGACGCCTTCGCACATGAGGGCGGCGAGCGACTCCATGACGGTGTCGACGGCGGCCTTCTTGTGATGGTTGGTGGCGACGGCCTGGTATTCCTTGTCGTCGAGGATGTTGCGCACGAAGCCGGTCACGGCGCGGCGCGGACCCACTTCCACGAAGAGACGGGCGCCGTCGGCGTACATGCGCTCGATCTGGCCGATGAACTCGACCGGCGACTCGAGCTGCTTCGCCATGACGTCGACGATCTGCTCCTTGCCGTTCGGGTAGTACGTCGCATCGACGTTGCAGAGGATCGGGATGCGCGGCGCGTTGATGTTGAGCGCGCTCAAGACCTTACGCAGGGGCTTTGCGGCCGGCGCGACGATGGCGCTGTGGAAGGCGTGCGAGACCGGGATCTCGCGGGCCTCGATGCCCATGCCGGTGAAGCGCGCGATGGCCTCGACGACGGCGGCGCTGCCGCCCGCGATGACGGTCTGGGCGTGGCAGTTCTTGTTGGCCGCGATGACGTAGCCGGGCACGTCCTTGATGATCGGCTCGACCTTGTGCGCGCCGGCGGCGACGGTGGCCATCTTGCCGTTGTCGTCGACCTTCACGTGGGCCATCTCACGGCCACGGGCGCTGACGGCGTAGAGCGCGTCGGGGAAGCTCAAGACGCCGGCGGCGACGCAGGCGGCGTACTCACCGAGCGAATGGCCCGCGACGACGTCCGGCTTCACGCCGTACTGCGCGAGCAAACGATACATGGCGACATCGGCGGTGAGCATCGCGGGCTGGCAGACCTCGGTCTGACGCAGCGCCAGCTCGGCGGCGGCGATGGCCTCTTCGCCCTCGGCCGGCGCCCAGCAAATCGCTGTGAGCGGTTGACCGAGAAGCGGCGTCAGCACCTGGTCTGCTTCAGCGAACGTCTTGGCGACCACAGGATAGAGCGCGGCCAGATCCTTGAACATGCCCAGGAACTGCGAGCCCTGCCCCGGGAACAAGAAGGCCATCTTGCCCTTCTCGGCGATCGGCGGGGTCTCGGAGACGAAGATGCCTTGAGCGGCCAAGACGCGCGCCTTGCGCTTGCCGATGTCGGACGCCTTCTTGCGGGCATCCTCGAGCGACTCGGCGGCAAACGCGACGCGGACCTTCGCGCGCAGGTACTTCTTGCTGTCGGCGACGCACTTCGGCGGCCA
>JBDHVB010000203.1:0-10331 GCA_039809465.1 Myxococcota bacterium
GCGGAGTGTGCGAGCTGCCGGCGAGGACCCCGCAGGAGCTCGTCGCGCGCTTTACTCCGAGGCACCTGAGCTAGCGTCACGGCGGCGGGGCATTTTTGGGGCCCCGCGGCGTTAGATCGCGCAGTCGTCGGCGAGCGGGCGGAGCGAGGAGAGGTAAAGGACCTGCTCCTCTTCCTTGGGGAACTCGTAGACCTGGCCAGCCGGCAGCGGACGGTTCAGGTTCTTGATGATGCAGGCCGCGGCGGCGAGCATCGACGAGGTGTCGAGGCGGCTCTGACCCACGGTGTCGGTCAGGTTCGGAGCGAGCACGCGGAGCTCCATCGTCGTCTCACCGGTGACTGGGTTGGTGCAGGGGATCTCGGCGACGTTCATCAGCGTGAAGCAGTTGGGCAAATCCTCGGCGTCTTCGGGGAGGCGCGTCGCGACCATGTCGCTGAAGACCGGGTTCTCGCCGGTCTTGATGCCGTGCGCGCCCTCGAAGAAGTCGAAGCGCTGCGCGTTGCGGTATGGACCACGGCGCTTGCCGTTCGCGTCGCGCTTGCCGAAGATGCTGTCGACGTCGACGCCGATGCCCCCGGAGTTCGCGTTCTCGACGAGGAGGTGACGCGGGAGCTTGGGCAGGTGGCTCGCGTCGAGGCCGCGCGCCGAGTTGGTGGCGACGAAGACGAAGCCGTTCTCTTCCTTGCTGAAGCCGTCGGGGATCGACGTGTGGATGTCGAGGTAGCGTGCTTTCGCGGCGCGCACGGCCGAGCAGTTGGGGTCGCCGTTGGTGTCGATGACGATGATGTTCTGACGCGGCACGTGCTGCTCGATGAGCGCCTTGGTGATCGCTTGACCGATGAGGCCGTGGCCGATGACGAAGACCTTCGAGTCTTGTAGGCGGCAGGCGTTGAGACGGGCCGAGCCCTCCTCGGCGTGCTGGACGAGCTGCTGGCCGATGACCTCGGTCTCCATCTCCTTGGGTTTGCTGCGCGCGAGGTCGAGGGCGATGGCGCGCTGGAAGGCGAGCTTCTCGAACGCCTCGAGGTCGGCCGCGTTGTGCAGCACGAAGCGGATCTCACCGCGCTCGACACGGGCGCGGATGTCGGCGGGCATCGGGCCGTTCTTGGTGGCGTTCAGCATCATGGTGGCGCCGTTCAGGAGGACCACGACGCCGGGCGTCCGCAGCTCGTCCCACATGGCGTCGACTGGCTGGGCGGCGAGGTTGAAGTCCTTGCCCTTCTTGCGCGTGAGCTCGGAGATGATGGTGTTGATGAGCGGGGCTGCTCCCTTGTCGCCGCTGTAGTTGGCGCGGCGCACGCCGCCCGAGGTGAGGCCCAGGGCGCGCAACATGGGAAACAGCGAGATGGTCGCTCCGGTGGCGTGGCCGTTGTAGACGACGTGCGTGCCGTCGAGGTGCTTGGGGCCGTACGCCTTCGACAGGTAGCTGAACGTCTTGCGATCGAGCTCGGTGCGCAGACCGAACTCGCGGCGGATGCGCTCGCGGGCCATGCCACGCGGGGTCGAGGTGTCGATCTTGGCGGTGAGGATGTCGAAGACGGCTTTGCCCAGGGCGAGCTCGCCGACGGTCACCATGCCGTTGGGGAGCAGCGAGATGGGGTCGCTGTCGGCTTTGACTTCGGGGCCGCGCGTGTACTTGGCGGCGTACTCGACGAGGGCGCGGGCGTAGTGGCGGTCGATTTTGCTGCCGTCGAACGACTTGGCGTTGAGGGTGGGCTTGCCGTCGGCGGGCAGGCTTTTGCATGCCTGCTCGAAGAACGTTCCGATCCGTAGGAAGCGCGGGAACGGATGGTTTGAGCCCTGTATCGACATCGTCTTCCTCTCTTATCGGTAGGAGGGCGTCATCGTTGCGTTTCTCGTCGTGGGGACGATCAGGCTTTGATTTTGTCGGAGGGTTTATCTATACGAATGATCAGTGTACAGTTGTTCAGTGTTTTGGCGCTGGAGGGGTGAATGCTGCTGCAATTGAAGATCCGTGACTTCGCCATCATCGACGAGGTCGATCTCGAGCTGGGTGCCGGGTTCACGGTGGTCACCGGGGAGACGGGCGCGGGGAAGTCGATTTTGGTCGACGCGCTGATGCTGGCGCTGGGCGGGCGAGCGAGTGGTGATGTTGTACGAAATGGCTGTGATGCCGCAGAGGTAGAGGCGCTCTTTGATATCAGTGCTCACCCTGTGGTGCAGGCGCGGCTCGAGCAGCGCGAGCTCGTCGGCGACGACGCCGGCACGCTGCTGGTGCGCCGGGTCATCGGTGCAAAAGGGAGGGCGAAGGTCATCATCAACGGCCGGCTCTCGACGCTCGCGACCTTGGGCGAGATCGTTCGCGGCTTGGTCGACATCTCGGGCCAGCATGAACAGCAGAGCTTGCTGTTCACGGAGAACCATCTCGCCATCCTCGACGACTTCGGTCAGCTCGTCGACGAGCGTGAGGCTTACCGGGAGCACTACGACGCATGGAAGAAGGCGGCCGGCGAGCTGCATGCGCTGCAGTCGCGCACCGACCAGGACTTGCAGCGCGCCGATTTCCTCAAGTTTCAGCTCGACGAGATCGAGCGCTTGGCCCCGCGCCCAGGCGAAGACGAGGAGCTCGAGGTCGAGCACAAGAAGCTCGCGCACGCCCAGAAGCTCAAGAGCGGGGCGATGCTCGCCGAGGCGCTGCTCTACGGTGAAGACGGCTCCGCGTTCGACAAGCTGGGGAAGGCCTCGGCGGAGCTCGAGAGCTTGGCGCGCATCGATGCCGAGCTCGCGCCGGTCCGCGAAGCGATAGGGAGCGCGCAGCGTGATCTCCAAGACGCGGCGCGTACGCTGCAGCGGTACCTGGATCGGGTCAGCGACGATCCCGAGCGCTTGGCGCAGGTCGAAGATCGCTTGAACGAGCTCCGTCGCTTGGCGCGCAAGCACGGTGGCTCGCTCGCCGATGCGCTGGGGCGTCGGTCCGACTTGCAGCGCGAGCTGTTGGGCCTCGATGGCAGCGACGCGCGGGTCGCCGAGCTCACGGCGCTCGCGGCGGAGAAGCGGGCCATGGCCGAGCGCTTGGCCGCCGACTTGAGCAAGGCGCGGCGCAAGGCGGCGAAGGACTTCGACAAGCGGGTGTGCGCCGAAATCGCGGAGATGGATCTCGCCGGCGCCGTGCTGGTCACGCAGGTCAGCGAGCGCCCCGCGGACGGCGAAGCGCTGTGTGCAACGGGGGCCGACGACGTCGAGCTCGCGTGGGGCCCCAACAAGGGCGAGCCGCTGCGCGCGCTGGCGAAGATCGCGAGCGGTGGTGAGCTGTCACGCCTGATGCTCGGCGTGAAGACGGTGCTCGCGAGTCGCGACCTGGTGTCGCTCTACGTGTTCGACGAGGTCGACACGGGGCTCGGCGGGCGCGCGGCGGATGCCATCGGCAAGAAGATCCAGGCGGTCGCCCGGGGTCACCAGGCGATCACCATCACGCACTTGGCGCCCATCGCGGCGCGCGCCGACGTGCACATCTGCGTGCGCAAGGAGTCGCAGGGCGAGCGCACGGTGGCGACGCTGGAGAAGCTCAAAGGGCCGGCGCGCGCGGCGGAGATTGCGCGCATGATCGATGGGTCGCCGGACTCGAAGACGACACGCGCGGCGGCCAAGCAAATGCTGGCGCGGGCGAGCGTGGAGTGATCTGGCTCGCCGAGCGGTTCGTGCGGTGGCTGGTGGGGCTGTTCAGGGCGCCCACACCGCCGCGTTACGTCGACGAGCAGCGCTTCGACGGGGCGACTACTTTTGCAGCTCCGCCATCGCGAGCACCGAGTAGCCGGCATCCACGAAGATGGTCTGACCCGCGATGTTCTTTGACAAGTCGGAGCCGAGGAAGAGGGCGAGGTCGGCCACGTCGTCCTGGGTCACCGAGCGGCGCATCGGCGCGACGGACTCGTAGACGCGCATCATGTCGTCGAAGCCCGCGATCTGCGAGGCGGCGATGGTCTTGATGGGGCCGGCGCTGATGGCGTTGACGCGGATGTCCTTCGGCCCGATGTCGGCGGCGAGCTCGCGCACCGTGTGCTCGAGGGCGGCCTTGGCGATGCCCATGAGCTTGTAGTTCGAGACCACGCGGTTACCGCCGAGGTACGTCATGGTCATCACCGAGCCGCCGCGGGTCATCTTGGGGACCGAGGCGCGGACGACCGGGAGGAGCGAGTAGGCCGAGGCGGCGAGGGTGGTGGTGAACTCTTCCATGTTCACGCCGCTGATGGGCTTCGCGAAGCTGTCGGGGTGCGAGTAGGCGATCGAGTGCACGACGATGTCGATGGGCGCTTCGATCTTCGCGAAGAACGCTTCGGTCTCCTCGGGGCTGGTCACGTCGCAGCGCTCATAGAAAGCGACGGGGATCTCGTTCGACTTCACGAGCTGGAGGATGCGGCTCTTGAAGCGCTGCTGATAGCCGAGCGAGATGCGCGCGCCGGCGGCGTGGAGGCGCTTGGCGATGGCCCAGGCAATCGATTGCTCGCTAGCGACACCGAAGATGAGCGCGTGACGACCCTGCAGGTTGATCATGGCGCGGCGATATAGCGGCGCGCCCGTCGTCGGGCAAGCAACCGACCGGAGGCGATGGCTCGTCCGCCGCGCTCGAGCTGCCTATCGCTCGCGCGCGGCGCACCTCGGCAGGGAGGCTACCGGCGGCAGGGAACGCTACCGGCGCGCGAGACGCTACCGGCGGGGGCGTGGGACGGCGTCGTCCCTCAGGTGCGGACGACGAGGTCGGGCTCGCCGGCGGGCGGGTTGATGGCCGCTTCGACGCCAGCGGCGAAGGCTTGGAGGCCAGCGCCTTCGAAGCGCACGGCGATATCGACGGCCTTCTTGACCGCCGAGCTCGGCTCATCGAAGCGGCGCACGCCGACCTTGACGACGACCAAGGCGGCATCGGGCTGGAAGTAAACGCGCGCCTTCATCACCTCCAAGAAATCGTTGTTGCCGATGTGGGTGGCCGACTTGGCCTCGTACGGCGCCCTGAAATCGAGCCGCCGGGCGCTGATGTAGGTGGCAGCGGCTTCGTCGAGCTTGACGATTTCGATGTTGCGGAGGTTGGTGAGGGCGGTGGCGCTGGACATACGGGCTCCCTTTTCCGAGGGGTTTGATGCGAGTTCTCGGGTGGGAGGGGAGGCAGTTGCGGTGGCGTACCCTGTCGCCGTGTCGGAGACCGCGTAAACGGAATTGGCGAACGCCATGGGGGATCGTGTACGCTCCCGCCGAGCGATACCCACCTGCCGGGTGTCATTGAGGGAAGTCCTCGGTGCGAATCGTTTCCGTTTCTCAGACCGACGTTGGTCGTGTGCGTGAGCAGAACGAAGACTCGCATCTCATCGACGAGAGATTGGGCTTGTTCGTCGTTGCGGACGGGATGGGCGGCCATCTTGGCGGCAAGACCGCTTCGAGCCTCGCCGTGAAGACCGTCGGCGAGAACATCGCCGCGGTGCATGAAGCGATCCTCGATGGGGCCGGCGCGACCCCGCTCGAGACCTCACCGGTCCCGCGGATCCTGGCCGATGCGGTGCGGGCCGCTTGCAGCGCCATCTTCGAGACGGCGCAGGGCGACATCGACCTCCAGGGCATGGGCACTACGGTCACGGCCATGATGCTCCTCTCCCAGCGCGCCTTCATCGCGCATGTGGGTGACTCGCGCTGCTACCTGCAGCGTGGGGAGCGGGTCATTCAGATCACCGACGACCATTCACTGGTCAACGAACAGATCAAAGCTGGTCTCATCACTCGCGAGCAAGCCCGCGCAAGTAGGCTGAAAAACATCATTACCCGGTCGGTCGGCTTCGAGCGCGACGTGGCCGTGGACACCTTCGCTTTGCCGATCCAGCCGGGCGACAAGTTCCTCATGTGCTCCGACGGTCTGGCGAACTTCGTCGACGATACCGAGATCGGTCTGGCTCTCGCGCAGCTCGCCCTGGACGATGTGCCGAAGGCGATGATTGCGCTCGCCAACGAACGTGGTGGTGACGATAACATCACTGTGGTTTGTTTGGCCGCGATCGAGTAGAGACTCGAGGACAGTCGTGGAAAAAAAGGCCAGCCGCTCCTACACAGTGATGATCGTCCCTGAGAGGTCCTCTCAGGTGCGGCGCTACACTGTCCCGCGCGCCTGGATCACCCGCAGCATCGTTGGCGCCCTCGGCGTCGTGGCGCTCGGCGCGTTCATGCTCGTCCACTATGTCGGAATGATCGCCGAAGCCGGCGAGAACCGGGCGCTCAAGAACGAGAACGTCAACCTGAAGACGCGCCTGCGCACCGTGCAGGAAGAAATCGCGCGCATCGACAGCTCGTTGCAACGCATCGATCAGCTCTCGTCGAAGGTCCGCGCCATCACCCAGCTCTCCGATCCGGAGCGCAATCTCGCCATCGGCCCGCTCGAGTCACGCACCAGCAAGCCGGGCGAGGTCATGTACGCGCCAGGTGAGCGCACCGATTACGACTCCGAAGGCATCGACTCGGCGTTGGCGATGCGCCTCATCGACAGCAAGGTCGAGTCGCTCGAGTCGGGCGCGCTCCGCCAAGAAGGCGCGATGCGCGAGCTGCACGAGTACTTCTCCGGAGACCCCAAGCTTCTCGCATCGATGCCATCGATCCGTCCGAGCGCTTCGAAGCTCCTGACGAGCACCTTCGGCGAGCGCACCGACCCGTACACCAACCACCGCGTCATGCACAAAGGCATCGACTTCGCCGCCGACCACGGCAGCGACGTGATCGCCCCAGCGGACGGCACGGTCATCTTCGCCAGCGAGCGCGGCGGCTACGGCAAGACCTTGGTCATCGACCACGGCTACGGCATCCAATCCCACTTCGGCCACCTCTCGGACTTCAAGGTGACCGTCGGCACGCAAATCAAGCGCGGCCAAGTCATCGCCTCGGTAGGCAACACCGGCCGCTCGACGGGCGCGCACCTGCACTACGAAGTGCGATTCTTCGGCGTGCCGCAGGACCCCGAAAAGTTCATCTTCGAGTAGCCGCGGCTCCGTGCTCGGCGGTCAGTTGTCGGCAATCGGCAATCGGCAATCGGCAATCGGCAATCGGTTCCCGCCAATAAGTTGCCCAGATCGATCCCGCACCTTATGCGTTGGCCGTGGTTCAATCTGGCCGTCCTATCGTCCTTGCTTCACGCTCGCCGCGGCGTCAGCAGTTACTGACTGGCGCGGGATACGACGTTGCCATCAATGCCGTCGATGCCGACGAGAGCTGGCCGGATGAGCCGCTCGACACAGCGCTCGTGACCATCTGCCGCCGCAAGATCGAGCACGCGCGGCCATACGATGTGCCGACCGTTGCAGCGGACACCGTCGTCGTCCTCGGGGAGCAGCGCTTCGGCAAGCCCGCCGACGCTCTCGCCGCGCGTCAGATCCTGGCATCGCTCTCGGGCCGCGAGCATCGCGTGATGACCGGCTTCTGCGTGCGCTTCCGCGGCGACGAGATGGCGACGGTCGTGACCACCCGCGTGCAGTTCCGCGCCCTGACCCCCCTCGAGATCGATCGCTACATCGCCACCGGCGAGCCCTTCGACAAGGCCGGTGGCTACGGCATCCAGGGCGAGGGTGGGGCGTTGGTCGAGACCATCGTCGGCTCCTACAGCAACGTGATTGGTCTGCCGCTCACCGAAGTGCGCGCCGCCATCGAGCAGCTCGCGAGAGGCCGTGCATGAGCCTCGCGCAGCGCCTCGACGCCGTCCGCGCGCAGATCAGCGACGCAGCCCACGCCGCCAAACGCGACCCCGCGTCCATCACGCTCGTCGCGGTGAGCAAATTCCATCCGGTCGAGGCGCTGGTCGAAGCGCATGCCTTGGGCGTGCGTGACTTCGGCGAGAACATCGTGCAAGAGCTCGACGAAAAGGCGTCCGCGATGGCGGATCGAGGGCTCGCGGTGCGCTGGCACTTCATTGGTCGCCTGCAGCGCAACAAGATCAACATGCTGCTACGCCACCCGATCCACCGCCTGCACACCATCGACCGCGCCGACCTCGCGGACGACGTCGCCAAGCGCGCCCCGGAAGCCGGCCTCGACGTCATGTTGCAGGTCAACATCGGCCGCGAGCCACAGAAAGGTGGCGTCGCGCCGGAAGAGACCGAAGCGCTCGCCCGTCACGTCGCGACCCTGCCGCGCCTACGCTTGCGTGGCCTCATGGCCATCCCCCCCGATGGTGTCGACGCCGCGCCGTTCTTCGCCGAGATGCGCGCGCTGTCGCAAAAAACGCAGAATTTAATCCCGGGGGCCTCCGAGCTCTCGCTCGGCATGACCCACGACTTTCCGACCGCGATCGCGGCCGGGTCGACGCACGTCCGCATCGGCACGGCCATCTTTGGACAACGGGAGCACTGATGAAACTCACGCCTATCGATGTGCAGCAGCAGCAGTTCAAGAAGGCCTGGAACGGTTTCGACGCGAGCGAAGTCCGCAGCTTCCTCGACATCGTCGCCGGCCAGATGAGCGAGCTGTCACGCGAGAACAACGACCTGCGCGCCGACATGAAGCGCGCCAAGGCCGAGATCGAAGACCACCGCACCCGCGAAGAGACACTCCGCGAAGCGATGCTCACCGCCCAGCGCGCCATCGACGAGATCCGCGACCACGCAAAGAAAGAGGCGCAGCTCACCGTGAGCGAGGCCGAGCTGCGCGCCGAGCGCATCCTCCACAACGCCCACGCTCGCGTCACCAAGCTCGCCGACGAAGTCCACGACCTGCAGCGCCA
This sequence comes from Myxococcota bacterium, assembly GCA_039809465.1. Classification (GTDB taxonomy): domain Bacteria; phylum Myxococcota; class XYA12-FULL-58-9; order XYA12-FULL-58-9; family JALHOP01; genus JALHOP01. The sequence continues at coordinate 8,702 of JBDHVB010000203.1, forward strand.
GCGCCTGCGCGCCATCGAGGAGCTGCGCGGCATCGTCAGCACGCACTTGAAGCTCATCGAGCTCGCCGAAGAACAGGGCCGCATCGAGCAAGCCGAAGCCGGCGCCTCGGTCACGGTGCTCGAGCGCCTACGCGCCCCCACGCCTCCACCGCTCGGTGAGGCCGGCAAGAACGAGTCCCGCGCGTGACCGACCAGCCACCATGGCTGCACCAACATGGTGAGGACGTGCTCATCGACGTCGCCGTGGTGCCCAAAGCCTCCCGCACGCGCATCCTCAACGTCTATGACGACCGGCTGAAGATCCAACTGGCAGCGCCGCCGGTCGACGGCAAGGCAAACGACGCGCTCGTGCGGTTCCTGGCCGACACTCTGGATATGCCGCGGGTGCAGATCGAAATCGTCGGCGGGGCAGCCAGCAAGCGCAAGACGGTGCGGGTGAAGAAGGCGCAGCTCGTGCGGGTGATGCTCAAGCTGTCGCCGTGACGGGGGGATCGCAGCGAACGCCTGACTGTGGCGAACGTCTAACCGCGGCGAACGTTTGACTGCAGCGAACATCATCGTGGCGCCAACGGACAACGGGTTGGCGTGTTGGTGCGGCTCCGAGTGTCGGTAAGTTGTGCGGCTTGGAGTCTGCCGTGCAATCGAATGGTCTTCGCGTTCTGCTGCTTGCTTCGTTCGTGTGTGCCGTTGCGTGCGGCTCGAGTAACCCCAACGATGGTAACCCCGGGGGTGGCGACGCGCAGGGTGACACCGACGCCACCGATACCGACAGCAGCCCGACTGACAACGACCCGACTTCGGCGCCCCGATCGGCGTGACACCCGGCGGCCGCGTCATCTTCGCTCGCTCCACCATCAGCGGCGCCCCGGTCACGCTGCATAGCGTGTCAACCACCGGCACCAACCGCCTCGACCACCTCATGGCAGGCAAGTTTCTCGGCGACCAACGCTGGGGCATCACCGCAACCGGCCGGCTTATCTACCGCGGTGGCGATGCTACTAACTCGCCGCGGCTTTTCAGCATGCGCACGGACGCTGTTCTCTTGCCTGGCACGCCTGATCAGATTGAGATTGGTGGGGTGGGCCAGCAGATCGTTTTGCTGCTCGATTGAATGCGATAGCGGACTTTGTTGGCTGGGGGCGCGCCATTTGGCAGTTGGTACCGAGGGGTTTGCTGAAGCGTGGCTCATCGCATCGATGCGGCGTCGGGGGCGCTCGGGTCGCGTTGCGATTGGCACCGAGGGGCTTGCTGAAGCATGGCTCACCGCATCGATGCGGTGTTTGGAGGTGCTCGGGATGCGTTGCGATTGGCGCCGAGGGGTTTACTGAGGCGTGGCTCACCGCATCGATGCGGCGTCGGAGGTGCTCGGGATGCGTTGCGATTGGCGCCGGGGGGTTTGCTGAAGCACGGCTCACCGCATCGATGCGGTGCCGACGAACCTCGCTAGCCGCCGCGGGAGCTAGCTAATCTCGACCTCGCCCTGGCCGCGGGCGCGGGCTTTGGCCAGGTTGTTGTCTGCTACTGCTACCAGGTCGGAAGGGTTGGTGGGCAACGTGTTGGCGGGGCGGTCGGGGGTGGGGAAGCCCATGCCGCCGATTGAGGTCGACATTTGCACGCCGTGGTAGGCCTT
>JBDHVB010000204.1:0-10263 GCA_039809465.1 Myxococcota bacterium
TAGCAAGGTGTCGAGCGCGGTCTGGGCGCGCCAGTAGTACTTGTCGACGACGTCGAGCTCGATCAGACCGAGACGGGCGCGGCCACGGATGAGCGGCGGCGCCTTCGGGAAGGCCAGGGCGGCGCGGTAGGTGCGGCGGGCCGCCCATTTGGCGGTGATGCGCTCGCGGTCGGCGCGCTCCACCAGATCCTCGGCGGTCTGCGCGGGAGCACGCGCGCCCATGCCCGTGAGGAGCGCCTTGGCGGTGCGGCCGGCGGAGGTCTGCGGGTAGTCCGAGGCGGTGACGCGCAACATGGCGATGGCGCCCTGACGCTCACCGCGGGCCAGGGCGAGGCGCGCGCGTCACCTCGATCTCGGCAATCTGTCCGTCATTGCGGGCAAGCGAGCGCGCCTTCGCCGCGGCGGTATCGGCTTGCGGCACATCCTTGGCGCGCAGCCAGCAGGCGGCGACCCGCGACCAACCAGCGGCGGCGAAAGGAGAGTCGTCGGCGATGCTCTGCGCCTTGGCGTCCGCGCTGGCGCAGTCACGCAGACCCATCCGCGCGTTGATCGCGAGGACCGTGGCATAGTCCCCGAGGTCGGCGCCGTGGCTTGCGGCCTGCTGCAGCTCGGCGATGACCGTGGCGTGGTCGTTGCGGCGGACCGCGCCAAAGAGTCGCACCAAGGCGGCGGCGCGCAGGGCCTCGGGGGAGCTCGCCGCGTCCTCCGCCACTCTGGCAGCCAACCGGACGGCGCGCCCAGTCTCACCGCGCTCGTATGCGGCCACCATGGCCTCGTGCGGCGGTGGTGTCGGCTTTGCGACCGCGAAGATGAGCGCCGTCAGCCAGGGGGCCAGCATCTTGGCGACTGTACTCCGGGCGCGTCACCGACGTAATCTTTCGGCCGATGCTGGATCTGAAACGACTCAAGAGCCTCAAGCTGCACAAGAAGCCGTACGGGCAGATCGCCCTGGCCGACACCATCATGCGGCTGGACTACAACTTTCCGCGCGCCACCGAGATCATCCTCGAGGGGATCGGCAACATCCCCGATGACCGCCCGGTGTTCTTCGCGATGAACCACACCGACCGCTACAACTACTGGCCCTTCCAGTATCAGATGTACCGGCAGGGCTTGCCGCGCTTCACGACCACCTGGGTGAAGGGCAAGTATTACGAGAACGCGATCATGGCGCGCTTCTTCGATGCGACCAACAACATCCCGGTGCCGTCGCGCGGCTACGTCATCACCACCGAGTACCGCCGGCTCATGAAGAAGCCGCCGAGCGGCGACGCCTACCGCGTGCTGCGCGACATCGTCGACGGCAAGTCGTTGCCGGACATCACCGCGCTCGATGTCGAGACCCGCGAAGTGGTCGAGCGCTTTGGCGAAGGGGAGCGCGCCCGCGACACCGCGACCTTCCGTGCTCGCTTCGACGCGTACTTCGACGCGATGATGCGCGAGGTGGTCCGCTTGAACCGCGCCGCCTTGTTCACCTACGAGAACAACGTGCTGGTTTTCCCCGAGGGGACGCGCTCGTTGCGCCTGCAACGCGGCTTCACCGGCCTCATGCAGATGGCGCAGCACGTGAACGTCGACATCGTCTGCGTCGGCAGCAACGGCGCCGACAAGGCCTACCCGGGCAACAGCCCGTTCTCGAAGGGCGGGCGCATCGTCTACCGCATCGCGCCGCCGCTCTCGCTCGACGGCCCCGAGCTCGGGCCGTACCGCGTGCGCGAGGAGTTCACGCCCTTCACACGCCAGGCGACCGAGCAGCACGGCGACAAGCTCGAAGCCGCCACCCAGGTGATGATGGCGCGCATCAGCGAGCTGCTCGACCCCGAGTATCGCGCCGGCGAGGGCACGAACACCCAGGGCAACGCGCGCTTCATCTAACCGCCGCTAAACGCGCTTGAGCTTGCGGGTCGGCTTCTTCGCGGGGCGGGGACACGAGCCGTCGTCGATCGACTTTTCGACCTCGACCGCCAAAGCGGCCACCTGGTCGCGGAACCACTTGTGCGCTGGGTCGTAGTGGGTGCGCTCGTGCCAGAGCTGGAACCACGAGCCCTTGGCGAACTCGAGCGGCGGTTCGTGAAACACCACGGGGAGCACCGCGCCGAGAGGGCGCGCCACGTACTCCGAGATGGTGACGATGAAGTCGGTCTGCGACACGAGGAACGGCGCGATTACGAAGTGTGGCACCACGACCGCGACGCGCCTCTGGAGGCCGCGCGCCTCGAGCGCGTCATCGACGATGCCCCGCCGGCCGCCGCGTGGCGACACGAGGACGTGGGAGAGCTCGCAGTAGGTCGCGAGGTCGAGCGTGTCGTGCACCAGCGGATGGCCTTCGCGCACGAGGCACACGAAGCGGTCGGCGAAGAGCCGGCGCCGGTAGATGCCGGCGGGCGCCTCGGAGAAGCTGCCGACGCTGAGCAAGAGATCGATCTCACCGGCCTGCAGCTCGCGGTAGTTGAGATCATCGCCACGCCAGGCGACGGCTTCGACGGTGACCTTCGGCGCGGTCGCGGCGAGCCGCTTCACGATCAGCGGCATGAACACGAAGGCGCTGTGATCCATGAGGGCGATGCGGAAGTTACCCGTGGCCTTCATGGGGTCGAACGAATCGTGCTCGCTCATTGCACGCGATAGCAGAGCGAGCGCCTGGCGCACCGGCTCGGCGAGCTCCAGCGCGCGTGGGGTCGGCAACATGCCTTCGGGGCTGCGGACCAGGAGCTGGTCGCCGGTGAGCTGGCGCAGGCGTGTCAGCGCGTTGCTCATGGCCGGTTGCGAGAGCCCGAGCGCCTTACCCGCCCGCGTCACGTTGCGCTCGCGCACCAGGACGTCGAGGGCGCGCAGCAGGTTCAGGTCCATGTCGTCGATATTCACGAGGTCGATGTATACTATCTAGTCTATTGATTAGGCAAATGCCGACGACGCGGAGCATCATAGGGGCCATGAGCAACGCATACAAAATCGATCCTTCTCACACCCACGCACAGTTCTCGGTGCGTCACATGATGGTCAGCAACGTCCGCGGTGAGTTCACCAAGCTCGAAGGCGAAGCGGTCATCGACGACGCGAACATCGAGCGCTCGAAGGTGAGCGTCACCATCGACGCGGCGAGCATCAGCTCACGCGACGAGAAGCGGGACGCCCACTTGCGGAGCCCCGACTTCTTCGACGTGGAGAAGTTCCCCACAATCACCTTCACCTCGACGTCCGTCCGCAAGAGCGGAGACAAGATCGAGATCACCGGTGACTTCACGATGCACGGCGTCACCAAGGAGGTGAGGCTGGACGTCGACGAGCTCACGGAGAGCGTCACCGACCCGTGGGGCAACTCGCGCCGCGGCGCGCATGCCACCACCACCATCGAGCGTAAGGATTTTGGCTTGGTGTGGAACGCCAACCTCGACAAGGGCGGTGTGGCCGTGGGGGACAAGGTGTCCATCACGCTCGAGGCGGAATTCATTCGCGCTTAATGGCGTACGCGATCGTGACGATGCTTCCTCGAGGAGCGTTGCGATGCGCCGTAAAGTCTTGGTCGTAGACGACAGCGACATCCTGGTGGCCTGGCTACGCTCCCAGCTCGAGGGTGTCGGCTACGACGTGATCGCCGCGAGCACTCCCGCCGAGGCCGCCGCGCTCGTGCTTCGGGAGCAGCTCGCCGCCATCATCATCGACATGGTGATGCCGAACGCCGACTGCGGCGAGGTCATCCGCCGTGTGCGCGTCAACGATCCGCGGCGCACCATTCCGGTCGTCCTTTACTCCGGTCAGTCGCTGCGCCGTCTGCAAGAGGCGGTTGTCCGCTATGGCGTCAATGGCTGCGCGCCCAAGAAGCGCGACGTCAGCGAGCTGCTGGCGGAGCTCGAGCGCGTCATCTTCGGCGAGCGTCCGGCGATCATCACGCCGTCGGCCCCGAGCCCCGCGCCGCCGAGCTACAGCCAGTGCTTGTTCGTCGACGACGACGTCTCGATCCTGCGCGGCTACCAGCGCGTCTTCGGCAACAAGATCGACGCGGCCTTCGTTACCTCGTCCCTCGACGCCTTGGGCCGCCTGCACGCGGCGAATCGCCCGAGCCTCGTGGTCGCCGACATCGTCATGCCTGGCATGTCTGGCCTCGATTTGTATGCCCGAGCGGTCAGCATGGACGGAGCTTGGCGTAGCCGCTTCGTCTTCGTGACCGGCAGCGACCGTTGGAAGAACGCTGGGCTCGAGTGGGATGTCCCGGTCCTGCAAAAGCCGGTGCAGATGCAGCAGTTGAGTGAGTTGATTGCGGAGCGGGCGTAGCTTATCGGCAATCGGTTATCGGCAATCGGCCATCGGTCATCGGTCATCGGTCATCGGTTGTCGGCTCCGCCCGCCTGAGGCATACCCGCTCCCATGGAATGGACCCCCGATTCCTGGACCGCCAAGGCGACCACCACCCTGTACCCCGACGCCGCCGCGCTCGCCGCCGCCAAAGCCAAGCTCGCCTCGCTCCCGCCGCTCGTCACCTCGTGGGAGGTCGAGCGCCTTCGTGACCTCATCGCCGAGGCGCAGGACGGCAAGCGTCTCTGGCTCCAGGGCGGTGATTGCGCCGAGTCGCTCGCGGACTGCACCAGCGACATCGTCACCAGCAAGCTGAAGATCCTGCTGCAAATGTCCCTCGTGCTGCTCGACGCCACGAAGAAGCCGGTCATCCGCGTTGGCAGACTCGCCGGGCAGTATGCCAAGCCGCGCAGCAATCCGATGGAGACCGTGAAGACCGCGGACGGACAGTCGCTCGAGCTCTACAGCTACCAGGGCGATCTCGTGAATCGCCACGAGCCGACCGCCGCCGCGCGCGCGCCCGACCCGATGCGTCTCGTCGAGGGTTACCACCACGCGGCGATGACGCTGAACTTCGTGCGCTCGCTCGTGCATGGCGGCTTCGCGGATCCGCATCACCCCGAGAACTGGGAGCTGGGTGATCGCGCCAATGAGCTCGCGCCCGCGCTACGTGAGGCCTATGGCAAGGCGCGTGGGGCGCTGCGCCGCGTGCTCGATCTCGCCGCCGCGCTCGATGTCCGCGATGCCGCACTGACTGGCGTCGAGTTCTTCATCAGCCACGAAGGCCTGAACCTTCACTACGAGGCCGCCCAGACCCGCCGTGTGCCTCGCCGCCCGGGCTACTACGATCTCACCACGCACTTCCCCTGGATCGGCGAACGCACGCGCGCGCTCGATGGGGCGCACATCGAATACTTCCGCGGCATCGTGAACCCCGTCGGCGTGAAGCTCGGACCGAAGGCGACCGCCGACGAGCTGTTGCGGCTCATCAACGTGCTCAACCCCACGAACGCGCCGGGCAAGATGGTGCTCATCTGCCGCATCGGCGCCGCGAAGGTCCGCGACATCCTCCCCGGCTGGGTGCGCGCCATCGAGCACGCCAAGAAGCGCGTCCTCTGGGTGTGCGATCCGATGCACGCCAACACGCGCTCGACGGGGGCGGGCATGAAGACGCGCGACGTCACCGACGTGGTGAACGAAGTCGCCGCGTCGATCGCCGTCCACCGCGAGCTTGGCTCGGTGTTCGGCGGCGTTCATGTCGAGCTGACTGGCGAGAACGTCACCGAGTGCGTGGGCGGAGCCATGGGGCTCGCGGACGGCGACCTCAACCGCAACTACGCGACCCTGTGCGATCCGCGCCTGAATTATGCCCAGTCCATCGAGCTCGCGGTGGCCATGGCGAACGCGCTCTCCGGGGCCGCCTGAGCGCCTCTCCCCGCGCTTTCCAAAGCACGCTTCACCAAGCGCCCGCTCGGGCGAAGCACGACGCGACGAAAACCCCTTCAAGAAGGGCGATGTCGGGATTTTTCCCGTTTTACGCGTTTGTCCTGAGTCTGCCAAACCCTGGTCATCGTCCACCCCAATTGCCACATCTGATCCGTTATCGCGATCGACGTTTTCCGGGCGATCACGGAGCGGTCACGCTGGCACGTGATCTGCTCAGTGTGATGCGCACGGGGAGCGGGCTCATGATGACGGTGGAAGGCCTACATCCAGGATCAACAGTGACTAGCCGCGAATCACCGGCCTCGGATGCAGCGCGTCGCGTGTTGATCGTCGACGACGACGCCTCGTATGCGCGCTCGATTCGCCGTTTGTTGGAGATGGACGGCTGGGACGTCCGCACGGCCGAAAATCCCAACGATGCCCTCGCCATCCTCGCTCGAACCGAGTTCGCCGCCGTCATCTCGGACTACGAGATGGGCAGCGTCGACGGCGTCCACTTTTTGCGGATCGTCCGCTTTAGCGCTCCGGAGACCGTGCGCCTCTTGCTCACTGGGAATGCGGACTTCCAGGTCGCCGTCAACGCGGTGAACGAAGGCAACGTCTTCCGCTTCATCACCAAGGCCTCCGCCCCCGACAGCATCGTCGCCACCGTGCGTGAAGCCGCCGCCGAGTACGTGGACCGCCGCCGCAACCGCAACCACGAGGTCGAGCAGCGCGCCAAGGAGCTGCGTCAACTCGAGAGCGCTTTCGATGCCTCGTTGTCGGCGTTGTGGATGGCCTATCAGCCGATCGTCTCGCACGCGCAGGGCTGCACCATCGCTTACGAGGCTCTGCTGCGTTCGACCGCGACGGTCTTGTCGACTCCACCCAAGATCCTCGATGCCGCCGAGCGCTTGAGCGGCGTGCGTGAGCTTGGCCGCACCGTGCGCAAGCGTGTCGCCGACGAGCTCAACCGCACCGCCGACATCGACGTGTTCATCAACTTGCATGCGCTCGAGCTCATGGACGACGCCCTCTACGACGAGCGCTCACCGCTCACCCGTCACGCCAGGCGTGTGGTCCTCGAGATCACGGAGCGCGTCGCCCTGGACGAGGTCTCGGACATGCGCGAGCGCGTGAAGCGCCTGCGCGCGCTCGGCTTCCGCATCGCGGTCGATGACCTCGGCGCGGGTTACGCTGGTCTCGGCTCGCTCGTCGACCTCGAGCCAGAAGTCGTGAAGATCGACATGGCGCTCACTCGCGACATTCACCAGAGCCGCACCAAGCAGAAGCTCGTGCGTGGCATCGCCGTGCTGGGCCGCGAGCTCGGCTGGCAGCTCGTCGTCGAGGGTGTCGAGAACCAGATGGAGCGCGACTGCTGCCTCGAGCTCGGCTGCGACATCTTCCAGGGTTATTTCTACGGCAAACCTGCGAAGCTGACGGTCTAGGCTTATCTTTCGTGGCATGAGCGCCATTCACGATAGAGAGCAGCCGTCCTCGTTCACCAAGTCGTTGTTCCTCGGCGAGATCCACGACGACCTGGTCTTTCCCTTCCCGATGATGAGCCCCGACGAGGACGCCCGCGTGCGCGACCTCGTGCAGCAATGCCGCGAGTTCGGGAAGAGCTACGACGCCCGCAAGGTCGAAGCCGACAAGTGGATCGGCGACGACAAGATCCGTGAGCTGGGCGAGCGTGGCCTGATGGGCTTGTACGTGCCCAAGGAGCTGGGTGGCGCGGGCCTCTCGCAGACCGGCTACTGCCGCGTCTCCGAGGAGTTCGGCCGCATCGACGCGACCCTCGCGGTCATCATGGGCGTGCATCAGTCGATCGGCATGAAGGGCATCCACCTCTTCGGCACCAAGGAGCAGAAGGAGCGCCTGCTGCCCGATCTCGCGCGCGGCAAGAAGCTCGCGGGCTTCGCGCTCACCGAGCCCAACGCCGGCTCCGACGCCTACAACATCGAGACCTGGGCCGAGGAGAAGCCCGACGGCAGCTGGGTCGTGAACGGCGAGAAGCGCTGGATCGGCAACGGCAACAAAGACGTGCTCGTGACCTTCGCCAAGTCGGCCAAGGGCCATGTCGCCTTCATCATCGAGAAGGGCATGGAGGGCTTCGAGTTCGTGAAGCGCTACGAGACCATGGGCCTTACGGGCAACAATCTCACGCATCTGCGCTACAAGGACATGAAGGTGCCGAAGGCCAACGTCTTGGGCGAGGTCGGCGAGGGCTTCAGGATCGCCGTGCATGTCCTCAATAACGGACGAATGTCGCTCGGCACGGGCAGCGTCGGCGCCACCAAGCACCTGCTCGAGCTGGTCATCAAGCACGTGCTCGAGCGCCGCCAGTTCGGCCACAAGCTCGCCGACTTCGAGCTGGTCCAGGACAAGATCGGTTGGCTCGTGAGTCAGCTCTACGGCCTCGAGTCGATGTCGTACCTCACGACCGGCATGGTCGATCGCGGCGTGCCCGACTACTCCATCGAGTCCGCGATGGTGAAGGTCGCCGCCACGGAGTTCATCTGGTACGCGGCGAACCGCGTGTTCCAGCTCGTCGGTGGTCTCGCGTACATGAAGGACCAGCCGTACGAGAAGCTCTTGCGTGACCTGCGCATCTTCCCGATCTTCGAGGGCGCGAACGACGTCATGCGCTGCTTCATCGCGCTGACCGGCATGAAGCCGCTGGGCGACGAGCTCAAGGGCCTGGCGAGCATCGAGCTCAACGATCCCATCCGCAGCGTCGGCGTCGTGGTCGACTACCTGCGCGGCCGCGTCACCCGTCAGCTCAAGCCCGACACCTTGCGCATGCACCACGCCAAGGTGGCCGCTTTGGCGGATCCCGTCGCGCAGCAGGTGCGTGGCTTGCGCGAATCATCCGAGAAGATGCTGCGCAAGTACGGCAAGGGCGTCGTCGACCGCCAATGGCAGCAGCGCCGCATCGCCCACGCGACCATGGACATCTTCGCGCAGATCGCGACCGTCTCGCGCGCCTCCGCGCAGGGCGACAAGCTCGACAAGCGCGAGCATCACGTCGCCGAGACCTTCTGCACACGCGCCGCCCGCCGCGTCGACGCAAACTTCAAGGCGCTCGACAACAACGACGACGCGCGCATGAGCACCATCGCGCCGGAGGCCTACGAGGTCGGGGGGTACGAGTACGCGCTCTACGACTAGGGGGGAGTCGAGCGCGAAGAAGAAGGCAGTGGCTCGGGCGGATGGGGCGGTAGACGGGGTTTCGTCTACCGCGAACGGTGACGTGGGATGGCCGCCGCGAGTCACTCGAAGCGCAAAGTGCCCTAGTATTGGATGAGCGCGTGCACAGGATTGGGAGCGAGCACATCGCGACCCTTGAGCGCCACGAGCTCGATCACCGCGGCGACCTCGAGGACCTGCGCGCCGCACTGCCGCAGGAGCTTCACGGCCGCCGCGGCGGTGCCACCGGTTGCGATGAGGTCGTCGACGAGCACGACCTTGTCGGTGGGGCCGACCGCGTCCTGGTGCACGTGCAGGGTGCCTTCACCGTACTCGAGGGCGTAGGCGACGCTGTGCGTGGGGCGCGGGAGCTTGCCGGGCTTGCGCACGATCACCAGGCCACACCCCAACCTGTACGCCAAAGCGGAGGCGAAGATGAACCCACGGCTCTCGATGCCGGCGATCTTGGTGAGGCCGTGTTGGACGTAGCGCTGCGCGAAGGTGTCGATGACCTGCGCGAAGGCCTGTCCGTCTTCGAGGACAGGAGTGATGTCCCGGAACATGATGCCCGGCTCGGGAAAGTTCGGGACGTCTCGGATGAGCTGACGAACGCGCTGCATGGTGGCGCAACGCTACGTGAGACTGGCCTACGCCGTCCACAGCTCATCTCACGCCTCGCGGACGACGCGAGACGCTCGACGGCGTGCTAGCCCTTGGTGACGAGACTGGTCCCACCGGGACCGGTCAAATTCATGCCAGTGTTCTTGCGCTGATCGCGGGTCACTTCACGGCGCTGCCGGTACGGGCTCGCATCCACGGGGCGTGCGAGGTGTAGCCATTCGCGCTCTTCATCGGCAAGGACAGTGGGGGTGGTGATCGGGGCTGCAGTCATGGTGGGCGACTGAGATGTATTCGCGGCACATGACGCGGTGACGAGGCAGCCCAATACTACTAGCTCTCTCAACGCTTTCATGGCCCGGCCGCTACGCTTGGCGCCCCATCTTGTAAAGCCCAAAACGTAGTGTCATGTGGGCAGAGGTGGGAGACAGCGTCTAGATTCCGCGATTACGGGCAGTTACGCGCTTCGAAAAGCTCCACCCGGGACGCTTTCGCGGTCATGAAACGCGGCTGCGCATCGTCGTGGCGCCTCGAAAAGCCGCCTCGGCGGACGCCGCGGGGTGCTCTTTTAGCGCTTCGGGAAGGCGAAGACGTGCGTAACGGTCGCCGGCAGCCCCGGCGTGCCGGGATGAAACCGCCAGCCGCCAATCACATCGAACAAGCAGTTCACCATCTTCGGGTTCACCAGCTTGTCCTCGATGACGTACAGCTTCGCGATCGCGCCGTCGGCATCGACGA
>JBDHVB010000205.1:0-10205 GCA_039809465.1 Myxococcota bacterium
TTGTTCCAAGTCGCGACAACACGCAAGGCCTCGACGCGACGCTCAACCAGGTACGAAAATGAGGGGATCCATCAGGGCGGAATCGCCTAGCCCAGACCAAGTGTTGCCGGTCCAGTAGTGAAGATAGACTTCGCTGCTATCGAATTCATGTTCGACCTCGAAGACGGCGGAATAGGTCACATACGGTCGACCGTCGGCCGCTAAAATGACCCGCGATCCGAATGAGGCATTGGACGGCGTGATCGTACTCGATCCCGATGGGAACTCAGCCCAACCGTTGTCCCAGCGTTGGAGCGCGACAGCGTGAGTTGCCGTAGCGCTGCCTACGGCAATGAGCTGCCCATTCGTCGTCACGTTGAAGTCGCCGAAGTTATATCCCGCAAACGAGATGTCGCGGGCGAGCCAACCAATAGCGTTGCATGCGTTTGATGTGCAGCCTCGGCTGCCGCAATTCTCAATCTGGTCTTCGCGGGCACCGCAGCTGTCATACCAATAGAGATGTCCCGCGTCGCAGGCGGTGCTCGCGTGCGTCGCCGGTGAGCAAGTCGCTAGTACGCAGCTCGTGCTCGATGGGACATAGCCACTATCGCATTGGCAAGTCGCGACCCCGGATGCTGTGGAGCAGGACGCGTTACGCCCGCAATCGACGACCGAGCAACCATCGACACATACACCGTTCGTGCACGCAAAGGCGGATGAGCATCGGATCTCGTCGGAGCAGTTTTGTCCGAGCTGACCAACACATTCGAGATCGTCGTCGATGTACCCAGGGACGCACTCACAGCGAGGTGTGCCGTCTCCGTTGTTGCAGGTTCCGCGGTTGGAGCAGAGCACTCCTTCGCAGCTATCGACGCAGCGATTGTTCCAGCAGCGCAGTCGCTGGCCGCACGTCGAGCGCTCGTCGCAGCTCTCGCCAAGCTCTCCTGGTGCGAGCCGAACGCAAATTCCGTTACGACAGTGCAGTCGCTGATCGTCGTCGCAATACTGGTCTGCGTCCCGCCCGCATTTTTCGCCGACGCCGGCGATCTCGACGGCCGAGAAATCGAAGCAAGCGGTCATCGTCAATAGTGCAACAGGCAGCGCTGCGCGAGATTTCGACGTGCGTGACATCGAACACGCTCCTTGTGTCCGCTATACCACATCGCACCGCTCGAGCATCCAATGCTATTGCAGCAGGTCGCGGAATCCTGATGCGGTTGGCACTTCTTGGATGTCGACTCGCGCGTCTTGGACGCCGACGAGCGAGCCACCGCCCCAGCCCGAGGTGAGCCAACCGTAGAATTGGTCACCGTGCAAGCGCACGACGTCGGTACCATCGGGTGCGAAGACGTAGAATCCAGACGCGAGTCTGGTGTTTGCGAGATCGGCCAAGGCGATCGTGCTCCCGTCGCTCTCGACGCGAAGTCGATAGAAAGCAGCCCCGGAATCGAATCCGAAGGCTCGTGACAAGGGCGCGCCGCTGCTGGGGTCCAGCCAGATCAGCTCGGTCTCCGACGCGACCAAGAGACGTGAGTACGCCTCACCGACGACATCGCGCCAACCATCGCCCGGCGCTGTCAGCTCTGTCGCCGAACCGCTAGCAACGTCAACCACACGGATCCATGCCCGCTCGCCATCGTCCGTGGCTGTGAGATACAGCCGCGCGCCGTCGTAAGAAAATTCGGCGTATGGGGTGCCCGAGGAGTAGCGCGAAACTTCGAGTGGCGTGCCGAGGGTGTTCCCGACCGCATCGAAGCGTTCGAGATAGTAGATGTTTTCACTCCCGAGCTTGTTCCATGTGAGCACGTCAATCGAGCTATCTGGGCCGCGACTCAACGGTCCGAATGCCTTGTAAACGAGCGGCAGCGTTGGCGTCTTGTCCAGCCCGGTCGAGCCATCGAGAAGAGTGACGAAGACGGTCCCACCTGAGTCTTTACGATGCGCCGCGACGACGTCTCCCTCGGCGCGCGTCCACGCCGCTGCAAACAGGAATTCTTGTCTGGGCTCGACACCTGGCTTGGTATAGCGCCACCACGCCAAAGCGGGACCGGGGTCGATCGCCGCCATGCCGAGGCCTTCGGCCGTGAGATAGCGACGCTCGCCAACCTCGCCGCGTAGCTCTGCGTTGTTGCACGGAAACCCGACATCGATCGCGCTGGCGAGGTCGATCGGACTTCCTTGACTGTCATAGCGGACAAGACGCGTGCCGCTACAAGCGAGGATCTCACCGGGGACATCCGATGGCCAGAAGCGCGTGACGCCGCTGGGTGGAAGGAGAGTGCGCAACGTCGGCACATAGGTAAATGCATACGGCTCCGTCGCCACGCGCTCGCCATCGCACACCGCGGTGATGACCAGAGAGAGCACGACTGGGAACCCGAACACCTGCGGATCGAAGGCCGCCGCGGGGATCGTGATGATGAAGCGAGAACCGCGCGCGAACGTGAGCGGCTCGGGGGTCTCGAGTGTCGCCAATATGCGGCCCGCGGCGGTGGCGATGGCTGGACCTTCAATACGTGAGCAACGCTCGATGTTGACCGCGAGACCAACGTCGCCGCCGAGCGCCGCCGCGAGGCTCAGGGTCTCGTCGATGGAGAGCTTGGTGGGCAGGGTCGCGTCATCGTCTTTGCAGCCGACTCCGCCCGTGAGGAGCGCACAGACGAGGAGGGCGCGCTTCATTCGATGGTGAGCGCGCGTTGGAACTCTTCGGGGTTGGTCGAGGCCATCTTGGCGACCTCGAAGGCGATCTTCTTTTGCTGGAAGAGATCGATGAGGTGCTGGTCGAAGGTCTGCATGCCGTAGAGATCGCGGCCGTTCGACATGTGGTGCGGGATCTCGCCGAGCTTGTCGGGATTGCGGATGCACTCTTGGATGGTGCGGGTGACGCGCATCACCTCGACGGCGGGGACGCGCGACTGGCCGTCGGCTGTGGGCAGCAAGCGCAACGACACGCTCGCCTTCAACGACTCGGCGAGACGCACGCGGGCCGCGTCGTGATCCTCCGGCGGGAACAAGCCGACGAAGCGCTGCACGGTCTTCATGGCGTCGGGCGTGTGAATCGCGCTCAAGACCAAGTGACCCGTCTCGGCGCCCTTCAGGCAGATCTCGGCGGTCTCGTAGTCGCGGATCTCGCCCAGCATGATGACGTCGGGATCCTGGCGCAGCGCCGCGCGCAAAGCGTCCTTGTACGAGTTGGTGTCGCTGCCGACCTCGCGCTGGATGAAGAGCGACTTCTCCTTCGGGTAGAGAAACTCGATGGGGTCTTCGATGGTGACGATGTGGGCGCGGCGCGTCTGGTTGATGCGCTGGAGCATCGCCGCGAGGGTCGTCGACTTGCCGTTGCCGGTCGCGCCGGAGACCAGGATGAGGCCGCGGCGGATGACGCAGATGTCCGCTAAACCGGGCGGGAGGTTCAGCTGCTCGAAGGAGCGGATGGTGAGCGGGATGACCCGCAAGACGACGCCGACATGGCCGCGCTGCCAGAAGACCGTGGCGCGGAAGCGGCTGACGTTTTCGATGGCGTAGGTGACGTCGCGCTCGACGTGGGTTTCGCGGAAGCTCTTGAACTCGTCGCCGAGCAGGATCTTGGCGATGGCCTCGGTGTCCTCGGGCTTGAGCGCCGCGTACTTCGCCGGGAGCAGATCGCCTTGCAGACGCAAATGCGGCGGGTGGCCGACCTCGAAGTGCAGGTCGCTGATGCCGCGCTCGACGCCGAACTGCAGGATCCGGTCGAAGGTCGGGCGGTCGAGAGTTGCCTCGGTTTGCAGTGCGGCGGTGGACACGTTGCGAGGATAGCCAAGGTTGTGCTGGGTCTCAACCCGTTGAAAATTCGCCGCAAGCAGAGCAGCCTTCCTGAAGGGAATGGAGCATCTGGGCGACTATCGACTCGAAGGTCTGCTGGGTAGGGGCGGCATGGCCGAGGTTCATCGCGCCGTCGGAGTCGCGGGGATCAACAAAGGTCGCGTCGTCGCCATCAAAAAGCTCCTCCCCGAGCTCGCGAACGACCCCATCTTCGCCGACGCGTTCGCCAGCGAGGCCGACGTCTCGCGGGTCCTGCGGCACCCGGGCATCGTCGGGGTGCTCGAGATCGGTCTCCAGGGCGACGTCACCTACATCGTCATGGAGCTCATCGAGGGCCACGACCTCGCGCGGGTCATCAAGGCGGCCGCCGATCGGAGCCTGCCGTTGTCACCAGTGGTCTGCTGTTACATCGTCCACGTCGTGGCGCTCGCCCTCGACTATGCGCACCGGCTGCGCAGCAAGACCGGTGAGCCCTTGGGGCTCGTGCACTGCGACGTCACGCCCTCGAACATCTTCATCGGCAACGACGGTGGTGTCCGCTTGGGCGACTTCGGTGTCGCGCACTCGCGCTTGGTGTCGACCAAGCTGAACGAGAAGGGCATCGCGGGGAAGGCGGCGTACTTGTCGCCCGAGCAGATCCGCGAGGAGCGGCTGTCACCGGCGACCGACGTGTTCGCGCTGGGCTGCGTGCTCTTCGAGCTGCTCTGCGGCCGCCGCGCCTTCCCCGGCAAGAGCACGCGGGAAGTCCTCAAGAAGGTGACCGCGGGTGATGTCCCACGGGTGCGCTCTCTCCGCGATAGCGTCCCCGAGAAGATCGATGCGGTGGTCGCGAAGGCCTTGGCGGTCGATCGTCCCAGCAAGGAGCCGACGTTGAGCGAGCGCATGCGTCGGGCGCTCCCCGGCCAACGGCTCACACGCTATGCAACCGCCGCGGCGTTCGCTATCGACCTCGAGCAAGCTTATGATCACGAGAGCGCGTCGGATGCCGCGCTTGCGAAGATCATGCGTGAGCTCTTCCCTACATGAGAGTTGCCTTCCTGGGTCAGACCGGGCCGTACGCGCCCTTTGCCCTGCAAGAGCTGCTGCGCGACCGGCAGCGCTTCGAGATCGCGCTCGTGGTCGAGGGCAAGAAGAGCTCACGACCCGAGCATCGGCTGCGTGATCCCAAAAAGCCGGTCACGGGCTCGACGCTCGCCGAGATGGCGGCGTCGTGGGGCATCCCCGCGCTGGTCAGCACCGACGTCAACGATCCCACGTCGATCGCCATCGTCGGTGAGCACGCAATCGACCTCTTGGTTTGCGTGGGCTTCGACCGGCTGTTCTCGCAGGCGCTGCTCGACACCGCCGCGCGTGGTGGCATCAACGCGCATCCGTCGGACTTGCCGCGCTTGCGTGGGCCCGCGCCGATCTTCTGGGCGCTCAAGGAAGGGCGCACCCGCATGGCGATGAGCTTGCACGGCCTCGATGCGCGCGAGGACGCCGGTCCCATCTACGCGCAGGAGTGGTTCGCGCCGTCATCGCTCGCCGCCGGTGACGTCATCTTTCGTATGGCGGGAAAGCTCGCCGGTAAAATGCTCGTGCCGCTGCTTGCCAAAGCGGTCGACCAAGAGCTCGTCGGAGTCGCGCAGGACAATCGTCGTGCAACTCGCGCGCCACGCCCCAAGCCCGAGGACGCGCTGGTGCGGCCGCTCGAGTGGGAGTGCGATGCCTTGGTGCGCTTTGCATGCGGCGCGCCATACTTCCGGACCCCGTGGCTGACGCTCGCCGACGAGAACTACTTCGTGCGTCGCGGGCTCAAAGCCGAGAAGGGGAAGAGGGTGCCTGGCGAGCACGCGGTCGTCGGCGATCACCTGGTGGTGCAGTGCCGCGACGGAACCGCGCACCTCGAGATCCAGGTCTGACAACGCCACAGTCGTGGTCGCAATAAAACGTGGGCACGCAGTCGGAGTTCGTGGCAGTCTAGCCCAACTTAGAGGACGAACCCCCAATGCGAACTTTCAGAGAGCTCGGTCTCCACGGGCTCGCTCTTCGCTTCACGTGCTGTGTGCCAGTCGTCTTGTGTGCCATAGCTTTCACCGCGTCAGCGGCGCGCGCCGACAGCCGAACTGGCGTTCCCTTCCTCGATGAGCTGGGTCAACGCGAGCAAGGCCAGCTCGAAGTCCTGCAGAACCGCAAATACAACCTGCTCAACGAGCTCATCATCGAGGTCGGTGGCTTGCCGGCGGACGCCTACAACAAGGGCCTCACGATCACCGGCGGTTACGCGCTGCACTTCTCGCAGTTCGTGGCCTGGGAGGTCGGCACCTTCACCTACTCGTACAACATCGACTCGGGCCTCAAGGAGAAGCTGGTCCGCGTCGTGAACTTGTACGGTTTGGGCACGCCCCAGCTGCCCGAGATCAACTGGTTCGTCACCTCGAACCTCGTGCTCAAGCCGATCTACGGCAAGCAGGCCATCTTCAACCGCAACGTCATTCACGTCGAAGCCTTCCTGCTCGCGGGGCCGGCCATCGTGAATCGCTCGACGCCCGACACCGAGTTCAGCATCGGCGCGAACTTCGGCGCCGGTCTGCGCTTCTGGCTGTCCAAGCACACCTCGCTGCGCATCGACATCCAAGAGCTGCTCTTCTACGGCTCCAACACCAAGGAAATCGAAACCGCCTTGCACCTGCACGCCGGCTTTGGCTTCGCCTTCGGGGGTGACGAGTGATGCGTCGCTGCCTGTTCGTTTTAGCGTTGTCGCTCGCGCCCGTGGTGGCGCACGCCGAGGCGCAGCCCGACATCGAGACCGACGCGCCACGCGTCTTCTCGATCCAACCGCGGCCGTACCGCCTGGGTCACGAGTTCTCCCTCGGCCTGGGCGTGTTGCCGCTCGACGCCTTCTACAAGGGCGCGGTGATCGGTGCCGGTTACACCTATCACTTCTCCGATTTCTGGGCCTGGGAGATGGCCAACCTCAACTACTCGCTGAACATCGACACCGGTCTCGAGGCCGAGCTGCTCGACAGGTACGGCGTGCGCCCCGTCGACTCGGCGGGCGGTAAGATCACGCTCATCGGCACCACGAACCTCGTGGTGAAGCCGCTGTTCGGCAAGTTCTCGGTCTTCAACCTCTCGAAGGTGTTCGCTGAAACGTACTTCGTGGCGGGTGGTGGTCCCATCCGTCTCGAGCGTGACGGCCGCGGCACTTTCTACTTCACCGCCGACATCGGCGTCGGCATCCGCTTCTGGGTGGTGAAGGCGTTCTCGATCCGCTTCGACGTACGCGACTACCTCATCTTCAACGACGCGCTGCCGCAGAACGCGCTCATGTTCATGATTGGCGCTTCGTTCAACTACTGGAACGGTGACGACAACAAAGCCGTGAAGTCGAACGGAGGCGCGTACTAATGAAGCGCTTCATCGCACTGGCTGCGCTTTTGGCCTTCGAGAACGCCGCGTTCGCGCAGGATCAGGCGCCGGCTCAGCAGGCCCAAGAACAAGCGCAGAAGCAGGCCGAGAGCACCGACGAGGCGCAGATCGACGAGGTCCGCGAGCTCGAGCTCGATCCGGCCGTCTTCGATAACGCACTCGAGGACTTCTACGCCAAGAACTACGCCGACGGCGCCAAGGGCTTCTACGCGTTCATCCGCACGGCCAACGCCACCGACGAGCGCTTCGAGTGGGCGCAGTTCTTTTTAGCGGAGTGCTTGAAGGGCTTGGGCCTCTACCATGGCGCCGTTCAGTACTATTACCTCGTCGCCAAGACCCGCTCGCGTCCCGAGATCCTGCCGATGGCGCTCGGGCGCCTCGAGGAGATCTCGCGGACCCGGCCCTTCGACGAGAACCTGGTCTTCGAGGACCTGCTCTACGATTCGGAGTTCGGCTTCCTCCCGGAGAACCTCACCAACTGGGTGCAGTACGTTCAGGGCTATTACGACTACCGCAACGACTTCATCGAGTGGGGCAACCGTCACTTCGATCAGGTGAAGAACGACAGCCCGTACTTCCTGAAGGCGCTCTATGTGAAGGGCGTCTACGCCTTGAAGAAGCGCAAGGACGACGAGGCGCTGGCGCTCTTCGACGCCGTCGTCCACGCCGACGTCGACAAGGACGGCACCGATCTCTTCGCTCAGGACGCGAAGAACCAAGCGCACCTCGCCATGGCCCGCCTGCTCTACGACATGCAGGAGTGGAAGAAGGCGCTCGACGAGTACGACCAGGTCAAGCAGATCGACCTGTCGTTCAATCAGGCGCAGCTGCTCCTCGAGAAGGCGTGGACGCAGTACCACCTGGGTGAGTACCGCAAGGCCATGGGCCTCTTGCACGCCTTGCGCGCGCCGTCCTATTCGCGCTTCTTCCTGCCGGACGCCTTCACGTTGCGCGGCATCATCTTCAAGCAGCTCTGCCACTTCATCCCCGCCAAGCGCTCGGTGCGTGAGTTCCGCTCGACCTTCGGCCGCCCGCTGCAAGACCTGCGTCGCCGCGTGCCGCTCGAGAACATCCGCGTCGTCTCGCGCGGCGCCACCCAAGACGGCCTCATCGCCCGCCGCACCGAGCTCCTGCGCTCCCTCGAGAGAGAGGGCGAGATCATCGACAAGCACGACTCGGCTTGGAGCGACGTCGAGCTCGACAAGCACCTGAGGCGCCTCTACGAGCTCGAGCTGCGCGAGCAGGCGCGTCTGTGGCGCATCGAGTTCAAGACCGCGTCGGACAACACCGGCCTCGAGCTGCTCGAGTCGGAAGAGCAGATGAACCTGCTCGACTACGAAGTCGGCCTCGACATCTTCAAACGCCTGAAGGCGGAGGAAGCGCGCCTGGGCGCCGAGAAGCCGCTGGTCATCCCGTACGATTCGGAGAACGTCTACTACGAGTTCGACACCGAGTTCTGGAACGACGAGCTCCATTCGTACGAGTTCTTCGTCAACAGCCGCTGCTTCGAGGCGGCTTCGGCGGGAGGCACCGCGAAATGATGTTGTACGCTTTAGCAGTCGCGGTGTCGGTGTCGCAGCTCCCGGGGCAAGTCGACCTGATGCAGGAGAAGGCTGACCTCGTGGTCAAGCTGACCTCCGACATCAACAAGGTCGATCACTCCATCGAGGTCACCAAGGAGCTCATCAAGCGCTCCCCCGACGCGCCGTATCTCGCCGACCTCTACTTCCGCTTGGCGGAGCTCTACGTCGAGAAGTCGCGTTACACCTACGCGCGCATCATGGAGCAGCGCCCCGAGAACGAGCGCTCGCTGTCGGGTGAGCAGTCGCTCGAGGTGCAGCTCAACAAGAAGCTCGCCATCGAGACGTACACCAAGATCCTCACGGACTTCCCGGACTACCCCAACAACGACCAAGTGCGCTTCTTCAAGGCGCACGAGTTCCGTGAGCTCGGCCAGTGGGACACGATGATCGCCGAGTACAAGGAGCTCATCGACAAGTACCCGAAGAGCGACTGGGCCATCGAAGCGCGGCTCATCATCGCGGACTACTACTTCGACAAGGGTGAGCTGCTCACCGCCGAGGAGTACTACAAGGGCATCTTGGCGCTCCCCGAGTCGCACTTGCACGACATGGCCCGTTACAAGATGGGCTGGATCCGCATCAATCAGGACAACTTCAAGGAAGCCCTGACCTTCTTCGAGAAGGCGGTCACCAGCGCGCGCAAGCAGAAGCGCGGCGCGGTCGGCGATCAGCGCAAGCTCGACGTGAAGAAAGAGGCCATCACCGCGATGGTCTGGCCGTTCTCGGAGGTGCGCAAGGCCAAGGACGCCACCGACTACTTCCGCGGGCTCGCCGATTCGAAGACCACCTACGTGCTGGTCTTGAAGAAGCTCGCCAACCGTTACTTCATCAAGACGGACTACGTCGCGTCGGCGCTCCTCTACCGCGAGATCGTGCGTCTGTCGGCGGACACCGAGGAGAACATCGAGTACGTGCAGCGCGTCTATGACAGCGTGAAGAACATGCCGGCGAAGGATCCGGCGCGGTACGCTTTCGCGGCTCAGGACGTCGACGGCATCGTCAAGACGCTCGCGCGCTTCCAGAACAACTTGAAGTTCTCGGAGGAGGACAAGGGCCGCCTCGCCACCGATTTCGAGCTTCGCGCCCGTGACCTGTCGACCCGCTTGCAGCTCGAGGCGCAGTCGAAGAAGGACGTCGAGAGCGCGCGCATCGCGGCCGAGGCGTACCGCAAGTACCTCTCCATCTTCGACGCCGCGCCCGAGCACAAGACCATGATGCAGAACCGCGCCGACGCGCTGTATCAGGCCAAGAGCTTCTTGAACGCGGGCATCCAGTACGAGGACGTGGCGAAGGAGCTGCAAGACAGCCCCGAGCGTCGCGACATCATGTACTCGGCGATCCAATCGTACTTCGAGGCCATCGACGAGGACTCGCAGTACCGCGACAAGAACCCGACCTCGGCTGGCCTCTTGAACAAGCTGCAGCTGGTGC
>JBDHVB010000206.1:0-10053 GCA_039809465.1 Myxococcota bacterium
ATGACGTCCGTGACCAACGCCGGTCGGCCCCAGGCTGACACGCAGAGCACTGCACCCTCTGCACCGGCCTCCCGCGGCGCGCTTGCCGCGCAGGCTCGCGCCCAGCGCCTCAACTCCTCCACCAGCATCCCACGCCTCGACTTCTGGAGCCCGCCGGACAGCGCCAAGCCCACCTTCGCGCCACCATACGGCCGTGTCGCCCCCCGCGATGGCCTGCGCCGCGCCCAGCCGAGCCAAGAGCGCGACGCCGCCGTCCAGGCCTGCGTCGACAAGGTCATGAAGCGCATCGACGCGCTCCCCGAGGCCGAGCGCATCCGCGCCAAGGTCGGCCAGATGAACCAGTACGCGGTCGAGGCGTTCACCGGGCCGGACCGTGGCGAGAAGCTCGCGGCGTTCGAGCAGCGCATCCGCGAGGGCCAGGTCAGCTCGTTCCTCTACGCGGGCGATCCCAAGGAGGCCCGCCGCTATCAGCGGATCGCCGTCGAGGAGTCGCCGCTCGGCATCCCGCTGCTCTTCGCCTGGGACGTCATCCACGGCATGCGCACCATCTTCCCGATCCCGCTCGCCATGGCCGCGAGCTGGAACCCGGGGTCGGCCATGCGCGCCGCGGAGGTCGCCGGCCGTGAAGCCGCCGAGGACGGCCAGCACTGGACCTTCGCGCCGATGGTCGACATCGCCCGTGATCCACGCTGGGGCCGCATCGCCGAAGGCGCCGGTGAAGATCAATTCTTGGGCTCACGCATGGCCGAAGCCCAGGTGCGCGGCTTCAACCAGTACATCCTGAGCTGCGCCAAGCACTTCGCGGCTTACGGCGCCGCCGAGGGTGGCCGTGACTACAACACGACCGACATATCGCTGCGCCGCTTGCACGACGTGTACCTGCCGCCCTTCTACGCGGCCGCTAAAGCGGGCGCCGACACCTTCATGACGTCGTTCAACGATCTGAACGGCGTACCCTCGACCGCGAACCCCTACTTGCTGCGCGACGTGCTGCGTGGCCGCTTCGGCTCGAACGCCATGGTCGTCACCGACTGGGCGTCGACCTACGAGCTGTTGAACCACGGCGTCGCCCGCACCCGCGCCGGCGCCGCCATCGCGGCCGCCAACGCCGGCGTCGACATGGAGATGGTCAGCGGCCTCTACGCCGACGAGCTCGCCAAGGCCGTGCTGGCAAAGCAGGTCCCCGAAGCGGTGCTCGACGAGGCTTGCCGACGCGTCATCCGCCTCAAGGCCGAGATGGGCCTCTTCGACGATCCCTACGGCGAGATCGTCACCAAGTCGCCGCTCGACCGCAAAGCCGCGCGCGAAGTCGCGGAGGACTCCATCGTCCTGCTCCGCAATGACGGAAACACATTGCCGCTGAAGCCATCGCAGCGCATCGCGCTCATCGGCAAGCTCGCGGACCACCCGCTGGATCACCGTGGCTCATGGTCAGCGCTCGGCAAGGACGACGAGACCGTCACCGTGCGTCAGGCCCTCGAAGCACGCGCCATCGAGAGCGGCGGCAAGCTCACGTACGTCGCCGGCAATGACCGCGACGGCGCGTCCACCAAAGCGGACATCGACGCCGCGCTGCAAGCCGCCAAGGACAGCGACGTCATCGTCATCGCCATCGGCGAGAACGCCGACCGCAGCGGCGAAGCCTCGAGCGTGCAGTCGATCGAGCTGCCGGGCAATCAGCGTGACCTCATCAAGGCGCTGCAAGCCACCGGCAAGCCCGTCGTCGCGCTGCTCATGAACGGCCGCCCGATGGTCCTGCCGAAGGAAGCCGACGCCATCCCAGCGCTGCTCGAGACCTGGCAGCTCGGCACCGAGCACGGCAACGCCGTCGCCAACGTGCTCTTCGGCGACCGCAACCCGAGCGGCAAGCTGCCGGTGAGCTTCCCCGCCGCCACCGGGCAGATCCCGGTGCACCACCAGATGGTCGCCACCGGCCGCCCCGCGAGCTTCGACAAGGACGGCAAGGTCGTCAACCGCTTCAGCTCGGCGTACCTCGACGGCCCCAACGCGCCCAAATTCCGCTTCGGCTTCGGCCTCTCCTACACGAGCTTCGCCATCGGCCAGCCAACCCTCTCGGCGCGCGAGCTCTGGGCCGACAAGACCCTCTTCGTCGACGTGCCCGTGAAGAACACCGGCAAGCTGAAGGGCAAAGAGACCGTCCAGATCTACAGCCGCTGGGAGGACTCGACGCTCACCCAACCCCTGCGCAAGCTCCAAGGCTTCGCCCAGGTCGAGCTCGCCCCCGGCGAGAGCAAGGTCGTGCGCATCGCCATCCCCGTCACCGACCTCACGGTCCACGACAACGACGGCAACCCCATGAAGCCGAGCGGCCTCTACACCCTGTTCATCGGCAACGACGCGTCAGCCCAAACCGAGGCATCGTTCGTCGTCCGCTAAAGCGAACATCAGAGCCCCGAGATCTCGAGATTGTCGAAGTAGACGCTCGACGCCCAGTTGGCGAAAGCAAAGCGGTCGGCGCCCGGGCCCGCGAGCGGTGACGGGTCGAAGTAGGTGAGGTGCACCTCGCCGTCGATGCTCAGGGTGAGGTCGTTTCCTTTCTTCTCGAAGACCACGTGGTAGACGCGGTTGGGCTCGAGCTTCTCCATCTTGGCGACCGCGTCCTTGCGATTCTTGTTGATGGTCGCGGCGCGGACTTTGTCCTGAACCACCTGCGCCCGCAGCGACGCGTCGTCGGAGTCGATGCGGCGCGGTGCGTGCTCGCCGCGGCGGGCGATGAGCGTCGTGGTGTTCTTCCAGCCGCCCATGATTACACTGTAACCTGACTCGTGGTGCTCGCCGTCACCGTAGATCTCGAACTTGAAGTCGACCTCGGGGCTGCGTGATTCGACATCGAAGCTGACCCGCGCGTCCTTGGGCAACGCAGCCGACAACCAGAGCGGCACGTTGTGCGCCCCCGCGTTGTAGAGACGCCCATCGACGATCTGCCAGCCGCCGCTCGGGCTATGCCACTCGCTGCCCAACGTCGGCCCATCGAAGGTCTGCTTGTACGGAATGGTCGTCACGGGGGGTGCCGGCTTGCTGCACGCGGTCAGCACCAGGAGGCTCAAGAGCGCACGCTTCATGCGCGTCGTCTAACCTGGTTGCGCGCCTGACTCCATGCGGCTACGACATGGAACCCATGTCGCAGCACTTCGACGTCGCGGTTGTCGGCACCCAGCTGTCTGGCATCATCGCCGCGGCGCTCATCGCCAAGCGCGGCCGCCGCGTCGTGCTCGTCGACCACGGCGAGCAGACCAACTCGTATCGCCGCAACGGCTTCCGCCTGCCGCTCATCCCCACGCTGGTGCCGAACCTCGACGACTCGCCGCCCGCCAAGATCGTCCATCAAGAGCTCGCCTTGGGCCCGCAGCTGCGCGCCAAGCTCGAGACGCCGACCACGTCGTTCCAGGCGATCATGCCGGGCCACCGCATCGACGTGCGCTCGTCACCAGAGGCCTGGTTGGGCGAGCTCAAGCTCGAGTTCCCCGAGCTCGTCGACCAGGTCCGCGACTTCTTCACGCGCCTCATCCAAATCGACGGCGAGATCAGCGCCTTCCTGGCGCAGCAGCCCAAGCTCTTGCCGAGCGGCTTCTTCGACGGCTTCAAGGTGAAGCGCACCCTCGCCGAGATGGAGCACCTCGACGTGCCCTTCGAAGAGCACCCGATCTTCCAGAGCATCCCCACCGACCACCCCATCCGCGAAGTGCTGCTCGGCCCGCTCTCGTTCTTCGGCAACCTCTCGGCCCAGTCGCCCTCGGCCTTCCACGCCATCCGCCTCATCGCGCGCTACTACCGCGGCACGGTCACCTTCACCGACCGTCTGTTCGATATGGCGGACGTGTTCGTCAAAGCGGCCGAGGAGGCCGGCGTCACTGTCCGCCGCGGCGCACTGGTGAAGACCATTCAGCCGAACGGCGCGAAGCTCCACGAGCTCGAGCTCGCCGATGGGCGCCACAGCTTCACCGCCGACTTCTTCATCGACAACGCCACGAGCCCGTTCGAGGAGCTGCTGCCGCAAGGCAAGGCGCAGGCGAAGCTCGCCGCCGAGCGCTCGATCCTCCGGCCGGTCGGCAGCCTCATGGTGCTCAACATCCTCGCCAAGCGCGAGGTGGTCCCCAACGGCATGGCCGAGAGCGTCTTCCTGCTGAATGGCCGCCAGCAGCAGCGCGGCAACGAGCCCGCCGACCCGCCGCTCTTCTTGCGGCGCTATCCAGCGCAGCGCATCGACGCCCAGGGCAGCCGCAAGGTCGACGACGACCAGCACGTGGTCTTCAGCGTCGCCTGCCCGGTGCGCACCAGCGAGATCACCCGCTCCCCCGCCCGCATGCAGGCCCTGCGCGCCCAGATGGCGAGCCGCGTCGCCCGCCTCGTCCCCTTCCTGAACGAGTACATCGTCGACCAGTCGATCGCCTCGGACACCTCGGCCTGGGACGCCGACACCGACATGACCCGCACCATCGACCCTTGGGCGCTGCACCCGATCTACGAGCCCTCGGAGCGCCCGGTGCTCGGCATCGCCATCAAGCGCGAGAAGGGCTACTTCAAGAACCTGGTGCGCTGCGGCCGCGACGTCATCCCCGGCCTGGGCCTCGAGGGCGAGTACGTCGCCGCGCTGGCGGCCGTCGACGAGGTCACCGAGCGCGCCGGCAGCGCCTGGAAGAGCCGTAACTAGTACTTTTCACGGGTACCATGACGCAGCTTCAGGGTGACGTGTGCGGCGCGTCACGTTTTTCTTCCGATGAATGGGCCAAGTGTCATCGACGTGGGCGTTGGTGGCGCGAGGTCATTCATGTCGTTCAGCAGATTTCCGGTTCGCTTCGGTAAATACATCATCCTCGACCGCGTGAGCGCGGGCGGTATGGCCGAGGTCTATCGCGCCAAGGAGGCTGGTGACGGGCTGTCCCGCATCGTGGCCATCAAGCGCATGAAATCGACCGCGTCGGGTGACGCCGAGCTCGTGCCCATGTTCGTCGACGAAGCGAAGCTCGCCGCGCGCCTGATGCATCCGAACATCGCGCAGACCTTCGAGCTCGGCCGCATCGACGACTCGCTCTACATCGCCATGGAGCTGGTCTGGGGCCGCGACCTGAACGCCATCATCAAGTCGTGCCGCGCCATGAAGGTGCGGCTGCCGCAAGCGGTCGCCTGTTACGTGGTAAGCAAGGCGGCGGAAGCGCTCGACTACGCGCACAACGCCGTGGGTCCCGATGGCCGCCCGATGCGCCTCGTGCACCGCGACGTGAGCCCGCACAACATCATGCTCGACTACCAGGGCGAGGTGAAGCTCATCGACTTTGGCGTCGCTAAAGCGGACACACGCTCGAACCAGACGGTCGCCGGCGTCATCAAGGGCAAGTTCAGCTACATGGCCCCCGAGCAAGCGACCGGCGCCGCCATCGACCGGCGCGCCGACATCTTCGCGCTCGGCATCCTGCTCTACGAGCTGCTCTCCGGTGAGCGCGCCTTCGACGGCAGCAGCGCCTTCTCGATCTTCGAGAAGGTGACGAACCGCGCGGCGCCGCGCTTGAGCGACGTCGCCGCGGTGCCACCGGAGCTCGACGAGATCGTGGCGCGCTGCCTCGCGAAGAACCCCGCCGCCCGCTACGAATCGGCCTCGCAGCTCGTCGACGCCTTGGCCTCCTTCCGCATCGTCGACCAGAGCATCGTCGGCCGCCGTGAAGCGCGTCAGCTCATGCAAGAGCTCTTCCCCGCCGACATGGCGAGCATGCAGGAGCGCCTGCGCAGCTACGCCGACATCACCGCCGCGACCTGCTTGAACAGCGACATGGATGGCCTCGAGTTTCCCAAGACCCAGGTGTTGGTCGCGCGTGATCTCGCGCCCGCCGCCTTGGTCAAGGAGCGCACGCATGACGTCGTAACGCCCGCCGCGACCCTCAAACCACACGAGCGCGAGGCCCCCACCATGCTCTACGGCGGCGGCCCCAAGCGCGCTCCCCGCAAGCTCGCCCCCGAGACCATGCCAGTGCCGCTCATCGCCAAGACCGTCATCGCGCACATTCCACCGCCGGCGCGCTGGCCCACCGTGGTCGCCATCGTGCTCATCGCGATCGTCGCGACCGCCATCATCATCGCGGCGCGCTCACGTAACCAGACCGCCATGGAGCTCTTCGAGAGCATGTGGCTCGCCACGCACGAGACCTCGCGGCCCAAGGAGGAGCTGACGCCGGTCGACACGACGCGCCTCTTGGGTCCCAAGCAACACCAGCAAGTCTCGGAGAGCCTCAAGCAGCCGCGCTTGTGAGCCCGCGGCTCTCTCTCACACGCTCATGCTCAAGAAGTCGTGGGCGATTTTCGTGTCCGCGAAAACGGACTGTGCATCGGCAAGCACCGCGTCGGCGCCGTAACGTCCCGAGATGTGCGTGAGGTAGAGCGCCTTGGCGCCAGCGTCGCGCGCCAGCTCGGCCGCGGCACGGGCGGTGAGGTGCGAGCGCTGGCGGGCGAGCGCCGCGTCGGGCCCCAGGAAGGTGGCCTCGATGACGATGGCATCGGCGCCGAGCGCGTGCGGCAGGATGTCGGAGGTGTCTTCCACGTCGCCGACGATGAGCAGCTTGGTGCCGGGGGTCGGCGCGCTGGTGACGTCGTCCGGCGAGACGACGCGGCCATCGGCCAAGGTGATCGCCTCCCCCTTGGCGAGGCGCGCGCGCTCCGGACCGTGCGGCACGCCGGCGGCGGCGAGCTTCTCCGGCAAGAGATGGCGGCGCATCGGCGACTCGAAGACGTAGGCCATGCTGTCGGTCTCGCCGTGTCGTACCGGGAAGCAGCGCAGCTCGAGGTCGTCGGTCTTGTGCAACACCCCGGGTGTCAGCTCCGTCCACGCCACCGGCAGAGGCGTGCGTCCGCTGGACCAGACACCGCGCAGGAGCTGCTGCACGAGCTTGATGGTGCCGGGAGCGCCGGCGAGCATCAGCGGCTCGTCACCGCCCGCTTCGAGCAACGCCAAAGTGGACAAGAGCCCGGGCAAGCCGAGGATGTGATCGAGGTGCGCGTGCGTGAGCAGGATGCCGGAGAGCTTGCGGAAGCCGACCCCCGATTTGAGGAGCTGGCGCTGAGTGCCCTCGCCACAATCCACGAGGAAGCGCTCGCGGCCGGCGCGCACGAGGAGCGACGACAGCCCACGATCGATCGACGGCGTGCTCGCCGCCGTGCCCAGGAACACGACATCGAACATGGGACATCAGCGCTTGGGCGCCGGCTCCTCGCCGAAGAGCTCGTCCATCGCGGACATGCCCTTCTTCACCGCGACCGCCTCGACCTCGACGTTCACGTCCTTCGGCAGCGCCGCGACACCGACGACCGCGCGGGCGGGCAACATCTGGCCCACGAAGAACTTGGTGTAGACCTCGTTCACCTGATCGAACTGCTTCATGTCGGTGAGGAAGATGGTCACTTTCACCACGTCGTCCATGGTGAAGCCCGCGTCTTGCACGATGTTGCGCACGTGGGTGAGCGCGATCTCCGCCTGCTTCTTGATCTCGCCGCGGAAGACGTTGCCGCTCGGCACCTCGATCGGGATCTGGCCCGACACGTACAAGATCTCGCCGGGCGTCTTGGTGCGGATGGCCTGCGAATAAGGGCCGACCGGCTTCGGCGCTTTGCGCGAGGTGATCATCTCGTGAATCGAAGGGCGCTTCGCCATCTCAAGCTCTCCTAGAGGCGGTAGGCCGCGACCGCCGAGGCCATGAGCTCGGCAATGTAGCGGCGCGGTTGTTCGGGGCTCAAGACGCGGGCGTCTTCACCGAAGGGCAACACCCAGCGGGCAAGCCAGGCGGGGCTCGACGTCGACACGCGCACCTTCAGGCTGCCGTCGGCTTCGCGGGTCACGTCGGTCTCGCTGAAGCGCTCGGCGACCTCGCGCGCCACCGCCTTCGAGAACCAGACCTCGGCGGTGAAGGCGCGCTCGCCGAAGAACAGCCGCTGGGTGCGGAAGCGGGCGAGATCGAAGTCGCTCGGCTTCTCGAAGGTCGTGTCGGTGACCTGGACGCTGCCGATGCGGTCGATGCGGAAGAGCTTCTCGTGGTCGTCCTCGTCGGTGTCGAGGGCGACGACGTACTCGATGCCGCTGTGCGAGACGAGGCCCAAGGGCTTCACGCGGTAGCGCTTGTGACGGTCGCTCGACGCCGAATAATACTCGAGCGCCACCTCGCGGGCGGCTTCACAGGCCTTGCGCAGGCTCGCGGAGACGGCGCCCTCGGGGAGCTCGCGCGAGATGCCGACGCGCTCGGCGAGCACGGCGACCATCTCCTTCTCGGCGGGGTTCAGGTGCTCGGCGATCTTGGCGAGCACCTTCTCGAGCTCGCTGCCGAGGCCGCCCAGATCACCGACGAGCTTCGCCGACAGCACCAGCGACGCCGCCTCTTCGTGGGTGAGCTGCAGTGGCCGCGATAGCGACTGGTCGAGGTCGACGTACACCACGTCGTCCTCGACGTAGAGGTCGATGAGATGATCCGGCGTGAGCGGCGGCTGCCCGACCATGGCGAGCAGCTCCAAGTCCGATTCGATCTGCGACGTGGTGACGCCGAGCTTCTCGGCGAGCTCTTGCAGGGTCACACCGTCGCGGTGCGCGACGTACGGCACGATGAAGAGCAGGCGGCCCAAGCGGTCGGTGACGCTCATGCGTACGCCTCCGCCAGGCGCTCGTAAGCTTTGCGCATGATGTCGCGCAGGCTCCGCGGCTCGAGCACTTCGGCGGCCGCGCCATAGGGTAAGAGCGTGTTCACGAGGGCGTTGGTGTGCGTCGCGGTGAGGCGCACCAAGGCGCCGCCCTCCGTGGGCTCGCTCGTCACGTTGGGGCCGAAGATCTCGTGCATGGCCGGGAGCAGGCGCTCGGCGAGCTTCACGGTGACGGCGAACGGCTTCTCTTGCGGGAACTCCCACGGCCGGCGGCGCGCGTGCTTGGCGAGGTCGAACTCCTTGGGCACGGTGAACTCGTGCTGACCGCCGGAGCGGACATCGGCGAGCTCGCGGATGCGCGCCAAGTGGAAGGTGCGCTCGGCTTTACGCAGGTGGCAATAGCCGACCAGGTACCAGGCGCCCTGCTTGTAATAGAGACCGTAGGGATCGACCTCGCGCGTCGAGGGCGAGGCGCCGCGTCCGCCATCGTAGACGACACGCACCCGGCGCTGCACCGCCACCGCCTCGTGGAGCTTCGCGAGCAGGCCACCGACGCGCTCGGCGTCCACGCCTTCCTGCACCGGGGTGTGCGCCATGGTGGCGGGCATGCGCGCCTCATCGACGTCGAACCCGAGCTTGGCGAGCGCGCGGATGACGGCGGCGCGGCCAGGAAAGCCCGCGACGCTCGCCGCGGCGGCGCCGGCGATCGAGAGCAATGCGAGCTCGGTGGGCTGCAGCTCGAGCTCTGGGAGGTAGTACTTGTCGCGGTCGACGAGATAGCCGCCGACGCCGTCCTCTTCGTCTTCACGCTCGGGGGCGATCCAGCGCAGCGGCACCCCCAGCTCGATGAGCGCCGACTTGTCGCGCTCGAAGGCCCGCTCACCGCTCTTCGGGTCGCTCGTCTTGTAGGCGTCGAACTCTTCGAGCTCGCGGATCTCGCGCAGCGACACCGGCCGACGCGCGTTGAGCAGCAACGTCAGCAGGTTCAACAGACGCTCTGTCCGGGCGGCGCTCATTCGGCGGGCGGTAACACGCCGATCACGGGCCTCGCAAGCAGAGAACCGAACCCCGGCGGCCGGTCGTGGCGGCTCAAGCGTGCACTGGAAGCTAAGCCGCGACTCCGACGGCCTCTAGGGCCCTCTCCTGCGGGCTACGCGCCAGCTGGTTGAGCGCGAGGATGAGCTCACAATCGACCGGGTGGGTCTCCACGTAGCGCACGAGGCGCGCGGCGACTTTCCACGTGGGCTCGGCAGGCGAGCCACCAGCGCGGGTGATGAGGTCCTCGACGAGCTCACGCGCCCGTCCACCCAACGCGCTCAGATTGCCGTTCGTGCTCTGCCAGAAGGTGAGACCAATGACGTCAGCGAGGGGATTGGACTGCATGTCGGGAGTATCGGCAAAGTGCGGTGTCGCGTTGTCACC
>JBDHVB010000207.1:0-10033 GCA_039809465.1 Myxococcota bacterium
ACCACTCGCGGCAGGTGATTGGCTATCGGAGGTCGGCGAGCGGCTATCGGCCATCGGCAGTCGGCCATCGGAGGTCGGCAATCGGCTATCGGCCATCGGCGGGCGGCCATCGGACATCGGTAATCGGCTATCGCTCATCGGCAATCGGCCATCGGAGGTCTGCAATCGCCCCTCCGAACCATCGCCTCGTCGCGCCTCCTCATTGAGCGCCCTAACCTCTCCCTCATTACGCGCGAGCTCCAGGAGATTGCGCGCATCCTGCAGCGCCACGTCCACCACATCGCGGAAGCCGCGGGCGCTCGCGGGAACGGCGAAAGCGAGCGGGGTTTCGAGTCGGGTGCCGCGCAGTCTGTCGATGAGCACCACGCGGAGCAGCTCGTCGAAGCTCGCGAGGTCCGGGCGGTCGCGCAAGGTCGTGAGCACCTGCTCGGCGCGCGGCCCGCCGACCACGCCCATCGCCCTCACCAAAAACACCCGCTCGTGCAGCTCGCTCGCCGATGGCCGCTGCGGCACCGGCGCGCTGGTGCGCGCTTCGAGCTCGGCCGACCAGCGCTCGGCGTTCAAGCGCGCGCGCGCCGCCAAGCGTTCCCTTGCAGGGCTTGCGAGCGCGAAGATAGTGACCGCGGCGCGCTCGTCCGCGGCGGCGCTGCCGTGTAACAGCCGCAGCAGGAGGGGAAGCGATGCGTCCGCCAAAGCGTAGTTGAGAATGTACGTCCGGTACACGTCGGGGGTCGCGGCCGCTAGCGGCACGGTGAAGGTCACGGGAGCGCTGCCGTGAGGCGGGACCGCTGCGTCGACGATCCGTCGCAGCGCGGTGATGCCGGCCGGTGCTTTCACGTGCTTGGGGTCGTCCTCCGCCAAGAAGAGCACGCCGGGGTCATCCACGCGCGCGAGCGTCGCCGCGTCCGGGGCGAGAAGCCAGCCCACCTCGACGGCGGTGAGCATGACGTCCAGCTCGTTCTTCACCACGACGCTGACCGTGAGCTGGGCGGTCCGCGCATCCAATGCGACGCGCTGGCCGGTCAACGTGACGGCGGCGGGAACCATGTCGCCACGAGCCGCCGTGGAAACGGCCATGGCGGCAGACATGGTGGCGAAAACGAGCAGCGATCGCAAAGAAGACAGGCGCATATTCACGCGTGATTCGATTGGGGGCTGTGTGCTACGGCCTTCAGCCATGCGCTCTTACCTCAGCTTGGCCGTGCTCTGCACGCTCGCCTGCGCGAGCAGTGGCAACCAGGGGACGAAGCGCGCGCTGCTGCCGCCCGCCATGACGCCGACACCACCAGGCGACATGCCCGTGACCAAGCCCGCACCACCCCCGGTGCTCATCAAGAACGCCACCGTCATGACCGCGGCTGGCGCCATTCACTCGCCTGGTCACGTGCTCATCCGCGACGGCCGCATCGCCGCTGTCGGCGCGGGTGACCTCGCCGCGCCGGCCGGTGCGCGCGTCGTCGACGGCAAGGGCATGGTGGTCACGCCGGGCATCATCGACACGCACTCGCACATGGGCGTCTACCCCATGCCCGCCGCCGACGCCCACCAAGACGGCAACGAAGCCACCGCCCCCACGACCCCCGAGGTCTGGGCCGAGCATGGCATCTGGCCGCAAGACCCCGCCATCGCGCGGGCGGCCGCGCACGGCGTCACCACGGTTCAGGTCCTCCCGGGCTCCGCGAATCTCATCGGTGGCCGCTCCTCGACCATCAAGCTCAAGCCCGCCACCACAGCGCGCGCCATGCGCTTCCCGGGCGCGCCGCAGGGTCTCAAGATGGCGTGCGGCGAGAATCCCAAGCGCGTCTACGGCGAGAAGGGCCGTTCACCACAGACCCGCATGGGCGACATCGCCGGCTTCCGCGCCGCCTTCCAGAGCGCCATAGAGTACCGCCGCAAGTGGCAGGCCTACGAGCGCGACCTCGAGGACTACAAGAACAACGAGAAGAGCGACGGCGAGGACGCCCCCGATCCGCCAGACCGCGACATCGGGCTCGACACGCTGACCGCGATGATGGACGGCAAGATCCTGCTGCACATCCACTGCTACCGCGCCGACGACATGCAGAACCTGCTCGACGTGGCGCAGGAGTTCGGCTTCCGCATCCGCTCGTTCCACCACGCGGTCGAGGCCTACAAGCTGGCGCGCCGTCTCGCCGACGAGAACGTAGCAGTGTCCACTTGGGCGGACTGGTGGGGCTTCAAGATGGAGGCCTTCGACGGCATTCCCTACAACGCCGCGCTCATCGCCGCCGCCAAGGGCCGGCCCATCATGCACAGCGACTCGTCCAGCGAGGTCCGCTACCTCCCACAACAAGCCGCCAAGGCGCGCGCCGCGGGCGAGAGCTTGGGCCTCAAGCTGAGCGACGACGAGGTGCTGCGCTGGGTGACCGCGAACGCCGCCTGGGCCCTGGGCATCGACGGCCAGACCGGCACCCTCGAGGTCGGCAAGATGGGGGACGTGGTCCTCTGGAGCACTAGCCCGTTCAGCATCTACGCCAAGACCAAGCTCGTGCTCATCGACGGCGAGGTCATCTACGAGGACGGCAAACCCATCCGTCCCACCGACTTCGAGCTCGGCACCTCGGCAATCGACCGCACCGGCACGAAGCGCGACCCCGAGGTGAAGCTATGAACGCCATCCTCCTCGCAGCAAGCCTGCTCGCCGCCCCGACCGTCATCGACAACGTGCGCGTCGAGACCGGCACCACCATCATCGAAAGTGCCACGGTCATCATCGACCAAGGCCGCGTGCTCTCGATCACCCCCAACAAGCCCGCGAGCAGCGCCACCCCGCAAGCCGGGCGCAGCAACGCCACTAGCACAGCGGCGCCAGCCGGACAGACCAGTGGCGCGGGCAACGGCACGGCAACGCAAGCCGGGTACAGCAACGGCGCGGCAACGCAAGCCGGGCACGGCAACGGCGCGCCAACACAAGCCGGGTACAGCAACAGCGCGGCAACGCAAGCCGGGTACAGCAACGGCGCGGCAACGCAAGCCGGACACGGCAACAGCGTGGCAACGCAAGCCGGGCACATCAACGGCGCAGGCAAGGTGCTGACCGCGGGGCTCATCGAGACGCGCTCGCAGCTTGGTGTCGCCGAGGTGCTCCTCGAGCAGGAGTCGGTCGACTCTACGTTGAAGGATGCGCCGTTCTCTCCCGCCTTCCGTGTGTGCGACGGCTTCAACCCGCTGTCGGTGCGCCTCCCCATCGCCCGCGCCGGGGGCATCACCAGCGTCGTCGTCAGCCCGGAGGGTGGTGTCATCAGCGGGACGGGCTGCTGGGTCGACCTCGTCGGTACGCTGGCGAGCCGGCCCGACGCGTCGAAGCCGCTCGCGATGTTTGGCGGCATCACCTCGCGTGATGCGAGCCGCATGGGGGATGGGGGTGGCGCCCGTGGGGGTACCTGGCTCGCCATCCGCCAGATCCTCGACGACGCGCGCCTGCACCGCCGCAGCGGCGGACGTCCGCTCGAGCGGATGATGTCGCTCAGCAGTCTGCAGCTCGAGGCGCTCTACCCGGTGCTCGACGGCAAGCTGCCGCTGGTGCTCACCGCGCATCGCGCCACCGACATCCTCGCCGCGCTCGAGCTCGCTAAAGCGGAGAAACTGCGTCTGGTCATCGCTGGCGCGAGCGAGGGCTGGCTCGTCGCCGCGAAGCTCAAGGAGGCGCGGGTGCCGGTCATCATCCAGCCGTCGGAGCAGCTGCCCTACGACTTCGACCAGCTCAACGCGCGTGACGATCTGCCCGCCCTGCTCGAGCGCGCCGGCGTCACGGTCATCCTCACCACTGGCCTCGCTGACGAGCAGAACGCGCGCCGCCTGCGCCTCGAAGCCGGCCTCGCGGTCGCCAACGGCATGAGCCGCGAAGCCGCGCTGCGCGCCATCACCAGCACCCCCGCCGAGGTCTTCGACCACCCGGCCCAGGGCTCACTCGAGCCTGGGAAGCGCGCGGACCTCGTGCTCTGGTCCGGCGATCCTTTCGAGACCTCGACCCTCGCCGAGCGGGTGTGGATCGAAGGAAACCCCATGAGCCTCGACAACCGACAGCGCCAACTTGCAGACAGGTATCTCCGGGAGCATGACTAAGTAGCGAAAAGCTGAGCGCTGCTTATAATAAATGTAATGGCCGACGCCAAAGATCCATATACCGTCCTGGGTGTCTCACGGACCGCAAGCGAAGACGAAATCCGCAAGGCTTACCGTAAGTTAGCCCGCCAGTATCACCCCGACGTCAACGCCGGAAACAAAGAAGCCGAAGAGCGCTTCAAAGAGATCTCCGCCGCGAACGACGTCCTCTCCGACCCCGAAAAACGTAAGCTCTTCGATGAGTTCGGTGAGGCCGCGCTGCGCGGTGGCTTCGACGCCGAGCAGGCCCGCAACTACCAGCGGTGGGCTGGCGGCATGGGCGGCGGTGGGGCTCATCAGCGCTCGTCTGGCCCGTTTGGCGGCGCCGGGGGAGCGGGCGGCGGAGTCGAGTTCGAGTTCGGCGACATCTTCGGCGACTTGTTCGAGCGCGGTAACCGCCGGCCCCGCGGTCCACAGAAAGGTCGTGACGTCGTCGCGACGGTCGACATCGATCTGCCCGAGGCCATCCGCGGCACCGAGGTGCAGTTGCGCATCCCCGGCCGCTCGGAGCCCGTGACGGTTCGCATCCCCCCGGGCGCGGACACCGGCTCGAAGCTCAAGGTCGCGGGCCAAGGCCAGCCAGGCCCCGGCGGCGACGGCGACCTGCTCATCGAGACGCGCGTGCGCCCCCACCCCTACTTCACCCGCCAAGGCCTCGACCTGCACCTGAAGCTCCCGGTCACCATCGACGAGGCCTACAACGGCGCCACCATCGACGTCCCCACCCCCGACGGCAACGTGAGCCTGCGCGTCCCCGCCCGAAGCCAGCAAGGCGACAAGCTGCGCCTACGCGCCAAGGGCATCCAACGCGGCAACGAGCGCGGCGATCTCTACGCGCAGCTCGACATCCGCATGCCCGACAAGGCAAACGAGGCCCTCAGCGAAGCCCTCAAGTCCGCGAAAGCGGCATACTCGGACTCGGTCCGCGCGACCATCCGCCTCTAGAGCAGTTTGCGTTTGCTCGAGAGCTCGTCTCATAACCCGCAGGACACCTCGACCCTATCGCGATGCGGGTTACGAGATGCACCCTCGGCGCGGACGCCATAGCGGACCAACATACGAGCAAGGGTAAAACGAGGCGTCTCCTGTCACGATGACAGAGGACAATCACGGAACGCCACCTGGCTCACCGCCGAGTATGCGGGTGCTCTTCCGCCAAGGGATTTGCCTGGTGTCATCGATTCGCGTCGCCCCTCGAGCTCCCATCCGCGCCGACCAGAACGGCAACGACGAGCTGGCCGCGCGGTTGCTGAGTGAAGCAGCGCGGCGCGCCGCCGCCGGTGATGCGCCCCGTCTCTATCCCATGATGCGCGACTGGCTTCCCGACGGGAAACACGCGCGCCCGCAACGCGAGTACCTGGCCGCAAACGACGCGCCGGGTCCTTCCCAAACATCGAGGACATCATCATGACCACCACCGTCGATGGCGTCGCCCGCGCCTTTCCCATCCCCGGTCCCTTGGACCATTACGTCGTCACCGCGACCGACGACGCGCCGGCCCAGGTCGGGGGTATCGAAGCGACCCCGCTTCGCGACACCGAGCTCGCCCAGCGCATGCGCGCCGCCGCTAGCGCGGTCATCGCCGAGCAACCGGGCGCGCACTTCCCGGCGAATGCGCCGCAGCGCGCGCGCTGGACGCACGAGCCCGAGCCGGCGCGCCTGGGCCGCGTCATCGGTTGGGCCGAGCGTGACGGTGTCCGTGATAGCGACCTGTCGCCCGCGGCCGCGGAGCAAGTCCGTGGCGTGATGCGCGCGGCCATGAGCCCCGAAGGCTACGATGTCGTGCTCGCGGCACGGCACAGTGAAGAACAACGCGGCGCCGATCATCCGTTCTATCTGCGCTGGCTCTTCGACTACGACCCGACGAACTACCGCGTCAGCATCTTCGGCGAGCCGCGCTTGGGTGACGACTGGGCGATGCGCATCCAGGGTCATCATGCGTCCATCACTCTGTCCGTCGCGGCGGATGGGCGCGTGAGCGCGCGTCCCGTGAGCTTGGGCTCGACCACTCCATCGGTGACCTTGCCCGATGGCCGTGCCGTGGAGCCGCTCGCCGGCGTCGCGGAAGCCGCCGCGGGCTTCAGCGCGAGCCTCGGCGAAGCGCAGCAAGCGGCCTCGCGTCAGGCGATGAACGGCGTGCCGATGCGCAGCCAGATCGTCTCGACCCTCAAAGGCGAGCCGGTCACGCTCGAGAGCGTCCGGGCGCCGGGATTGCGTGTCGCCGATCTCGACCATGCCCAGCGCCGCCAACTCGAGGGCCTGCTGAGCCGCTATCGCGAGCAGTTCGCGCCAGCCGTCGCGCGGCAGATGGCGCGTGACATGGGCCGTCTCGACGACATGACCGTCGTCATGAGCGGCGACCCGGCGATGCGTGAGCCGTTCTACCTGCGCGTCCAGGGCGAGCGCTTCATGCTCGAGCTCATGTCCTCGGAGGGTAAGGCGAGCCACCGGCACGCCGCGTACCTGGTGGACTAGGGACGCATCTCATGACCCGCCTCGTGGCGGGGACGCTGACGCCGCGGTTAGACGTACGCGACGTTCTCGTGCTTCTCGGCGCGGCGGTTGAGCAGGTGGCCGATGGTGTCGATGATGCGCGCGATCGGCACCGGCTTCATGAAGGTCACGTCGGCGACGAGGCTTGCGTGGCGGACGAGGTCCGCGTCG
Source organism: Myxococcota bacterium (assembly GCA_039809465.1). Lineage (GTDB taxonomy): Bacteria > Myxococcota > XYA12-FULL-58-9 > XYA12-FULL-58-9 > JALHOP01 > JALHOP01. Next base: position 6,790 of record JBDHVB010000207.1, read on the forward strand.
TCGGCGCTCGCGAGCGCGACCACGACGCTGCCCGAGAGCGCGGCGTTATCGCGGACGAACGACAAGGCCTCGCGGCTGTCGCGGTACTTCGGGTGCAGCCCGAGGATGACCATGTCCGCTGGAGCGGCTTCGACCTGGGCGCGCGTCTCGTCCCAGCCACGCGTGAGCACGAGCTCGAGGTGCGCGCCGCTCACCGGGTGCAGCTCCTCGAGCGCGATGCGGTGAGTGAGCGCCGCGAGCGGATCGGTCTCCATCAGCACGACGCGGTACGGGCGCACGCGGTGGGCCTTCGGCCGCGTCGCGAGCTCGGCGAGATGCGCCAGGCGCTCCCGGTCGAGGGTCGACCACACACGCACTCCGACACCACCCGCCACGGCGAGGGTGCGCTGGGTCCAGACCACGTCCCCCAACACATCCATGGGCTCGAGCAGGCCGGGGAACGACAGCGACATGCGCACGATCTGACCGCGCGTGAGCTGCCTTGCTCCGCGCAACGACACCCCACCAGCCGAGACGTCGGCGGTCCAGGCCGAGGCCAGCGCCCTGTCGTCTCCGCCTTCGCGGACGTCGACCCGCAGCATGAGCGCACGCCGGGGATCACGGCGCAGGTCGCGCCGAGCTTGCTGGTCGTCGTTCATGGGGTCACCAGGCACCGGGGCATCCTGACAACGTATGGCCTAACACCATGCTCGGCAAATAGCCGGCTGGGGTTGCTCTACAGATTGGCTGGGGCCTGCCCCCTAAGCCTCGTGGAACTTCCCGCCCGAGGCCGCGCGCTTCTTCAAGCCTTCCGCGGGGGTGAAGCGCTCGCCGAACGACGCGGCATAGTGCTCCAGCCGCTCGACCACCCAGCGGGCGCCCTGCTTGTCGACATAACGGAACGGGCCGCCCAGGAATGGTGGGAAGCCGAGCCCGAAGACCGCGCCGATGTCGCCATCGCGGGCAGAGCGCAAGATGCCGTCATCGAGGCAGCGGACGGCTTCGTTCACCATCTGCAGCGACACGCGCTCGCGGATCTCGTCACGCGGAATGCGGGCGCGGCCGCGCTGTTTTCCCCCCAGGAGATCGTAGACAGTGGGGTCGGGGCCGCGCTTCTTGCCCTTCTCGTAGAGATACAAACCACGCCCGTTCTTGCGCCCTTGTCTGCCATCGCGGATGAGGCTGTCCATCGCCTCCGGCGCGCTCATGCGCGTCCCGAAAGCCTTGGCCATGATGTGCGCGACCTTGTTGCCGACATCGATGCCGACCTCGTCGAGCAGCGTGATGGGTCCAACCGGGAAGCCCATCTCGACCAGCGCGCCGTCGATGTCCTCGATGGAGGCGCCCTCGATGAGCAGCCAGGCGGCCTCGTTCATGTAGGGCGCGAGGATGCGCGAGGTATAGAAGCCCGGACCGTCGCGCACGACGATGACCGTCTTCCCTTGAGCCTTGCCGACCTTCACGGCGGTCGCCGTCGCCCAGTCCGCGGTCTTGTCGGTGACGACCACCTCGAGGAGGGGCATCTTCTCGACCGGCGAGAAGTAGTGCATGCCGAGCACCGTCTCGGGGCGGCTCGACACCTCGGCGATCCGCGCAATGGGGATCGAGGAGGTGTTCGACGCGAAGACGCAGGTCGCCGGCGCTCTCTTCTCGACGTCCAGCAAGACGCGGCGCTTGAGCTCGAGGTCCTCGAACACCGCCTCGACGACCAGGTCCGCGTTGGCGAACCCTCCGTAGTTGGTGGTGCCGGTGACGCGGTTCATCACCCGCTCGGCCTCGAAGCGCGTCATGCGCCGGCGCTCGACGTCCTTGCTCAAGAGCTGACGCACGTGCGCAAGGCCGCGCCCCACCGCCGCGTCATCGATCTCGTTGATGCGCACGGGCACGTGCATCTTGGAGGCGGTGACATAAGCGATGCCGCCGCCCATGAGGCCACCGCCCAGGACGCCGAGCTTCTTCACGTCGCGCGGCTGCGCCTTGGTGGTGACGCCGCTGTCCTTCTTGGTGGCCTGCTGCGCGAAGAAGATGGAGATGAGGGCGCGGGCCTCGGGGCTGACCACGAGCTTGCCGAAGGCCAAAGCCTCCGCCGCATAACCAGCTTCACGGCCCTCGAGCACGCCGACACGGATGGCGTCGAGCGCGGCTTCGGGTGCCGGATACAAGCCATGCGTCCGCTCGAGCAGACGTTCCTTCGCCTTCTTGAAGAGCAGGCGCTGGCCGACCGGGTTCTCCTCGAGCGCCACCTCTTGCAAGAACTCGGGGTCGGCGATGTCGCGCAGCACCTTGGCGAGCGGCGACTTGAAGCGCGTGAAGCCACGCGCCGGGCGCAGCGGCTTGCCTTGTAGCGCCTTCTTGACGGCGCGCTTGGCCGCATCGAGCAGCACCGGCTTGGGCACCACCTCGTCGACCAGGCCGAGCTTCAACGCCTTCTTGGCGCGCACGTCCTTGCCCGAAAGGATGAGGTCGAGCGCCTGCGCGATGCCGATGAGGCGCGGCAAGCGCTGCGTACCGCCGGCGCCGGGGATGAGCCCGAGCTTCACCTCTGGCAACCCGAGCTTCGTGACGTCCGCGTCGGACGCGACGCGCCCCGAGCAGGCAAGCGCGAGCTCGAGGCCGCCACCCAAGGCGGCGCCGTGAATGGCGGCGATGATCGGCTTGTCGCGGCCCAGCGCCTCGAGACGCGCGAAGCCCTTCTGGCCACGTATGGCGAGCTCTTGCGCCTTGGCCGCGGTGTCGTAGCTCGCGAGCTCGGTGACGTCGGCGCCAGCGATGAAGTTGTCCTCTTTACCGGACACGATGATGGCGGCGACGATGCTCGCCTCGCGCTCGATCACGTCGATGACGGCCTCCATCTCGCGGATGATCGAGGTGCCGAGCGTGTTGACCTTGTCGCCCTGCTTGTCGAACGTGACGATGGCCACGCCTTCGTCGAGAGCGATGCGGAAATGCGAGAGGTTGAGATGGTCGAACATGTTAGCGCTCCAGCACGAGAGCAGCGCCGAGACCGCCGGCGGCACATTGGGTGATCAACACGGAGCCCGAGCCGCGGCGCGACAGCTCGCGTGACATGGTGAGCGCCTGACGAGCCCCCGTGGCCGCGAACGGATGGCCCAAGCTGACCGAGCCGCCGTGGATGTTGAGCTTCTCGCGCGGCACCTTGCCCAGCGGCTTGGCTCCCCCGCGATAGCGGTCGCTGAACTCCTTCGACTCGAAGCCATGGATGTTCGACAGCACTTGCGCCGCGAAGGCCTCGTGCATGTCGATC
>JBDHVB010000208.1:0-10021 GCA_039809465.1 Myxococcota bacterium
GTCGCTCGAGAAGGTCGGCAAGTAATTCCCGTCGGGGCCGAGGTGATTGTAGACGACGTCGAGGATCACCCCGAGCCCGAGCTTGTGCGCCTCATCCACGAAGCGCCGCACGCTGTCCGGGGTGCCATAGAGGCGGGTCGGCGCGAACCAGTCGACGCCGTCATAACCCCAACCGAACTCGCCCGCGAAATCCGCGAGCGGCATGAGCTCGAGACAGGTGACGCCGAGGTCCGCTACAGCGGGCAGGTGGGCGCGCGCCGCATCGAACGTGCCTTCCGGTGTGAAGGTGCCGATGTGCATCTCGTACATGATTTGGCCCGCGAGGCGCAGGCCCGGCCACTCGGCATCGCTCCACATGAAGCCGCGCCAGTCGATGACGCACGATGCACCATGCGGCCCCTCGGGCTGAAAACGCGAGGCGGGGTCTGGATAGAGCGTCGTGTCGGTGCCGAGCCTGTAAGCATAACGTGTGCCGGCGCCGATGCCGCGGACGTGTGTCGCGAAGTATCCCCCTGTCTCGCGTCTCAGCGGCACATGGCGCTCGCCGCCGATGACCACCGCCACCTCGCTGTGGTTGGGAGCCCAGACGCGAAAATGAGCTCCATCGCCGACGATCTCGGCGCCAACTGGCAAGCGTCTTTGCATGACGCTGCGAATGTAATCATATGGAGCAATGTCGAAAGTCCTCGATGATCTGGTGAAGCTGCTCGCGCTCGAGCGCATCGAAGAAAATCTTTATCGTGGTCAGTCGCAGGACCTTGGCTGGGGCACGGTCTTCGGCGGCCAGGTTCTGGGCCAAGCTCTATCGGCGGCTGTTCACACCACCCCTCCCGACCGTCACGTGCACTCGCTGCACGCTTACTTTTTGCGTCCTGGCAATGTGTCGATGCCCATCGTTTACGACGTCGACCGCATCCGCGATGGCACGTCGTTCACCACCCGCCGCGTAGTGGCCATTCAAGCGGGGCGGCCGATCTTCAACATGTCGGCGTCATTTCAGCTCGATGAGCCGGGCCTCGACCATCAAGACCCGATGCCCGACGCCCCGCCGCCGGAGTCGTGTCCGACCGAGCAGGAGCGTTACGCCAAGTTCGCGCATCGTCTGCCGCAGCCGTTGCGAGAGCGGGCCGTGATGGAGCGCCCATTCGAGCTGCGCACCACCGACCCCGAGGACGACCCCTTTGCGCCTGCCCCGCGTCCGCCGAAGCGGATGATCTGGGTGAAGGCCACGGCGCGCCTCCCCGATGATCCGGCGCTGCATCGCTATCTCTTGGCCTACGTCTCGGACTTCTCGTTCGTGACCACGTCGCTCATTCCGCACGGCATCACCTGGATCACGCCTGGCTATCAGCTTGCTTCCATCGATCACGTCATGTGGTTCCATCGTCCGTTCCGCGTCGATGAGTGGTTGCTGCATGTGGTCGAGAGTCCCTCCGCGTCGGGCTCACGCGGTCTGGTGCGCGGCCGGGTGTTCTCCCGGAGTGGCGCACTCGTCGCGACTACTGCCCAAGAGGGCTTGGTTCGGAAGCGCTGACCTGCTTGGCGCCGAGCGCGTACCAATCGATCTTGCGGGTCACGAACATGATGGTCGCGAGCACCGTGAAGAGCATGGTCGCGCCTGCGAGCAACGCGAACGACTCGGCGCTCATGATCACGTAGAGGATGCCGTAGGTCGCGGCGAGCTCGGCGGTCACGATCGCCGCGCGCTTCTTCGCCTGCAGCACCGAGCTGGTGTAAGCGCCGACGAGCGCCGTCGTCGCTGTGGACGCGATAGCGTACGCGATTGTGAAGCCCGTATGCTCGCTCGTCGAGAGCAGCAAGAGATAGAAGAGCACCAGCGCGAAGCCGATGAACGCGTACTGCACCGGATGGACGCGGAGCTTCGCGGTCAGCTCGAAGAGGATGAACACCGCGAAGGTCAGCAAAATGACCAGCGAGGCGTACTTCACGCTGCGCTCGACACGCGTGTAGTGGTCGACCGGATCGACGAGAAGGACACCGACCGTGGGCACGGTGAGGACTGCATTCGGGAGGCTGGTGCCGATGGTGAGCTCCGGCAGCCGGGCGCCGACGCTGTCCCAGGCCGCCTCGAAGCCCGCGGGACCGACGGTGCGGCGGGTGGGAAGCACGTCACCGACGAAGCTGGGGCCTGGCCACGCGGAGCGCATGGTGAGCTTGCTCTTGGCGGCCGTCGCGGCGACCTCGAGGCGGCTGATGCCCTGCGCCGCGAGCAGCCAGTCGAGCTCGACGCGCTTGCCGGCCGCGAGCGGGCTGGCGTCGACCTTGGCGACGACGGCGCTGTTTTTCTCGCGGGCCACGTCGTCCTGGCTCGTGGTGAGCGCCGCGCCGTTCCATGTGAGGCCGTTGCTCGAAGGAGCGGTGCCGTAGGTGAAGAGCATCACGAGCTCGGCGTGCGCGAAGTCCATCTCGCTTGCTTGCGCTCCCAGGGCCGCGAGGCGGGCACCGTCGAAGGTCGCTTGCACGTGCAGCTCGCCGCGGTAAGTGGGCACCGCGAAGATTCCGCGATGGCGGTTTTCGACGGGTAGGCTCGTATCGATGTGCGCTTCAGCGGGCAGGATGTACGCCAGCTGATTCGAGCCGAGGCGCGGGACCACGAGATAGGGGCCGCGCGCTTCGACCTCGGGTCCCCAGAGCGTCCCCATCTCGCTGGTGACCGCGGAGGAGCGCTCCATGCGCTCTTCGATGAGGTCGCGGATGTTTCCGACCGGCCAGAGCAAGAACATGCCGATGCCGGCGATGCCGACGAGCTTTGCGAAGAATCCAGCGCCTTTGATGTGTCGAGCCACGTTCACGATGAGCCTCCTTGATGATGAGGAGCTTCGCTCTTGGCCGTGCAATGGGTGGGGCGGGGGCGTGGCGGGCTCGCGGAGAGATTGTGCAAAACCGCTGCAGCGCCGCCTGGTATGCTTGAAGGGTGCGGATCCGGCACATTCTGGCGGCTTTGACCCTCGCCGTGGCCATCGGTTGCGGTGTGGGTGCGCTGTTCGGAGACGACGGGGACGCCTGCACGACGGACGGCAACTGCTCGTCGGGGCAGACGTGCTGTGCTGGGGTGTGTCGTGTGGCGTGCAGCATCGACGGCGATGTCGACCGGCCATCGGTGAACACCGCGATCGTCACCCTGCAGGTGCTGACGGATCTCGCGCCCGTGTACGAGTTCGACACGATCCGCCTGCGCCTCGATGACGGTGAGGCGCTCGAGAAGGTCGTCGGCGTGGCGATGCACTTCGACCGGCCGCGCTCCGTCGGCACCATCACACAGGTCGCCGAGGGCATGCATACGCTGAGCGGCGAGCTCTTGCGTAGCGGAGTGACGGTGATCCGGCGAACGCGGGTCGTGGAAGTTTTAGCGGACGGGCCGCAGATGATCGCGGTGACGCGCGGCACCGTGAGTTGTGCTGATGCTTCTAGTTGCTCTACGTTCGCGAACGAGTGCACCGTCGGTGTCTGCGTGCTGGGCGTGTGCGGCGAGGCGCTGCTCCCCGACACGTGTGCGCCGGAGGAGCGCTGTCTGCTCGGCGTCGGCTGCGTGCTTGTCGGCGATGAATGCGGGAGCGACCTGGATTGTGATGACGCTATAGCGTGCACCCGTGACATCTGTGGGGCAGGGCGCTGCCGGAACGTAGCCGATGACTCGGCTTGCGCGACGGGGCGCTGCGCGCCATTCGGGACGGTGAGTGACGGCGATAGCGGATGTGAGCCACCTCCGTGCGGGCCGGATAGCTGTGTGTCGACAGCGTGCGCCCGGGCGGAGTGTGTTGGCGGAGCGTGCGTGCGCTCGCCGCTGTGCTCGGCGGTCGAGACGTGCTGCGACGGGGTCTGCGCCGCGTCGTGTGGTGACCCGCGAGCCTGTGAGGGGAAGGCCGCTGGAGCGGTCTGCCGATTGGCCTACGGGAGCTGTGACGTCGCCGAGGTTTGCGATGGCCTGAGCCCCTATTGCCCGCCTGACGTGCGCGCCGTGGCGGGTGTGGAGTGCCGCGCGGTCGCGGGCGCGTGTGACGTCGCTGAGGTTTGCGATGGGCTGTCAGTCGCGTGTCCAGCGGATCAATGGCTGGACGCGAGCACACAATGCCGTGCCAGCACGCTCGCGTGCGACGTGGCCGAGATGTGTAACGGCGCGAGCCCCGCGTGTCCGATCGATGTCGCTGCCGAGGTCGGCACCATCTGTCGGGCCGCGGCTGCCGCGTGTGATGCCACCGAGCGCTGCGACGGAGTGCTGAAGGAGTGCCCCGCGGATGGCCTCGTTTCGGGCACGGTCTGCCGCCCCACCGCTGGTCCCTGCGACGTCGCGGAGCTCTGCAACGGCGCATCCCCCGACTGCCCCGCGAATGCGTTCGTCGCATCATCCGTGGTCTGCCGCCCCAGCGCTGGTGTCTGCGACATCGCCGACCAGTGCACCGGCACGAGCGCCGCTTGCCCCGCCGACGCCCGCCGCGCCATAGGCTACAGCTGCCGCGCCCCCGCCACCGGCAAGCTCTGCGACGCTGGCGGCTCCTGCGACGGCTCCGCAACCTGCCCCCCGAACGACTTCGCCGACTCCGGCGTCCCCTGCCGCCCCGCCGCCGGCGACTGCGACACCGCCGAATCCTGCACCGGCACCTCCTACGACTGCCCTCCCGACCGCTTCGTCGACTCCAGCGTCATCTGCCGCCCCGCCGCCGCCGGCAACTGCGACATCGCCGAATCCTGCACCGGCTCCTCCGCCACCTGCCCCGCCAACTCCTTCCAACCCAACACCCAAATCTGCCTCGTCATCCCACCCCCCGCCGGCCCCGTCCCCATCTACTGCTGCAACGGCTCCTGCACCTCCGCCCTCCCCAACTGCCCATAATCGCCCAGGAACCTTCGCAGGATCGACCGCGCGCAGGATCGACCGCGCGCAGGATCGACCGGGAACATTCGTAAGAGTGCCAAGGGGGCACACAACCCCGCGTAAGTAGGGCCGATATCCGCGATGCGCATGCAGGTCTCTCGGCGTCAGATCTTAGGCGGAGTCGCGAGTATCGCGGTCGCGCCGTTTGCGGCAGCGGCTGCTCCGTTGGCAGAGCGCCGCGTGCGTGAGCTCGGCGCCAGGTTCCCCATTCATGGCGCCGCGAAGAACCGCGCCGACGTCATCGTGATCGGCGCCGGAATCGCGGGTCTCACGGCGGCGCGCGAGCTCCGCAACGCCGGACACAGCGTCATTCTACTCGAAGCGCGTGACCGCATTGGCGGACGCATCCACACCGTTGATCTCAATGGCCAAACAGTCGAGCGCGGCGCTGGCTGGATCCACGGCGTTACTGGCAATCCAATCGCGATCTTCGCGCGCAACCTCAAGCAACCCACAGTCGTCACGGACTGGGAAGATGTCGCGCTTTACGACGCCAAGGGCCAGCTCCTACCGCGAGACGACTATCTCGTTGGCTCTCGTCGCGTTGATGAGCTCATCCACGCCATCACCAAAAGCCCGAGCTCGCCCGACGCGCGTCTAGGCCCAACCGTCTACGCGGCGCTCGACGCCGACTTGGCGAGCGGCCGCCTCACAGCCGACCAACACCGAGCCGCCGGTTGGTATCTCGAGGCTTCAGTCCTCAGCGACCTCGCGGAAGAGCTCGACCGCATCGGCGTAGTACCCTACGGCAACTACAAAGAATTCCCCGGCGATGATGCCGCCCTGCCACGCGGCTATTCAGCAATCGTCAACGACCTCGGCAAGGGCCTCGACGTACGTCTGTCGCAGCGCGTGTCCGCTATCGACTACAGCACCCGCGACGTCATCATCAGCACGAACCACGGCAAGCTGAGCGCGCCGCGCGTGATCGTCACGACCCCGCTCGCATGCCTCCAACACGGTGACGTTCAATTCGCGCCAAGCCTACCCCCCGAGAAGGCCGCAGCGATCCAGCGCTTGGGAGTCGGCCTCCTGAACCGCGTGACCTTGGCCTTCGACAAAGCGTTCTGGCCCCCCAACGCGGTCATCGGCGTTCAAGCCCCTGACGGCACCGATTGGTTCTTCGTCAACGCCATGAAGTCGACCGGCAACCCCACACTCACCGCGCTCGTCGCCGCCGACAAAGCCCGCGCCCTCGAGGAGCTAAGCGACGCTGCGGTGCTCGAGCAAACCCTCGCAGCACTGCGGACCAGCTTTGGCGACAAAGTCCCCGCACCGCGCAAGACACTGATCACGCGTTGGGGCAAAGACGAATTCGCCCGCGGCTCCTACTCCGCCGACACCCTCAGCGTCCGCCCCGGCGACCGCCCCACCTTGGCCGCCCCCCTTGCCAACCGCCTCTTCTTCGCCGGCGAAGCCACCCACGCCAGCTTCTACGGCACCGTCCACGGCGCCCACCTCTCCGGCCTCCGCGCCGCCACCGAAGTCACCGCCACGCTCCAGCCCCGCCAACGAATCGACCAGGAACCTTCGTCGAAGAGCCTTTAGCGAATCGACCAGGAACTTTCGTCGAGGAACTTTCGTCGAGACCTTACGGAGCGACCGGAAGCGGTATTTGCGTCCCACAATGCGACACTTGAGCGTGTCGATGTTGTGAACGTTTCAAAAGTTGCTGATGCTGCTTCGCTCAGCTCGGCACGCGCGCTGCATTGGCTAAGCGTGATGAAAGTCACCAGCCTCGGTGTTGAGTCGCTCAGCTATGGGAGGAGCTTCCGTGGGAGGCACCACGCGCGGTTCATCGATCCAGGAGTCCCTTACCACATCATCTCGCGTGTGAAGCAGGGGATGCACCTGTTGAGACCTCATCGTGACCTCAACTCGCTCATCGCCGGTCTTGTTGGGCGCGCGCAGCAGCGATGGATAAGAATTCGACTGTACGCTATGGCGTTTCTGTCGAATCACGCACATTTCATGTTGCAGGGACCGGCCCACCAAGTCGCGGCTTTCCTCGGCTTCATCAAACGTGAGATCGCGAGGCGCTGGGGTCATCGCCTCGACATCAATTGGCGCGGCGGGTTGTGGGACGAATACAAGGCCGCAGCCCTGCCGACCGCAGCGAGTCAGGTAGAGTGCCTAAAATACATCCTGAGCCAAGGCGTCAAAGAGGGGCTCGTCGCCAGCCCCGAACAGTGGCCCGGAGTTCATTGCGCGCGGTTGTTGATGACCGGCACGCCGATGACAGGACTGTTCTTCAACGGCACGAGCTACTCACGTGCCGTCGACGCAGAAAGGCGAAGACGTACGCCGCTTCAAGTGCGCAAAGCTGATCATTGTATTCACTACGAGGTGGTGTTCTCGACAATGCCTGCGTGGCGCGCGTTCACTACTGAGCAGTGTCAACGCGAAGTGCGGCGCATGGTCGAGGAGATCGTGGCCGAAGCCGCCAAGACTCGAGCTGGCCGCCCTGTCCTCGGTCGGAAAGGTGTCCTGCGTACGCCACTCCATCAGCGCTCCGAGCTACCGGAAGTTCCATGGCTTCAGCGGCGCCGTGTTGTGGTGTGCTGGTCCGACCCAAACGCTCCCGAGACGCTCGAGCACCTCGCGCGCTACCGGCGCTTTCAGCATGAATACCGTGAAGCAGCTTCGGAAGATGGACGAAAGCGTGGGCTCGCCTATCCACAAGGCGCCTTCATCGCGGGGCAGTGGGCGCCGATGGAAGATGCATTGCCAGCAGCGGCATGAAACAAGTGCTCTCGTGATCAACGCTTTAGCGGACCGTGAGCGGCAGGGTGATTAGTTGTCACCCGAAATTTCGTTCAACATAGGCGTGAGCATCACTGGCTCACCGGCCTTGTCGAGCTTCTCTGCGGACGACTTGCGCGAACGATAGCGCCACTGCTGGTAGTGCGCGCTGCACAAACCGCGGGCGACAGCGGTACGGCCACAAACGGCGCATGCGCGCTTCGTGGGGGCCTGCTTGGGACCACTGCTCTCTGGAGCGAGCTGGTCGAGACGGCGCTCAATGCGACTCAGACGCTTTTCGAGCTCGGCAAGCGACTGATCCAACGCAGCGGCGATCTCGATGCGGAGATCGTCGACGAGCGATTCGAACAGCGCACCGTAGTTCGTTGTTTTGCGTGGTGGCATTTGGGCGTCGCTCCTAGGCGTGGAGGGAAGTTGAATGCCCTAAACGACGGGGCTCGGATCGCTCCGAGCCCCATGCGCAAAATTTTAGAACTTCTGCAAGAGGAGCAGCATGAGAACCCACGTGAAGAGCACGAGGGACTCGATGAACGCGAGACCGAGAATCATCGGGACGAAGACCTTGTCCGACGCATTCGGGTTACGCGAGATGCCCTCGAGAGCAGCCGACGACGCGCGGCCCTGGCCGAGCGCGCCACCCAACGCCGCGGCGCCGATACCGAACGCCACCGCGAGAGCCATGAAGCCAACGTTGCTGCCGTACGCCGCCGCGCCGGTCTGCGCGAACGCCGACACCGAAACCAACATCACCGCCGCGAAAGCCGCGACCGCCGAAAACACCTTGTTCATTTTCTTCTCAACCTTATCGCCCGCATCCCGCTCGCACTCGGCGTTCTCTTCTCTCTCTCCCAACCCATCGCCATTGCCGCGCACAAAACCAGATGCGTGCTCTGTGATTGCGTCCCCACATGGAACGCAAAACCTCATCGAATTACGAATGATCTACGAATCGACCAGGAATGTTCGTGAGGCGAATCGCAGTGCAGCGAATCGACCAGGAACATTCTTGGGGGGCTAGACGACCGGGGCGACGTGGGCCTCGGTTTCAGGGTGGTGGCTGTGAGCGTGGTCGTCGCCGTGGTGGGCTTCTTGGACTGCGAGGCCGATGTAGATCATCGACAGGAGGCAGAAAACGAGCGTTTGGATGCTACAGACCATGAGGCCAAGCACCATGAAGGGCAGGGGCACGAAGATCGGAACGAGGCCCAAGAAGGCCGTGAGGACCGCGTGGTCGCCCATCATGTTCGCTGCGAGACGAACGCCGAGCGAGAAGGGGCGAGCGATGTGTGACACGAGCTCGATGGGAAACATGAGCGGTGCCAGGAACCAGCCCCACCACATGCCAGTCGGGTTCGCCATGTGCGCGATGTGGGCCATGCCGTTCACGCGCAGACCGTGGAAGTTGTAATAGAGGAACACGAAGATCGAGCACGCGAAGGTCGTGTTCCAGTTGTCCGTCGGCGATGACATGCCGGGGAACAGGCCGATCACATTCGACGTGAAGATGAAGAGCGCCAGCATCGAGATGACTGGGAAGTAGCGGCGCGCTTCTTTGCCGATGATCGTCTGCATCTGGCCGTAGAGGGCCTCGAGCGCCATCTCGATGAGGTTGCGAATGCTAATGCGCGGCTCCGGGACGATGCCGCCGTCCTTGGCCTTCTTGATGTCGCTGCGAGTCGCCATGCCGAGCCAGAGCACGACGAGCGCGACCACGAGGGCCGCGGCGACGTGCTGGAAGGCGGCGGCGTTACCGAAGAGCACGCCTTTCTGCTGGGTCTGCAGGTAGTGCTGAATCTGCACGAAGCCCGGAAAGAAATTGAGCCAGGTAGAGCCGTGTTCCATGGGTAACTAGTTCCCTGTGTCCGCTTTAGCGGTCGCTGGTTTGACGAGCAGTGCTTGATGGGCCATCGCCATCACCGTACCGGTGAGAAGCGAGCCCAGGCCGATTGCGAAGCCGACCGGGTCGAGCTTCAGCCCGAGCAGAAGCGCGGCCATGATGCCCATGACCGCGAAGAATTTGACCATGAGGCCGACTGCGTAGAGCGCGCGCATCCCGCCCGGCTGCAGTGTCTTTTGAACCAACAGCCGCAGCGCGTAGAAGTTCGACGCCATCATGAGGCCACCGAGAAACACGGGCAGCGCCAGATGCGGAAGCACGAGCAGCATGACGACCGCGAGCACGCCGGCGGAGACGAGTTGGTATAAGTTGGCCAAGCGCAGCAGGCGCGGGTCGTTCATGGCGCGCGGGAGCTACCCCAAAAAACCCGCAGTTGTAAAGCTCAGCTCGTCGTCGAATTGACGCAGGTCCGCGGGTTTACGGATCGGCACCAGAAGCACCAGCCGGATCAGCACCAGAAGCGACCG
>JBDHVB010000209.1:0-9983 GCA_039809465.1 Myxococcota bacterium
CCACCCCGGAAAGCGCCGATGATGGTGGGGAGCGAGCGGCCGAGCGCGATGAAACCGCTGGTCGCGACCGCGCCGGCGCCGATGTAGAGGATATACGTGTTGCGGATCTGACCAGGCGTCATGGCGCTGATGAGGCGCGTCGCCTCGGGATAGAGCGGCGTCACCATGCCATCGCCGAACAAGTGGATGAGCGGCACGAGCACGAGGAAGGCGAGCACGCCACCGGCCATCATGTTCGAGGCGACGCGCGGGCCGATGATGTAGCCAACGCCCAGCATCGGCGGCGAGACCTCGAAGGCCACCGAGCCACCCTTCAGGCGCCCCCAGAAGGTGAGCGAGAACGCGGACACGTCGGCCCAGAGCTTCGTGATGAGGTTCAGGATCGAATAAACCAGGCCCACGAAGAAGCCGACGAAGACCATCTTCGCCTGGGTGCCGCCCTGCTCGCCGACGATGAGCACGTCCGCGCAAGCGGTGCCTTCGGGATACGTGAGCTTGCCGTGCTCCTTGACGATGAGGCCGTGGCGCAGCGGGATCATCATGAGCACGCCGATGAGGCCGCCCAGCATGGCGACCAGCATGACGCGCGAGCCTTCGAGGTCACCACCCATGATGAGCAGCGACGGCAAGGTGAAGGCGACACCCGCGGCGAGCGACTCGCCCGCGGAGCCCGCCGTCTGCACGATGTTGTTCTCGAGGATCGTGGCCGGCTTCATGCCGAGGGCCTTGGCGAGCCAGCGGAAGAGCGTGATGGACAAGACCGCGACCGGAATCGACGCCGAGACCGTCAGGCCCACCTTGAGGCCCAGGTACACCGACGAGGCCGCGAAGACGATGCCCAGGAGCGAGCCGATGATCAGCGCGCGGATGGTCAGCTCGGTGACGTTTTGTTCAGGAGCAATAAACGGCTTGAAGCCTTCAGGGCCGTCGGAATGTGTTGCCATGTGGGTGTCGGACTGGCTCTGGTGAGCGGCCACGTTGACTCCAAACACATTGATAAAGGGAGGGGTGGCGGTAGCACGGCACCGAAGGATTTGGCTAGCCCTCGAAAGATTTCTTGAAGGAAGCGGCGGCACGCCCGAGGTGGGATTTCGCGCGCCGCCTATTGGCGTGACCTTGGGGCGGATCTTAGGTTAGTCGTGAGTAGCTCGTACGATGACTCAGGACCGCCGTGAAGTGCAATTCATCCCTACGCACGGCAGCATCTCGTCTGCGGTAAACGCCGAGGTCCAAGACGTTCGGCCCGAGATGATGGTCCGGCGTGGCCAGCGCATCGGCCGGCTCGCCATCTGCGGCATGATCTTGTGGGTCGCCTCGCTGGTGCTCGCGCTCTTCACGCTCAACCTGCACGGGCTCGCCCTCAACTGGACCCACACCCTTGCCATCGCGACCGCCACCCTCGCCCTGGTGCTCATGGGCCTATCGGTCCGCAGCCTCTACGCCTTGGTCTCGAACATCCGTGGCTCCGCCAACATGGGCAGCTACAAGCTCGACAAGCTCCTGGGCAAAGGCGGCATGGGCGAGGTCTGGAGCGCCAAGCACCGCCTGCTCGCGCGCCCCGCCGCGGTGAAGCTCATCAAGGCGCAGGCCTTGGGGGCCGGGAGCGGCTCGAGCAACGACGTCGCGACCGCCCGCGTGCGCTTTGCGCGGGAAGCCCAGGCCATCGCGCGCCTGTCGTCACCGCACACCGTGCAGCTCTTCGACTTCGGTATCGCGGACTCGGGCGACTTCTACTACGTCATGGAGCTGCTCGACGGCTTCACCATGGAGCAGATGGTCGAGCGCTACGGGCAGGTCGACCCAGCGCGCGTCATCTACCTCATCGTGCAAGCGGCGGAGTCGCTCGCCGAGGCGCATCACGCGGGCCTCGTCCACCGCGACGTGAAGCCCGCGAACATCTTCGTGTGCCACTACGGCATGCGCTACGACTTCGTGAAGGTGCTGGACTTCGGTCTCGTGAAAGACCGCACGCGCGAGAGCTTGGCCGCTAAAACGGTCACGACCGACGGCACCATCACCGGCACGCCGGCCTACATGGCCCCCGAGATCGCCCTCGGCAAGGTGAACGTCGATGCCCGCGCCGACATCTACGCGCTCGGCTGCGTCGCCTTCTGGCTGCTCACCGGCAAGAACCTCTTCGAGGGCGACACCGTGATGGAGGTCTTGGTCCGTCACGTGAACATGACACCGCCGTCGATCAAGGATTACGTCGAAATGCCGTTGCCGGACGGCCTCGAGGAAGCCATTTTGCGGGCGCTCGCGAAGGACCCTGACGAGCGGCCGCAGACCATGGACGAATTCATTCACGAGCTCCTGTCCGTCCGAGTGGACGCGCCGTGGAACTTCGCGCGGGCGCGGCGCTGGTGGGAGGCGCACGTCCCGGACGCCCCAGCCATCTTGGCGCTCGGTGCCGACAGCGCGGTGCGCGACGCCGCGGTCGACGAAGCCGTGGCGGTCGCCAACGCCGTGAGCGGTGAGAGGCGATGAGCGCCAGCGCGAACACCTCCGCATCGCGCTCACGAGAGAATAGTTCAGCGGCCCTTCTCGCGGCGCTCTGCGCGCTCGTGATGATCGCGTTCCAGACCGCGAGCAAGGTCATTCGCGACACGCTGTTCTTCGAGAGCTTCGAGGTCACCGCCCTGCCGACCGTCGTGATCTGCGCCGCCATCGCCTCGGTGGCCTTCGCCATCCCCGCGGGCCGCCTCATCCGCGTGCTCTCGCCAGCGCGCGCCATCCCCACCGGCTTCGTCATCTCGGCCGCCCTCCTCATGGCCGAATGGACCTTCCGGCACACCGCGCCGAAGGTGACCGCTATCGCGATCTACATTCATTTCGCGGCGTTGGGCGCCGTGCTCATCTCCGGCTTCTGGTCCCTGGTGAACGAGCGCTTCGACGCGCACACCGCCAAGATGTACGTGAGCCGCATCGCTGGCGGCGCGACGCTGGGTGGTCTCATCGGCGGCATCGTCGCCGAGCGCTTGTCGGGCGTCCTCGACGCGGCCTCGGTCATCCCGGTGCTCGCGGCCTTTCACATGACCTGCGCCGTCCTCACCTGGTTCATCACCCTCCATCACCGCCGTGCCCAGGGCGCGCCGCCCAAGCCCGCCGACGACGCCGAGACCGCCACCGAAGCCGCGGTCCGCCCCGGCGATGCACACCGCGAGGAGGCCAAGGGCGAGTCGATGCTGTCCGGCTTGGGCCTCGTCTTGCGCGTGAAGTACCTGCGCAACCTCGCCGCCATGGTGCTCCTCACCACGACCGCCGCCGGCCTGCTCGACTACGTGTTCAAGGCCGCCGTCGTCGCCGAGTACGTGGAGAAGGCCGACCGCCAGCGCTTCTTCGCCATCTTCTACACGGCGTCGTCACTCGCCACCTTCATCATGCAAGCCGCGTTCGGCTCGCGCATGCTGCACCGCTTCGGCATCGCCGTGACCATGGGCACCTTGCCGGTCATCTCGGGCATCGGCGCCGTGCTGAACTTCCTCTTCCCGGGCGTGTGGACCGCGACGGTGCTACGTGGTGGCGAGCTCGCGCTGCACAGCTCGCTCTTCCGCGCGGGCTACGAGCAGCACTACACGCCGATCCCACCACGCGAGAAGCGCCCCGCGAAGTCGGTGAACGACGTCGTGGTCGACCGCACTGGCGACGCCTTGGGCGGTGGTATCATCTCGGGTCTCCTCGCGTTGTCGGCGATGCTCGACCTCCAGGTGGCGATGCTGCTGGTCGGCGCCACCATCGCGCTGTACGTCGCCGCCATCATCATCACGAGCCGGCTGCGGGCGGGCTACGTGCAGGCCATCGAGCAGGGCCTCATCGACCGCGCTTACGACCTCGACGCCGTCGATCCACACAGCGGCTCACCGCTCACCTCGATAGGCGGCGCCCAGGACTCGCTCACGACGGCGTCGGTGGCGCGCGAGGCGGGCAAGTCCAGCGTCAACATGTCGATGCACTCGATGCAGTCGATCCCGGTCGTGCCCCAGAGCCTCGCGGTCGGCGCGAAGCTCGGCTCCGAGCACAACGCGACCAGCGACAACTTGGTGGCCCTCACCAGCGACCTGCGCTCGCGCGACCCCGCCCGCGTGAAGCGCGCGCTCAAGCAATTCGGCGCGATCGACCGTCCGCCAGTGCAGACAGCCATCCCTCTCCTCGCCTGGGACGCGGTGGCGCCGCAGGTCGTCACCACCTTGCGCACGGTCGTGAACCGCTACGTCGGCACGCTCATCGATGCGCTCCTCGACGAGAACGAGGAGTTCACCGTCCGCCGCCGCGTACCGCGCATCCTCTCGCAGGCAACCACGCAACGCGCCTTCGATGGCTTGACGCGCGCGCTGACCGACAAGCGCTTCGAGATCCGCTATCGCGCCGCCAACGCGCTGGCGCGCATCCACGCCAAGTCACCCGAGCTCGAAGTGAATCGGGAGCGCATCTACGATGCCATCCGCTCGGCCGTCGCCTCCGACGCGCGTCTGGTCGCGAGCCGCACCATCGTCGATCGTCTGCCCGATGGCGACGCGCCGCTCCTCGGCGAGGTCTTGGAAGAGCGCCTCGACCGCGGGCTCGAGCACGTGTTCACCTTGCTCTCGTTGGTGCTCGACCCACAGCACGTGCGCATCGCCTTCCAGGGCATTCACACCGACGACCCGTCGCTGCACGGCCTCGCCCTCGAGTATCTCGACAGCGTCTTGCCGGACGACCTGCGGGGCCCCGTCCTCGAGCTCGTCTCCCTGGACGAGAAGGTCAAGAAGGAAGCCGTCGCCGCCGCCAAGGGCATGCGTGATCAACGGCAGGTCGTCGAGGATCTGCTGCGCTCGCGCGAGTCCATCGTCATGAACCTCACGGCGCTCAAGAAGGCCGTGAAGCTCCCTGCCAAGGGTGAGTCTTCCGAGAGCAAATAGGAACCGCCCTGATCACGTCCACGTCGTTGCTGCTCGTTCTCGCGGCGAGCCTCGCTCGAGCCGAGCTCACTCCGCCATCCGCCAATGCGGACAATCCCGCGGCAGCCTCCGACGTGACGGCGGCCGACGCGGCCTCCTCGGATACGGCAACCGACGACGAGAGCATCCTCACGCCGCCACGCGTGCCGAGTGACGGCGCTCTCGAGGACCGCCGCGAGGTGCCAGACTACGACGGCCGCGAAGGCGAATGGTCACCCTCCCCCGCCGTGTGGCCGGCGCGCGTCCTGCTCTTCCCACTGTTCGCGGTGACCGAATTCGGCCTGCGCCAGCCCATTGGCTTCGCCACCCGCGGCATCGACCGCCATCAGGTCGCCACCCGTGTCCGTGAAGCGCTCACCTTCCGCGACCACACCATCGGCTTCTTCCCGACCATCTCCATCGCCAACGGCATGCAGCCGGGCTTCGGCATCTCCGCTTTCGCGGACCACCTGTTCGTCGACTGGCACACCATGCGAGGCAGCGTGGTCACCGACTTCCAGCGCAACATCATCAGCAGCGTCTTGAACCGCTTCCGTCTCGGCCAGGCGGCGGACTTGAACCTGCTCGCCGCCTACCAGCGCCGCAACGACCTCGTGTTCTACGGCCTCGGTCCCGACACCACCAAGGGCGACCGCCACCGCTTCGAGCGCCGCAAGCCATTCGCGGAGCTCGAGCTCGCCTGGGGCTCGGGGCAGCTCGCGAGCGCCGCCGCCAGCTCGAACGGCGTCTCTTCGGGCGACTTCGCGACGAACGATCCATCGCTCCAGGCCCTGAGCCACATCGGTGGCCGCTTCGGCATCGAGTTCTCGGACAACAACTTCGCCTGCACCACGCGCACACCCGACATCTGCGGCGCCGACAGCCGCGAGAACACCGCGGACGACGCCTTCACGCTCGGCAAGAACGGCGAAGCGGCTTACTTCGACAGCGGCTTCGCGCTCATGCGCCTGAAGGCGCTCATCTCCCTCGACAGCCGCGCCGCGGGCCGCCCGGGCTCGACGGGCGTCCGCCTCGACATCTTTGGCCGCTATGGCGAAGGCTTGGGCAAGCGCGCCGGCAACGTCCGTTTCTTCCGCTATGGCGGTGAGCTCGCGGGCTTCGTCGACGTCACTGGGCATCGCCGCCGCGTCATCGGCGCGCGCCTGTACGTGGAGCTCTTGGAGCGCCCGCGCAACCGCGACGTGCCCTTCACCGAGCTCGTCTTGCTGGGCGGCCCGGAGCTCATGCGCGGCTTCTTGCGCGGCCGCTTCCAGGGAGACTCCGCGACGGTGGCGACCATCGACTACCGCTGGCCCATCTGGTCGTTCCTCGACGCCAACCTCTTCTACGAGATGGGCAACGTCTGGGACCGTCACTTGGCGAACTTCGACATTCAGAAGATGCGTGGCGGCTACGGTCTCGCCCTGCGCACCAACACCTCCCGCGACGCCTCCTTCCAGCTCCTGATCGCGGCCGGCACCAAGCAGTGGTCCTTGGCTCCCGACGAGCTGCGTTTCTTGGCCGGCACGAACGTGGGGTTCTGACGTGAAACGCCTCCTCCTCGTCACCCTCCTCGCCACCGCCTGCGCCAGCCACCCCGGCGCCTACCGGCCCACGCCGCTCGTCACCCAGGACGACGACCGGCATCCCATCGAGGAGCCCGAGGAGTACTGGTCCTCGCTCTACTGGGACGGCGCCGATCAGATGGTCTTCTTGCCGATCCACCGCGCCCTGCTCGTCGACGTCGGCGGCCCCGCGGTCAACGTGAACGCTTACGGCGAAGTGCCAAACTCGAGCTGGTTCACCAACCGCATCGGCCGCACGGCCATCTCGCCCGAGCGTCTGGTGCGCGGCCCCTGCGCCGAGAGTGATTACCTGTCGGGCGGCCCTTGGATCGCCAAGAGCGGCAAGGTCGACGGCGCGAACCCCGGCTTCGTCATCGAGGACGCGCGGACCAAGAAGAAGTACCTGCTGAAGTTCGACAGCAAGAAGCAGCCCGAGCGCGCCACCAGCGGCGACGTCATCGGCTCGAAGCTCTACTGGGCGTTCGGCGCGAGCGTGCCGTGCAACTTCGTGGTCAGCTTCGACCAGTCGGTGGTGCAGCTCGCCCCCGACGCCACGAAGACGGACCGCTTCAACAACAAGATCCCCCTCACCCAGGAAGACCTCGACAAAGCCATGCAAACGGCCGTGCGCATGGAGGACGGCAAGCTCCGCGCCTCGGCGTCGATGTTCGTCGAGGGCAAGCCCATCGGTCCCTGGACCTACCAAGGCAAGCGCGCCGACGACCCGAACGACGCCTTCGACCACGAAGACCGCCGCGAGCTCCGCGGCGCGCGCCTCATGGCGGCCTGGACCCAGCACTTCGACGCGCGCGAGCAGAACACGCTGTCGACGTTCATGAAGGACGGCGATAGCGGACGCGGCTGGGTCGAGCACTGGACCATCGACTTCGGCGACACGCTCGGCAGCGTCTGGGACTCCGACGCAATGTCCCGCCGCTTCGGCCACTCGTACTACTTCGACTTCGCCGACGTCTTCAGCGACCTGTTCACCTTCGGCTTCCGCGAGCGCGTCTGGGAGAAGGTGCAAAAGGATCCGAACGCCGAGCTCTGGGGCTACTTCGAGTACGAGCACTTCGAGCCCGAGGACTGGAAAGGCGGCTACCAGAACATCGCGTTCATTCGCATGGACGAGGCGGACGCCTACTGGGCGGCGCAGATCATCTCGCGCTTCACGGATGCGCATCTCGACGCGTTGATCGCGGCGGCGAAGTTGTCGAAGCCGGCTTATGAAGAGCGGCTGCGGATGGTGCTGCGGGCGCGGCGCGACAAGATCATCGACCGCTACATGACGCGCATGTCGTCCTTCGAGAGCCCCGCCTTGGAAGACACGCGGCTCTGCTTCGAAGACGCGCTCGTGAAGCTGGGGCGGGCCGCGCCGGGCGCGCAGAAGTACGAGGCGCGCCTGGATGATGGGCCGTGGATGTCTTTTACAGCGGATGCATCGGGGAGAGCTTGTACCGCGCTGGAAGCCGCCACCTCGCGCGTGGAAGCGCGTGTGACCCGCGCCGGCAAGGACCGTGCTGCCGCGCCGGTGATCTTCCACATTCACCACGACGGCCCCAACGCCAAGCTCATCGGGATCGAGCGCCAAACACCCTAATCACACTCGGCGCGTCAGTGGTCCTGCAGCGCATCGTAGATGCCGAGCAGCTCGTCGACGCGCTTCCCGCAAGTGTGCTTGGCAAGCACCGCCTCACGTCCCTGTGACGCGAGCTCCTCGGCCCTGTCGGTGTCGGAGAGCAAGTCACGCAAGTGGCGCATCATCTCCCTCGTGTCATCGGCCACGAGATAGTCCTTGCCCGCCGTGAACAGCCCCTCGCTGTCGTCCCAAGGCGCGCTGATCACCGGAATGCCGCAGGCAAGCGCCTCGAAGAGCCGGCCGCTCGGCACACCGGGGATCGCCGGTGACGGCGGGATGTGAATCGTGCAGTAGTGCTGAGCGAACGACTCGGGGAGCGCATACCCCGGCACCCAACCGCGATAGCGGATGTCCGCCGCCTCCAGCTCTTGCCGCAGCTCGTCCGAGAACCCCGCGCCGCACAGGTCGGCGTCGAGCCCCAGCTGCTTTGCCGGCTCGATGACCAGGTCACGCACCCGCGCCACGCGCTTCGGGTCATCGCTCCAGTCGCCGATCCAGACGAGGTCGCGCTTGAGCAGCTCACCGGTCGTGGTGCGCGCGAGCAGCGGCTTGAAGGTGCGCTCGTCCACCGCCTCGTGCCAGGTCCACGCCGTCTTCGCCCAGCCGCCACGCACGTGCGCGGCCCGCAACGCCTCACCCGTGGCGAGCACGCCGTCATAGCCGGACAAGTCGAGCTCACGCATCGACGCCGGGTCGGTCAGCGCCCGGTGGTGCGTGTCATGGAAGAACACGCGCATCGTGCTCTTCGAGGCCGCCCGCTTGGCGCCGATGCGCGCGACCAGCGCCGGCTCGTTCCACTGATGCACCAGCACCAGATCCGCGCCTTGCAGGGCCACGTCGACGTTCAGGGTCTCCGGCACGTAGCGGATGACGTCGAGCGCCGGGTAGAGCCGGAGGACCGCTTCGATGGGATGCGGTCCTGCCGCCTTGAGCAGACCCTCGACGCTACGTGCCGTGCGTGGCTCGTAGCAGACGACCTGATGCCCGCGCGCCGCGAGCTCGCTCACGACGCCGCGGAGGAAGTGTGCGTCGCCGTTGTGCCAGTCGGACAACAACGAAGGAACGAAGAGGACGACGCGCATGGCGGGCTACAATCGCCGCGCATCCACTCTCGGGCAAGGGGCTGAACGAGTCGCGATGTCGCAACCGCGGCGTGTCACTCCTACGCGGAGGTCAGTTGAGCGCCGCCTGACGCGCGCGCCAGACCTCGATGGCCCAGGCTTCACCGTGGTCGTAGTCGTGGGCAATCACGGCCGCTGGATCGGCATGCATGGCGACCTGTCCGCCGCGCGCGCGTGGCACGGTTGCGAGCTCGACGTCGTCGGGGCTGGCATTGGCGCTCTGTGGCTTCTTCACGCCGAGGCCGAGCATCGAGCGGACACCGGCGTCGACGTCGCGGGCCAGCTCGTCACGCTTCGGCGAAACATCGAAAGCCAAGCGGTGCGTGATGCTGCCATCGCGGACATCGACCATGCGCAGAGCGACCGCCACCAGCTCACCACGTTGGGCGACCTCGCCAATGACGACGTAGTCCGCCTGGACGAGGCGGCCGAGACGCGCGGCGCACCGCTGTTGCAGACAGGCGGCGCTAGGGCTGACGTTCTTCATCGAGGCTACGGCATCGGCGCGGATGATGCGGAAGAGCCCGGTGGTCTCGAAGCTGCTGCGAACCTCGGAGACGATGGCATCGCGGGTCGACGCCAGCGCGTCGCTGGCGCTGATCCCCGAGATGGCCACCCGGGGATTCGGAGCCGCGTTGGCAGCGGCGGAGAAGAGCAAAACGGACAACATCAAAGGGATAGCTCGCACGGTACACCTCGAACTAGCGATGTGGGCGTCGTTCAAGGTTATCGGCCGTCCCGA
>JBDHVB010000210.1:0-9888 GCA_039809465.1 Myxococcota bacterium
GCCCACGAGGTGATGCGCTCGTTGACCTTGGGCTCCTGGCCGACCGCCGAGCCCATGCCGCGCTCGCACATGCCGTGTGGGCAGCCGAAGTTGAGCTCGAGGCCGTCGGCGCCGGCGTCGATCGAGCGGGCGATGATGTCGCGCCACTCGTCTTCGGTCTCGACCATGAGCGAGACGATGACCGCGTGCTTGGGGTACTGCTTCTTGACGTCGATGATCTCGCGGAAGTTCGACTCGAGCGGACGGTCGGTGATGAGCTCGATGTTGTTGAAGCCCGCGCCCTTGATGCCGCGCACCGTGTGTCCGCCGAAGCGGCTCGACACGTTCTGGATGGGCCGCCCCAAGGTCTTCCAGACGGCGCCGCCCCAACCATGGTCGAAGGCGCGCTTGATCTGATCCCCCGAGTTCGTCGGTGGGGCCGAGGCGAGCCAAAAAGGATTCGGCGAGACGATGCCGCCGGTGTTGCTGGTCAAATCAACCATGGCGCGCTCCTGCTTCGACGGACGACGCGAGATAGGTGTCGATGGCGATGGCGGCGGCTTTACCCTCGGCGGCGGCGTTCACCACTTCCTTGCCGCCGTTGGCGCAGTCACCTCCGGCGTAATAGCCCTTGCGGCCGGTGAAGCCGTCGGCGTCGACGACGATGCGGCCCTTGTCGACCGTGATGCCCGTAAGGCCAGCCACGAGCTCACCGAGCTTCGCTTGGCCGATGGCGAGCAGCACCAAGTCCACCGGGAGCTCGGCTTCGCTGCCGGCGATCGGCTTCTTGGCCGCGTCGACGCGGGTGTAGCGCATCGATTGAACGTGGCCCGCGCCCCCGAAGGCGGTCGGCACTGACCGCCAGAGCGGACGCACACCGTCGATCTTCGCGACCTCCCACTCGTGGGCATAGCCGCTCATGCCGGCCTCCTCGCCGCGATAGACGAGGAGCACCTCTTCGATGCCCAGGCCCGCGAGCTCGCGCACCGCGTCGATCGCGGTGTTGCCGCCACCGATGACGGCGGCGCGCTTCACCTTCGACACGTCGAGCTTGCCGAGCTTCATCTTCTCGATGAAGTCGACCGCGCCGTGCACTCCGGCGAGGCTCTCGCCGGGCACGCCGAGCTTGCTGTCGGCGCCCAGGCCCATGCCGATGAAGACGGCGTCGTGCTTCTTCTCGAGGGCGTCCCAGCCGATGTCCTTGCCGACGGTCACGCCGCTCACCAGCTCGATGCCACCGATGCGCATGATCCAATCGACCTCTTGGAGCGCACGGTCGGCGCGCATCTTGTAGGGCGCGACGCCGGTGGTGTTGAGGCCGCCGGGCAGGGCGTTCTTGTCGTAGATGGTGCAGCGGTGGCCGGCGCGCCGCAGCGCGTGAGCGGCCGCGAGCGACGCGGGGCCGGCGCCGACGAGCGCGACGCTCTTGCCGGTGTCGGGGCCCGCCTCGAAAAACGTCCAACCGCTCTCGAAGGCCATGTCGGTGGCGTAGCGTTGGAGCTTGCCGATCTGGATGGGCGGCGAGTCGAGCTCGTTGTAGACGCAGTCGCCGACACACAGCACCTCGACCGGGCAGACGCGGGCGCAGCTCATGCCGAGGATGTTCGCCTCGAAGATGGTGCGGGCGCTCCCCTTGACGTTGCCGGTGCTGATCTTGCGAATGAATTCAGGGATCTCGATGCCGGTCGGGCACGCCTGAATGCACGGCGCGTCGGCGCAGTAGAGACAGCGATTGGCCTCCGCCAGTGCTTGAACGGAGGTGAATGCTTCCTTGTAGTCCGCGAAAGCGCTCTCGGAGCGTGAGGGTAGCAGGGCCGTCATCGGGGGCCTCCAGCGTGAAGCGGACAGGTTTATTGAGGTTCGCGGTCCGCTGTCAACGACAGTGAGATGAACCGAGCCTCGTCGATCGCCACCACTTGTCTGTGGACCCCATCTTTAGGATGAAACCCAACCATGGCTTACACGCGCTGGCTCCTCATCCTTTCCCTTGTCGCTTTCGCGGCCTGCAGTGACGACGAGAAGACTGGTGGCGGGGACAAGGTGCTGACCGGCACGTTCGTCGATGGGCCGGTCGCGAACCTTCACTACGCCACCGCGACGCGGTCGGGCCTCACGAACGCGAATGGTGAGTTCGAGTACGAGCAGGGCGAGACCGTGACCTTCGCGGTCGGCGCCATCACGCTGGGCTCGGCGGCGGGCGCCGCGCGGATCACGCCCTTCGATCTGTTCGGCATCGCGCCGCCCACCACGCCGGGTGAGATCCGCGCTTACATGCAGAACGAAGGCGTCACGGCCTTCGACCGTGTCGCCAACGTCGCGCTCTTCCTCCAGTCCCTCGACAACGATGGCGACCACGCCAACGGCATCGACCTCACGGATTCGAACGACCGTCTTGCGGGCGCGAGCTTGACCTTCGACTGGCGCATCCAGGAGTTCGCGAGCGACATCATGACCAACTTCACGCGTCGCTACGGCGGACGCGGCGAGATCCCGCTGACCCAACCGCTCCGGCGGCTGTATGCCGCGCTGGGCATCACGATCAGCGGCAACGCTGTCGCGGAATATCGCTTCGACAGCGATAACGACGGCGCCCCTAATAGAATCGACCACTACGAGTACGACGCCGAGGGCCGGCGCACCGTCCATCGCGACGACAGCGACGCCGACGGGAACGACGACTATCGTTACATCGACACGTACGGCGCCAATGGCCTGCTGGCGGTCAGCCGCGGCGAGTCCGAGGCTGGCGGCGACGACTACGACGAGAGCACGTACACGTATGACGCTCTTGGCCATAAGGTGCTCACCGTCCGCACGACCGTCGGCGGCGGTGTGATCCTCCGGATCATCCGCTCCACCCGGACTTTCGGCGCCGACGGGCGTTTGCAGACCGAGATCAGCGAGACCGACATGGGCGGTGACGGCAGCGTCGATTCGCGCGAAGGCCAGTTCTACACCTACGACGCCAACGGCTCGCTCATCGAGCTCCGCCACGACAGCGACAGCGACGCGGATGGCGTGCCGAGCTCGAGCGACACGGTCACGTACACCTATGACGCGAACCTCCGAGCCGCGACCATCGAGCGCGGCAGTGACTTCGACGCCGACGGCGACTTCGATGCGCTCGATCGCATCAGCTACACTTACGATGCAGCGAGCCGCAGGGTGACGGATACGCGAGAGCTGCTCTCTGTCACCAATGGCGAGCCGACCTCGCGCGTCATCTCCACGTACGTGTACGACGCCGATGGGCGCACCATGAGCACGCGCGTCGAGCGCGACACCAACGTCGATGGTGTCCCCAACAGCGTGGAGACCGCGAGCTACGAATTCAATGCGGCGGGGCGCCTGCTGCGCCTCGACTCGACCAAGGACGACAACGGCGACGGCACCACGGACGGCATCACCCACGAGGTGCGCACTTACGATGACGCCGGCAATCTCACGCAGTCGCTCACCGAGGACGACTATGGCGCGGACGGCAGCGTCGACTACCGCTCCCGCATCACCGCGACCTTCGATGCCGAGGCCAACATCACGAGCCGCGTGCGTGAGACCGACTCGAACGGCGACGGCGTCTATGACTTCGGCTCACGCGCCGACTCCGACTACACGCCGATCCCCAACGTGCTGGAGCAGGTGCTTTCGCAGTTCCTCGACGTGACCTGATGCAGCGGCGTGACGCCGCGCACAATCCACAGGCCACTTCGTGAGACGGATCACAAACCGAGGCAACAATCGCACCAACGGCACCAGGTTCTTGTTGCGCGCCCGATGAGTCTAGTTGAAGCTTGAGTTCGACATCGCCGTCTACGTGCCTGGTAAGGAGCTTTGCGGTGAACCTTCCACGTTCTCTCATCGAAGCTGCAGTCCTCAGCATGACCCTCACTCTGGCGCCGCTGCAGGCGGTCGCCCAGGAGCCGGCCAAGGACGCCGTCGCTCAGACCGTCGGCCACGGCCA
Organism: Myxococcota bacterium; assembly: GCA_039809465.1. Lineage (GTDB taxonomy): Bacteria > Myxococcota > XYA12-FULL-58-9 > XYA12-FULL-58-9 > JALHOP01 > JALHOP01. The sequence continues at coordinate 3,941 of JBDHVB010000210.1, forward strand.
GGTGGACTGGACCGCTAAAACGATCACCGCGACCGGCAGCGGCGCGCCCGATCTCAAGGCGGCGAACGTGGCGGTGGCGCGCCTCGGCGCCGAGCGCGCCGCTAAAGCGGACGCGTTGCGCAACATCCTCGAAGCAGTGAAGGGCGTGCGCATCAACGGCAGCCAGACGGCCGGCGCCGCGATGGACGGCTCGCCCGAGGTGAAGGCCAAGGTCGAAGGCGTGGTCCGCAACTTCAAGGTCGTCGACACCAAGTACTACTCGGACGGCGGCGTCGACGTGATCGTGCAAGTGCCGATGGACGGCGTGCTCGCCGAAGCGTTGCTGCCGACCGCGCCGGCCGCCACCGCCGCGACCCCCAGCGAGTCAGCCGCGGGTCCGTCGGGCGTCATCGTCAACGCCAAGGGCTTGAAGGTCGCGCCAGCGCTCGCGCCGCGGCTCATGGACGAGAGCGGTAAGGAGCTCTACGGCCCGACCATGGTCGGCCACGACGCGCTCGTGCAGCGCGGCGTCGCGAGCTATACGAAGTCGCTCGAGCAAGCGACACGCGACACACGCGTCTCCGGCAAGCCGCTCGTGGTGAAGGGTGTGCGTTTGTCGCAGGCAGGGAGCGCCGACGTCATCGTCAGCGCCGACGACGCGGCGAAGCTCGCGTCGGCCAAGGGCGTCCTTGGCCTCGGCAAGGTGATCATCGTCACCGACTAATTCTTTCGACGAGCGCTTAAGTGCACACTTGGAGGCGAAGACGGATGAGAGCAACGAGATGGTCCACGCGAGCTTCAGTGGTAGCGGCCGTGCTCGTCGGCTTGATGGCGAGCGCCAAGGCCGAGGTCAGCTCCGCGCAACGCGTGAGCGCGGTGGGGCAGGCCGCCGTCATTGGCAACGACGTCGCCAACGCGCGTGACAAGGCGGTCGACGATGCCCTCCGCAAGGCGGTGGAGCAGTCAGTCGGCACCATGATCAGCAGCGAGACGGTGACGCAGAACTTCCAGCTGCTCTCCGACAAGATCTACAGCAAGGCGCGCGGCTACGTGCGCAACTACAAGATCACCAGCGAGAAGCAGGACCAAGGCGTCTACATCGTCGGCGTCGACGCCGAGGTGTCGCAGGGCAACCTCAAGAACGACGTCGACGGCATCACCCACATCCTGCGCGCCAAGAACATGCCGCGCATGCTCATCATGATCGCCGAGCAGAACATCGGCCAGGGCGACGCCAACTTCTGGTGGGGCAACAAGACCTTCTCGACGAACCTCGACGCCGCCGAGAACACCTTCATGGATCACTGGATGAAGAAGGGCGTGCGCTTCGTCGACCGCCAGGCGCTCATGGGCAAGATCAGCGCCGGCCCCGCGGTGACCAGCGCCGAGCCCACCAACGACGCCATCAAGGAGTTCGCCGGCAAGAGCGGCGCCGAGGTCGTCATCGTCGGCAAGGCGGTGGCCACCGACGTCGGCACCATCATGGGCACCCAGATGCACTCGGCGCGCGCCAACATCTCGCTGCGCGCCCTGAGCCTCGACACCGGCCGTATCCTCGCGACCGCGACCCGCAGCGAAGCGGTCGGCCACGTCGATCCGCAGACCGGCGGCACGCTCGCCTTGAAGAAGGCCGCCGAGAAGAGCGCCGACGAGCTGCTCGAGAAGATCCTCGCGCAGTGGGAGTCGGAGGTCAGCGGTCCCGCCACGGTGCACCTCAACATCACCAACGTGAAGCAGTCGAAGAACCTGCGCAGCATCGCCCAGGTCCTGCGTGAGCAGGTGCGCGGCGTCCAAGACGTGCGCCAGTTGTCGTTCCGCAACAAGTCGGCGGAGCTCGAGGTGGAGCTCAAGGGCTCGGCGCAGGATCTCGCCGACGAGCTCGAGACCAAGACCTTCCCGGGCTTCTCGGTGGACGTGCAGGAAGTCACCGCCAACACCGTGACCGCGGCGCTCAAGTAATCCCGTACGCGAAAGAGTACGCCATGAAGGACACTCCGTTCGTTGCCACGCCGGCCTTGCGCTCCACGCACCGCGCGACCGAGCCGCTCACCACCGATGACGGCTTCACCATGCCGCGGCAGCGTGATGAGCTGTCGACCGCCAACCGGCCGCGTCCCAAGGCGTCCAAGAAGGGCAGGCACCCGTTGCTCGTCGCCGTCGTGGCGCTGGGCATCGCGGCGCTCGTCGGCTTCTTCGTGACCATGGCGATGTTCAGCGCGCATGCGGCCGACAGGAAGACCGCGGGCACGGTGACGTTCCTCGAGGGTGAAGCGTCGGTGGCGCGCGGCGGCGGCAATGCGTCCGCTTTGGCGGTCAACGCGCCACTCTATGATGGTGATCGCTTGAAGACCGCCACGGGGACGCGCCTCGAGGCGAAGCTCACCGACGGGTCGATCCTGCGCCTCGCGCCGGGCTCCGAGCTCAAGCTCGAGGAGGCGAAGTTCGCCAAGGGAGAGAGCGGCACCAAGAAGGTGAAGCTGTCCCTGGCCTTCGGCCGCGTCTGGGCCTCGGTCACCAAGCTCTTCGGCAGCGAGTCGAGCTTCCAGGTGGCAACCGACAACGCCGTCGCGGGTGTGCGCGGCACGCGCTTCGCGGCCGAGAAGAACGCGACCGGCGACACCACGGTGCGCGTCTACAGCGGTCAGGTCCTGGTCTCGAACGCTCCCATCTACGCGAAGGCCGGCCACACCAAGGGCAAGCGCGTCCAGGTCCCCGGCCCCTCGGAGATCAGCCAGAAGCAATGGAGCGAGCTCGTAGCCGGCGCCATGCAGCAGATCCGCATCAGCAAAGCCGGCGAGATGAGCGCGGTCGAGCAGTTCGCGATGGCGGGCGACGACTGGGCCGCCTGGAACGCCGAGCGCGATCGGGCCGCCGGCATCGTCGAGTAGGGCCTGCTTTGGTCTTGACCTCGCAAGCGCGCCTCTGCGATATCGGCGCCCGCACGTAGCGCGATTAACTCAGCGGTAGAGTGCCACCTTCACACGGTGGAAGTCGCAGGTTCAAATCCTGCATCGCGCACTCTCAGACGATCGTCGTCCCCGTGAACGGGCTGCGCATCAGCGGGTAACGCTGATTGAACCCCAAGGCCTCGGGGCTCCGCACCGACAATGTCGAGCGCAGCTGCTCGATGCTGACGCTGTCCAGGGCGCCGAGTCGTGGTACGCGCGACAAGACGGCAGCCATGTTGCGCCGATCAGGAGCCTCCATCACGCGAATGACGGAGTTGAGGCCGCGACCGCCGAAGTTGAGGGAGCTGGCGACCGCCATGTCATCGAAGTTGCGACGCAGCAGGTCGGCGATCGGCGCCGCATCCACCTGGCGTATCGCCTGGTTCACCCGTGCGTTGCCAAAGCCCTCTTGGACAGCGGCGCTGTACGACGTGGCGTAACCGAGGTTCTCGCGCGCCGCGGCCGTCTCATCCGGGTTCTGGGCCTCCACCTGGCGGGCCCACTCGCGGACACCGCGAAGGTACTCGGCGCTCTCACTGAGCTCCTGCTCACTGATGCCGTCGCGCAGCACGCGCGCCAAGGCATCTCGGTGCCTGGTGTCCAGACTGGTCCGAGGGCTCGGATAAGATTGCGGAATATCGTCGAGGCCGATGTCGCGAAGACCGCTAGGTGGTACGAGCATACACCGCCCCTGTTCGCTACAAAGTATCGGCGTGATCTCGAAACGCGGTGCGGAGAAAAATGCCACGGAGGCAGCCATCACACAGGCCCCTGATTTTGCTTGTTTTTTGTGGAACGGAGGAGGCAAACTAGGAAAGGAGCATCTTTTTCGGCAACAACTTGCTGCGGGTTGCGATAATCGATTCTGAGAGAATCTGCGGGAGGTTCGCCCACGATGGCCGAAGCAGCTAAAGCGGTAAATCCGGTCAGGAAAACAACCCTGCCGGCACCGCTATTGCCTGGCGAGGAGAAGCCAGTCGTAGCCGCGGCGTCCGCGGACCAGCCCGTGGGCGGCGTCCAACAGCCGCAGACGGATACAGTCGACAAGAGAACGCCCCTCGAGCGACGCCGCGCCGAGCTGATCGGCAGCAACCTCAGCGACAACTGCGTGCGAAGAGCCGGGGGCATGACAGTCCTGAGCGCTCCAGTTGCCGGGGGCGTTACACCTGGTGGCGACACCACGACGGGTGGGGCTTGCCCCGTGGTCGCGCCCGCCATCGAAGGCGCGGTGACCGCGACGGATCAGGCAGGCCTTGCGCCTGGTGAAGCCGGGGCGACCGCGGCCGTGGATAACGTTCGGCGGTCGACCATCACCCCCGAAGCCGAGCGCATGATTGCCCAGCCCCGTTCGACGGCGGCGGTCCTTCCTGGCAAATACGACGAGGCTGTGCGGGTGCTCAGCGAGACCATTGGCGCCTCGCAGAGTGAATATCTTCGGAGACATCCGGAGATGGCAGCGATCTTTCAGGAGCTCTTCACTGAAATGAAGGGCCGGATGGGCAACGCTCCCGTAACGATGGACGTCCTCCGGAAGATGGCCAACGAGAGCATGGCGCGCCGAATCCTCGAGGCAAACGGGATCACCGGCGACGTCGAAGGCCAGATCACCATCGGCATCCCCAGCAACCGCAAGCAGCTCGCCATGACGACGCTCGTCGTCGAGGAGCTTGCCAACAATCCGTCGCTCTTCCCTCCGGAAGTTGCGGATTGGTTGCGAAAGACCTATCCGGACTACCTCAAGCGCGCGAAGGCCGTGCGGCGCGAGTTCGCACGGGCCGCCGGTGCGATGCTCGACCTCCACACCACCGGGAACATGATGGCTTCGGGCGAGATCGCCTCGAACCACAAATCCGTTCCCGAGCTCGAGCGCACGATCGCGAGAGAGCGCGCCGCGGGCGTCGAGGAGCTCGCGGCCTTGCGTGGCTTCTCGGCCGCTGAGATCAATCGCATGCGGCTCGGAATCGCCCGCCCGCTGCAGATCTCGGAATCCAAGCTGCAACGCATGCAGGCCGAGATCATCATGAACACCGCGATGGGGCGCGGCGATCGCGCGGTCTTTCGCGACAAGACCGGCAATCTTAGCCCCGTCACGAAGGCGAACTATCGCGCCGCCTTGCAATCGTTTGGCGCGTCGGAGTCAATCCTGACGACGCGCGCGCGAGGCGACTACGCCGCAGGCTCGCCGGACGCTGTCGCGTTCACCGCGCAAGTCTCGCAAGCCGCGGCCGCCCGTCAAAGACTCGAGGCCACGCTCGAGGCGATGTTTGGCCGCTCGGTGCGCGCGAACCTCGATCGCTTGAGCGAGCAGGTTTCGTACGTGCGGCGATATTTCAAAGAGCAGCAGCTCCGCGCGAACCTCGTCACTTCCGCCTTCAATCTTGGTGACGCCACCGCGGTCGGTGGTGACGCCGCGCTGTTCGGGCGCGCGAGCGCGCGCTACGCCTAGCGCGGGTGCGGCGCTAGGCATATGCACGCCGGCGCGACGCGGATCGGCCGCGCCGGAGTCGTGTCGGCAGCGAATGTTGTGACGGGCGCGCCGCCAGGCTACGTCTTACTCTAGCGCGCTCACTCCCACTCCCATGCAAAGACGCCGCAAAAGGCCACGCATCCTCATCTGCACCCCGGAGATCACCGAGCTCCCGGAAGGAATGGGCAACGCGGCGCACACCATCCGGGCCAAGGGCGGCGGCCTGGGAGACATCTCCGCTGGCCTCATCCGCTATCTGCACGAGGACGAGCGCTTCGAGCTGCACGTCGTGCTCCCCAAGTACGACGCCAAGTTCCGTGACTTCGCGAACGTCACCACGCGCGAGCTCGATCTGCTCGTTCCGCTATTGCAGCGCAAGGGCGTGCACCTGGTGAGCGACAGCGCCTTCTCGAACCTGCACGCGGTCTACGAAGACAGCGCCGCGCATCCACGCGTGCGCCGCGCCGAGGCGTTTCAGCGCTACATCATCAATCAGCTGCTCGATGAGCTGCGGCCCGACGTCGTCCACTGCAACGACTGGATGACCGGCCTCG
>JBDHVB010000211.1:0-9876 GCA_039809465.1 Myxococcota bacterium
GCGGCACCGGCACCAACCTCTCGCCGTTGCGCGGCAGCATGGAGCCGCTGTCCGGCGGGGGCACCGCGAGCGGTCCGGTCTCGTTCATGCGCGGCTTCGATGCGTTCGCGGGCGTCATCAAGAGCGGCGGCAAGACGCGCCGGGCCGCCAAGATGGTGCTGCTCGACGTCGATCATCCCGACATCCTGCCGTTCATCCGCAGCAAGGCCGACGAGGAAAAGAAAGCGTGGGCGCTCATCGACGCGGGCTACGGTGGCACCATCGATGGGGAGGCCTACGCGTCCGTGGCTTTCCAGAACGCCAATCACTCCGTGCGCGTCAGCGACGCCTTCATGCACGCCGTGGAGGAGGGGAAGCCCTGGTCCACCACGCGCCGCACCGATGGCGCTATCGCGGACACTTACGACGCGCGCTTCCTCATGCGCGAGATGGCCGCGGCCGCCCACCTCTGCGGCGATCCGGGCCTCCAGTTCGACACGACCATCAACGCCTGGCACACCAGCAAGGTGACCGATCGGATCTACGCGTCGAACCCGTGCTCCGAGTTCATCTACCTGAACGACACGGCGTGTAACCTCGCGTCGCTCAACCTCATGAAGTTCCGCGCCGCCGGCGGTGGTGTCGACGTCGAGGGCATCAAGCACGTGGTGGATCTGACCATCACCGCGCAGGAGCTCATCGTCGACGCCGCGGGGTATCCGACCCCCAAGATCGCCGAGCGCTCACGCGCGTTTCGGCCGCTGGGCTTGGGGTACGCGAACCTCGGGGCGCTGCTCATGGCGAAGGGGCTCGCATACGATAGCGACGCCGGGCGCGGGCTCGCCGCGGTGGTGACGGCCATCATCTGTGGTGAAGCGTATGCGCAGAGCGCGCGGCTCGCAGAGCAGCGTGGGCCTTTCGCGGGCTTCGCCGTGAACGCCACCGCGATGCGCGAGGTCATGAGCATGCATCTGCGCGCCGTGGACGCGATCGCGGACGCGCCGCGGCAGCTCGTGGACGCGGCCCGCGGCGCCTGGATCGACGCCGTGCGTCTCGGCAACGTGCACGGTTACCGCAACGCGCAGGCCACGGTCATCGCGCCGACCGGCACCATCGGCTTCATGATGGATTGCGACACCACGGGGGTCGAGCCCGACATCGCGCTCGTGAAGTACAAGAAGCTGGTGGGTGGTGGCGTGGCGAAGATCGTCAACACCACCGTGCCTCTGGCGCTCGCCGCCCTGGGCTATGACGCCGAGCAAGTGGCCCGCATCGTCGCGCACATCGACGCGCGCGCGACCATCGAAGGCGCCGCCGATCTCGCGCCCGAGCACCTCGCGGTGTTCGACTGCGCCTTCACCCCCGAGCACGGCAGGCGCAGCATCGCGCCGATGGGGCACCTCCGCATGATGGCGGCGGTGCAGCCGTTCGTGTCGGGAGCGATCTCGAAGACCGTGAACCTACCCGCCGAGGCGACCGTCGACGACGTCGCCGAGGTGTACATGGAGGCGTGGAAGCTCGGCCTCAAGGCCATCGCCATCTATCGTGATGGGGCCAAGCGCGTGCAGCCGCTCGCCACCAAGGCCGAGCAACCCGTTGCGGTCGCCAAGCCCGAGCTCGACGTGCCGCCATGCAACGAATGCGGGACCGCGATGGTGCGTAGTGGCGGCTGCTTCCGCTGTCTCAATTGTGGAACCGTCAACGGCTGCAGCTAGCTCTGTGATTGCCTTCGCCGCGATGGTACACCACGGGTGAAGCAAGAACGATGCGATTCAGGGCGGAAAGCGCTCCGATGTGGGCGCGGTTGTGACGTAGGGTGTCCGTGAGCCAGCGATCCCGAAAACGCTCGATGCGCGACCGGCTCGCCGCCGAGCGCCGGGGCGGCGTCCTCGTGGTGGCGGACGATGCCGGCGAGCGTGGCCGCATCCTCGACGCGCTCGCGCCGCTGCAGACCGACACCTTCGAGGCCACGAGCACGAGCGCCGCGCTCGAGCTGCTCATCAACGAGCCCACGGCCGACGTGATGATCGCCGTGCACGAGCAGGCCGGCATGTCGGGTGGCGCGCTTTGCCAGTACGCGCGGGGCCACGCGCGGCTCGCCAACATCTCGACCGTCCTCATCGCCGAAACGGATGCATTGGAAGGTCTCCGCTTGAGCGCACGCGCCGCCGACGACTTTCTACCCCGCAACTGGGACTCCGACGCGCTGCGTGTGGTGGTCCGCAACGCGCTGCGCGCTCAGGCCCGCCGCCGGCTCATCGCGCGCCAAGAGCGCCGCCGCGCCATCGATTGGCTGGCCATGGTGCTGTCGCACGAGATCAACAATCCGCTGGCCGCGGCGATGGCGAACCTGTCGCTGGTCCGCGAGCGCGCCGAGGACGAAGAGCTGCTGCAGCTCATGGACGAGTCGCACGCGATGCTCGAGCGCATCCGCGACCGCACGCACGCCATCCGCCTGCAGACGCGCGCGGTCAATCAACAGCCCGCGCCGGTCGACGGTCCCGAGCTCGTCGCTATCCTCGCCGAGCGTCTGAAACGCCACGGTCGCATGCTGAGCATCGACTCGGAGGTCGCCGGTAACTTGGGTGGCGAGGCGCGCTGGCGCTTGCTGGTCGATGCCGCCGATGCGGTGGTCGAGAACAGCCTCGCTTATTGCAGCGGACCGGTGCACGTCCGCGTGCACATCGAAGAGTCACGCCTCGCCATCGTCCTGCGCATGGAAGGGGCGAACGACGGTGACGACCCCGAGATCATCCTCGAGCCACGCTTGCTGTCGCGCGGCGGCGAAACACCGCGCTTCTATCCTGGTCTGTCGATGCTCGAGCAGGCGCTCGCCGAAGCTGGTGGTCAGCTCTTCGCGCGGCCGGTGAGCGACGCATGGCGCTTTGGCCTGACGATCCCGATCGATCCGATCGGCACGGCGCTCCACGACGCGTCTTGAGCCTTGCTTAGGTCTCGCCGTTCGCCATAACGCTCGTCCGTATGATGAACGGCCTTTGGGTTGGCATGGTGCTCGCGGCCCTGCTGACCGGCGCAGCTACCGGCACCCTCGACGCTGTCGCTAAAGCGGTCACCGACAGCGCTGGCACCGCGGTGACGTTGTCGCTCGGCCTGGCCGGCACCATGGCGCTCTGGCTCGGCCTGATGCGCGTCTTGCAGCAGGCGGGCCTCCTCAAGGTGTTCGCCCGCGTGATGCGGCCCATCTTGCGCCGGCTCTTCCCCGAGCTCCCCGATGGCCATCCGGCGCTCAGCATGATGGTGCTCAACATCGCGAGCAACATGCTCGGCCTCGGCAACGCGGCGACGCCGTTCGGCCTCAAGGCGATGACCGAGCTCGACACGTTGAACCCGGAGAAGGGCACCGCCACCAACTCCATGGTGCTCTTCCTGGCCATCAACACGGCGGGCTTCTCGCTCATCCCGACGAACGTCATCGCCATCCGCGCGGCCATGGGCTCGACGCAGCCGGGCTCGATCTTCCTCACGACGCTGATCGCCACGAGCTGCGCCACCTTGTCCGCTATCGTGGCGGCGAAGCTCGCCGAGCCATTCTTCAAGCGCTCGGTCGCGCCGCTCCCCGTGTCCGCGCCGGCGGCCATCGGCCCCGACGTGAGCGAAGCCCAAGCCCTCATCGAAGGCGCCTCGCTCGCTCCCACCCTGAAGCGCCGCCTGTTCGCTTGGTTTCTGGCGCTCTGTCTCGTGGCCGCGATGGCGGTCGAGCTCGCCCGCCGCGCCAACAGCGGTGTCGGCTGGGGTCTCGCGTTGCGCGACGCCATGTCGCAGTGGCCGCTCGCCATCATCCTGGGCGCCATCGTGCTCTATGGGCTCGGGCGCGGCGTGAAGGTCTACGACTGCGTGGTCGAGGGCGGCAAGGAGGGCTTCACCGTCGCCCTGCGCATCATCCCGTTCCTCGTGGCGATGCTCGTGGCCATCGGCATGCTGCGCGCGTCGGGGGCGCTCGGCGCCGTCGTCGAGATGCTCTCGCCGGTCACGGCGCTCGTCGGCATGCCCGCGGATGCCTTGCCCATGGGTATCTTGCGGCCGCTCTCGGGATCGGGGGCGCTGTCGCTCATGACCGAGACCATGAAGACCCACGGTCCGGACTCGCTCATCGGCCAGATGGTGTCGACGATGTACGGCGGCACCGAGACCACGTTCTACGTGCTCGCGGTCTACTTCGGCTCCGTCGGCATCCGCAATACCAGACACACGCTCATCCCGTGCATCACCGCCGACGTGGTGGGGGCGCTGTCCGCGGTCTGGGCGACGCGCTGGCTGCTGGGTTAGCGCGACGGCAGCAGCGGGCGCATCTTACGCTGCGCTTGGGGCTTCAAGCTGTCGGCGCGCACGAAGGCGGCATGCGCTTTGTTCTTGTTGCCGCTGCGCTCGTAGAACTTGGCGAGCCGGTACTGGTGATAGGCGACGTTCGGCTGCAGGCGGGTGATGGTGATGAGCGATTGCTCGGCGTCGTCCATGCGCTGCACGGCCTCGTAGACCTCGGAGAGGGCCGAGAGCGCGCCGATGTGCGTCGGCTCGTTACGTAGCAATGCCTCGTAGGCGGTGACCGCGCCGGCGTTGTCACCGCTCATGCGCAGGGCGGTGGCGAGCTGGAACTGCGCGTCGTACATCTGCGGGCGGCGCTCGACCGCGATAGCGTATTGCTTGGCGGCGTCCGAGAAGCGGCCCTTGCGGTCATAGGCGAGGCCCAGGTGGTAGCGCGCCTTGGGGTTCTCGGGCTCGAGCTTCACGGCGGTCTCGAGCGCGGTGAAGGCGCGCTCGCTGTCGGGGTCGACGGTCTGCTCGGCGATGCCGAAGGAGAGATGCGCGAGACCCCAGTCGGGCGCCGCGGTCATGGCGCGCTGGAAGGCGTCGCGGGCGTCCGTGGTGTGGCCCGCTTCGAGCGCTTGGTTGCCTTGCGAGAACGCGGTGCGCGCGATGGCGCCGTCGTTCGCGTTGGCGGCGTGAGCGAGACCACTGGTGAGAAGGCCGGCGAGCACGACGGCGGTGCGGATGCGCATGCCCTTGGGTTGATAAGCGACGGATCGCGCTCGGGCAAGATTTCGTATAGGTCCGAGAGCTGGAGAAAACGGTCATGCTTCTCGCCATCGACGTCGGCAACACCAACATCGTCGTGGGTGTCTACGACGGCGACCAACTTCGACAGACGGTCCGCCTCTCGACCGACCGCAGCCGCACCGAGGACGAGTACGGCATGCTGCTCGGGAATCTCCTCACCGAACAAGGACTTGGCTGGGGCGAGATGCACGCCGCGGCGCTCGCGAGCGTCGTTCCTCCGCTCACCGAGGTGTGGCGGCGGGTGTGCGTGCGGAGGATGAAGGGTGTGGAGCCCTTGGTTGTGGGGCCAGGTGTCAAAACCGGCATGCCGGTGCTCTACGAAAATCCGCGCGAGGTCGGCGCGGACCGCGTGGTGAACGGGGTCGCGGGCTACGAGCGCTTCAAGCGCGAGCCGGGCGGACCGTTCGGCGTCATCATCGTCGACTTCGGCACCGCCACGACCTTCGACGTGGTCTCACCCAAGGGCGAGTACATGGGCGGCGCCATCGCGCCCGGCGTCGTCATCTCCACCGAGGCGCTGTTCATGCGCGCCTCGAAGCTGCCGCGCGTCGATCTCGAAGTGCCGGGCACCTCGATTGGCCGCACCACCGTCACCAGCATGCAGGCGGGCATCCTCTACGGGTATGTTGGGCTGGTGGAAGGCCTCGTGAACCGCATGCGCTCGGAGCTCGACTTCACGCCGCGCATCCTCGCCACGGGAGGGCTCGCGGCGGTCATCGCCAAGCACACGCAGGTCATCGAGGCGGTCGACGACAACCTCACGCTCGAGGGGCTGCGTATCATTCACGGCCGTAACCGGAGCAACGGATGAGTCAGGCAGACATCGCCGCCGAGCTCGCGCCGGCGCATCGCAAGGCGCTCGACGCCGCCTCACCGATGCCCGCCCGCATGATGGCGGCGCGTGGCATGGCGCCGCTGCCGCCGCGCGAGATGGTGCTGGTGCTCGCGGGCTTGGCGCTCGATGCCGATGCCGCTTTAGCGGATGCGGCACGTGCTTCGTTGGTGAAGCTCCCAGACAAGATCTACGACACGGCGCTGAGTGGCGTGCTCCCGCCCGCCGCGCTCACGCCCATCGCGCTGGCGCTGACTGGCCGCGACGGTCCGCTCGAGAAGCTGGTGCTGGCCCGTACGACGCCCGACGCGGTGGTCGCGCAGGTCGCCACGCTGGCCTCGGAGAAGCTCGCGGAGATCATCGCCAACGACCAGGAGCGCTTGTTGCGCTCGCACGCGGTGGTCGGCGCGCTGCGCGGCAACACGTCGCTCCTGCGCTCGAGCCTCGACCGCGTCTTCGACTTCTTGGTGCGCGCCGGCGTCATCTATGACGACTTCCCCGAGGCGGGTGAGGCCCTCGCCCGCCTGTCGTCGACCGACTTCGAGCAGGCCGCCGCGAAGATCGAGCTGCCCCCGGAAGTGCGGCAGCTCCTCGAGGTTGGGCCCGCGGCCGCGCCGCCGCCCGCTGACGAACCGCCGTCCGCTCCAGAGGACACCGCTGGGCAGCCCGACGCCATGGAGGACGCGCTCGAAGCCAACATCCCGCAGGAAGAAAAAGAGAAGCGCGTTCCGATGCTGAAGCTCGTCGGCCAGCTCAACATCGCGCAGAAGGTCGCCCTCGCCATGCGCGGCAACAAGGAGGCGCGCACGCTCCTGGTGCGTGACTCGAACCGCTTGGTGGCCGTCGCGGCGATCCGCAGCCCGCGCATCACCGAGGGCGAGGTGAAGTCGGTCGCCAACAGCCGCACGGTGCACGACGACGTCATCCGCATCATCGGCAACTCGCGTGAGCTCTCGCGCAGCTACGGCGTGAAGCTCGCCCTCGCGGGCAATCCCAAGACACCGTTACCCATGGCCATGAAGCTCATGCCGCTGCTGCGTGACGCGGACATCAAGATCATGGCGAAGTCCAAGAACGTGTCGGCCGCGATCTCGACGCAGGCGCGGCGCATGCTGCAGGTGCGCGGCAAGTAGCTTCAGCGCAGCTTGATGGGCACGCCCAGGACGCTCAACGGATCGACGTGACTGCCATAGCGCATCACTTCGAAGTGCAGGTGTGGCCCCGTGGTGCGGCCGCTGGTCCCCACGAGCCCGAGCGGCTCGCCGGCTTCGACGATCTGACCTTCGTAGACCATGGTGCTCGACAGGTGGGAGTAGCCGGTGTGAAAGCCACCAGCGTGCGTGATCATGATCTGGCGGCCGTGGCCGTTGTTCCAGCCGACGGCGCCGACGCGCCCCGCGGCCGCGGCACGCACCACCTGACCGTACTGCGCTTCGAGATCGATGCCGTAGTGGAAGCGCGCGTCCCCTTCGATGGGATCGGCGCGCGCTCCGAAGGCGCTGGTCACGCCGGTCGTCGGCAGCGGCCACTGCAGCATCATGATGCGCGGCTGCTCGGGGAGGGTGAGCCAGTGCTCGGGGCCAGAGCCCAGGACCGGCTCGTCGCTCTCGTCGATGGGTCCGCCCTTGGCGCCGTTCGCCACCGTGGTGGGCTTGCCGGCCGCGTCGATGGTCACGACCTCGTCGTCGGCGAGCGACACCGCTTCGATGCCGCGGATCGGCGTCGCTCTGAGCCGGCTAGTGGAGCCGGGCTCGAAGGTCCAAGCCATCTTCCCTTCGTGGGCACACGCGGTGCTCGCGAGGGTTACGAGCAAGGCCAGTCGACGCGTCATCGGCCGAAATGATAGCCGGCCCGGCGTCATCCTCCCAATTTGCGGTAAAGAGGTGGTCATGGACGAGCGCTGGATGGACGAAGCCCTGGCCGAGGCTCGCTTGGCGCTGGCGGCTGGCGAGGTCCCGGTCGGCGCGGTCGTGGTCCACGAAGGCGTGGTCGTGGGGCGGGGGCATAACCTCCGCGAGACCGTCAACGACCCCTTGGGGCACGCCGAGCTGCTCGCCATCGCGGAGGCGGCGAAGACCCTCGGGCGCTGGCGGCTCTTCGGGTGCTCGCTGGTCGTGACCTTGGAGCCTTGCCCAATGTGCGCTGGAGCGGTCGTGAACGCGCGTCTCGACCGGGTGGTGTATGGCGCCGCGGATGCTCGTGCTGGGGCGGCCGGGTCCATCATGGATATTGTCCGCGATGGAAGACTGAATCATCGCGCCGAGGTCGTGGGGGGCGTGCGCGCCGAGGAGTCGGCGATGTTGCTGCGCGAGTTCTTCGCGTCGCGTCGTCAGAGGTAGCCGCTTCGGGCGCCGTGGGGGCGTCGTGCCGTGCCGTGTCGCTGTCCTGTCGCGAGAAGCCTTGCTACTTCACGCCGCAGGCACTCGCGAGCGCGGTGGCTTGCTCGGCCTGCAGGTCGTAGCGCTTGAGCTTTTCGCGGCCCTCGGAGTTGCCGTTCTGCGTGATCACGAAGGGCCGGGCCCACTGCGCCTGGCATTTCGGGCAGCGCGACAAGCTCAGGTCGAGCCCGAGCAGGGGGCGCTTGCCGAGCTTGGCCGCAGCGTCTTCATTGACGTCGGGGAGCTCCACCTGCGCCTGCTCGAGCGTGCCGAAGAAGTGGTCCGGCGAGACTTTCTTCAAAAGCGGACGCACCTTGGCGTAGCGCCGGCACGGATCGCAGCGCTCGCGGCTATCGAGGAAGAACCAGACCGCGACGCCACCGCCGAGGAAGCCGAGCAGCTGCAACAGCTCACGGGCATAGCCCAGCACACCGAGCTCGCCGGTCTCGCGGGAGCCCGAGCCGCGGCTCTTGATGGTCAGCGTCTGATGCTCGGCGGTGTACGTGAAGTACTCCCAGAATCCGACGCGGCTGCTGATCGGCGACCCGTCGGGGAAGGTCAGCGCCGAGTACTCGCTCCAGTGCACGTAGAGCCACGTCGACGCGCCGACGACCGCCATCTCGAGGAGGAAGCGCTTGGTGGGCATGTGATTCGTCCACACCGCGGTGAAGTAGTAACCGCTCGCTGCCGCCATGCCTCCGCACAGCGCGCCGACCGGGATGATGAACCACATCGACAGGCCGAGGAAGTTCATGTCGGCGTGCTTGATGAGCAGCGTGTTGAGCTCGACCGTGAGCGCCGACGTGATGATGCCGCCGAGCATGATGACGAGATCGCTCGCCCAGCCGGGCAGGTCGGCGGAAGGGCGGGTGTTATCGATGGACACGACTCGACTCCTGTTTTCGCTGGAGAATGGCACAAACGGCCGCCGCCCGCCGGTCTGCTTGCTTTGCCATTGCCATCGCTAACGCCTTCGTTTAGACACCGCCCCTCGTTGGAGCGATGGCCGAGTGGTCGAAGGCGCCTGACTCGAAATCAGGTATGCCGCAAGGCATCGGGGGTTCGAATCCCTCTCGCTCCGCTTGGGATAGTCCGGCGCTGATGACGCCTGTCCGTGAATCCGCCAGGTCCGGAAGGAAGCAACGGTAGCGGTCACATGCGGGTATCAGACCGCCGGGCTATCACCAGTATTGCCCCTTGTTCGGCGCCTGGGGGCGCCGCGGGGCTGTCGAGATCGTCGCTGCTGCGCAGACGACGAGCCCGACTGCCATTGATGCAACACTTCGACCGCTATGGCGTTGCGGCTACGGGGTGGCTTCGGTCGGGGATGGATGGGCTCTCCCGACTTTCTGCTGGCCTTGGTGGGTTACGTGGCCGCGTTCTGCAATAGGGGGTGTCGCCCTCCCTGCGCGTGCGGTTGCGCCTTCGGCGGTGTCGCCCTCCCTGCGCTTGCTATTGCGCCTTCGGCGGCGTTCGGGCTTGCTCCTTTTCGCTGGCTCTGGTTAGGGTGCGCCGCGCTGGAGCGGTGACCGAGTGGTCGAAGGTGCACGATTGGAAATCGTGTGTAGCCTAAACAGCTACCGGGGGTTCGAATCCCTTCCGCTCCGCCAT
>JBDHVB010000212.1:0-9853 GCA_039809465.1 Myxococcota bacterium
TTTGGAGCCATCTTGCTGCGGCGCACCTCCGCCACACGCAAGATGTGTAGGATCATCAGTTCCAGAACGAGCACCCACGACCGGCGGCATCTCTCAGGCAGTCTCCACGAAGCGACTGCCTGGGTGGCCAAGACTCTCCTCATTGTATTCCACTCCCAGTCGAGCACGAACGGCGAAGCTCGTTAGCCCTGGGCCTCACGCAGCTCGTTCCAGCACCACCGCGAAGCGCGCAAAGACCCGCCAAAGCCCAAGGTGCACCCATGCCCCAGACGACGAAACCTTTGGGGGTTTCGTCTGGGGAAGTGAGCGACGAGAGGGGGAGAGGGAGCACTTGGGCGAATTGATAGCGCCAACTCGACGCGTGGAGACTCAGCGCCGCGCGGCCCGCGCCTGATGGTTGCGGAGACGAAACCCCCAAAGGTTTCGTCGTCTCCGCCTGGCGCTTACCCGAGCCGCGCGACCCAAAGAGAACCGTCGCAAGACCCGCGATGTGTACAGCTCGCAACCAACATCGTAGAACCCGCGGCGTGAAGCTCGACGACTACGTACGCCACGACGCCCTTGGACTCGCCGAAATCATCAGAAAGCGGCAGGTCGCGGTAACCGACCTCCTCGATGTGGCCATGCGCGCCATTCAAGCGGTGAACCCACGCCTCAACGCGGTCATCGAGGTGACCGAGAGCCATGCCCGGCAACAGCTCTTGCATGCCCTGCCGGAGAGCAAGCTCCGCGGCGTTCCGTTCCTCGTCAAGGACTCTCTCGAGCGCACGGGGCTGAAGGCCTCCTGGGGCTGCACCCTCGCCAAGGAGAACGTCTCGAAGCGCACCCACGAAGTGGCGAAGCGCTTCGACGACGCGGGCTTGCTCACGATCGGCCGCACCAACATGAGCGAGCTGGGTCTCTTGCCGAGCACCGAAGGCGCGCTGCACGGGCCGGCGCACAACCCGTGGGACGTCGCATCGTCACCGGGTGGGTCGAGCGGTGGGTCCGCCGCGGCGGTCGCCGCCGGCATCGTGCCCTGTGCCCATGCCGAGGACGGTGGCGGCTCGATCCGCATCCCTGCTTCGGCGTGTGGGCTGTGGGGCCTCAAGGCTGGCCGTGGCCGCATGCCGCAAGAGCCGTGGGATTCGCCCGACGGCTTCGTCATGCACGGCGTGGTGAGCCGCACTGTCCGCGATAGCGCTGCCCTGCTCGACGTCATGGCGGGGGCGCGTCCCTTCGACCGCTGGCAGGCGCCGAGCACGAGCGGCACCTACCTCGACGCGGCCTCACGTGACCCCAAGCCGCTGCGCATCGGTTTCTTCACGCGCACGCTCTTGGGACACGAGTCGCACCCCGACTGCTGTGAAGCGGTCGATGGCGCGGCACGCCTGTTCATGAACGCCGGCCACGAGGTCGAGGAGGCACGCCTCGAGCTCGACGGCGAGGCGTTCACCACGCACTTCACCACCATCTGGGCGATGGCGACGGGCTACTTCATCCGCGCCGCGCTCGAGACCATGACGCCGTCGAACGTGCCGGCCTCGGTGCGCCGCGTCATGGTCGACCCGAACGTCTTCGCTGCGATCGCCTGGGCGACCAACAAGACGCAGGGCCTGCCGCCGCTCGAGGCGATGACGCGCCGGCTCATCAAGATCAACGCGCGCCTCACGCCCGCCGATCACTGGATGGCGTGGAACAAGCTCAACGAGATCGCGCAGCCGCTCTTCAAGGCGCTCGAGAAGTACGACGTCATCTTGACGCCGACCTTGTCCACGCCGCCATGGCGGACAGGCACCTTCACCTTGGGACAGACCGACGCCGACACCGGCCGCAAGCTCATGAGCTACGCCGGCTTCACGCCCATCGGGAACACCACGGGGCTGCCGGCGATGAGCTTGCCGCTGCACTGGAACGGCGCGGGCGTGCCGATCGGCGTCCAGATCATGGGTCGCTACGGCAGCGAGCAGGTATTGCTTGCGCTGGCAGGCCAAGCCGAGAGAGCAACCACGGGCAAGCGCCCCGTTCCGCGCGTCTGGGCCGCCTAAGGAGCAGTCGTGACCACCCTCAAGTCCCTCACCGCCGACCGCCTCGACCTCGCCCTCACCGAGCCCTTCGGCATCGCGGGCGGCGCGCCGACCATGGCGCGCAACGTCTTGGTGCGCGTGACCCTGGACGACGGCAGCGTCGGCTTGGGCGAGGGAGCGCCGTTCACAGAGGTGAGCGGCGAGACGCAGGAGCAGACACACGCCGCGGTGCTCGCCATGCGTCCGCTGCTCATGGGCCGCGACATCTCCGACTGGAAGGCCGTCGGGACCATGCTGCGCGACAAGCACCTCGCGGCGCCGGCAGCGCGCTGCGCCGTCGAGATGGCGCTCATCGACGCGCTGGCGCGACGCGCCAAGAAGCCGTTGTGGAAGGAGTTCGGCGGCGCCGGCACGCACCTCGTCACCGACATGACGGTCACCGCCGGTGACGTCGCCCACGCCCAGCGCTCGGCCAAGGCGATCATCGGCCGCGGCATCACCACCATCAAGGTGAAGGTCGGCGCCGGGTCCGCCGAAGAAGACGTGCGGCGCCTCATCGCCATCCGCGAGGCCGCCCCCGAGGCGCGCCTGTTCGCCGACGCCAACAGCGGCTACGACCTCGAGCAAGCCCTGGCGTTCGTGCGTGGGGTCGAGCAGCAGCAAATCCCCCTGCGGATCTTCGAGCAGCCGCTGCCGCGCGGCGCCCACGACGACTGGAAGAAGCTCGCGGCCGCCACGGCGATCCCGCTCTGCGCCGACGAATCCGCCCGCAGCGCCGCCGACGTCGAGGAGCTCGCGCGCCAGGGCGCGGTCCGCTACATCAACATCAAGACCATGAAGTCCGGCATCGCCGAGGCCTGGGCGATGATGAACGCCGCCCGCCAAAACGGCCTGCAGCTGATGATCGGCGGCATGGTCGAGAGCATCCTCGCCATGACCTTCTCGGCGCACCTCGCGGCCGGCTTCGGCGGCATCGACATCGTCGACCTCGACACCCCGATGTTCATCCAGTCGCATCCCTTCAAGGGCGGCTTCAGGCAGAGCGGCGGCGATCTCGACGTGGGGCACATCGAACGCGGCCATGGTGTGACGATGATGGTGTGACGATGGCCTAGGTGCTAAACCAACGGGCACCACATGGCCTTACGTAAGATCGCCCAGCTAGGGCACCCGGTGCTCCGTGAAGTGGCGCGCCCGGTGACCGCCGACGAGCTCCGCACCCCCGCGGTGCAGGGCTTCATCGACGATCTGATCGCCACCATGCGCGACGCATCGGGCGCGGGCATCGCCGCCACGCAAGTCTACGAGAAGCTGCGCATCTTCGCGGTCGAGGTGCGTGACAATCCGCGTTACCCGTACAAGCCGAAGTATCCGCTGACCCTCGTGGTCAACCCCGAGGTCACGCCGCTCTCGGACGCCACCTTCTCGAACTTCGAGGGGTGCCTGTCGATTCCGAACCTGCGCGGGCGGGTACCGCGCTTCGCCGAGGTCAAGGTCTCGGGCCTTGACCGCAATGGCGAACAGCTGGACTTCGAGATCCGCGGCGTCACCGCCGGCACCTTCCAGCACGAGCTCGATCATTTGAACGGCGTCTTGTTCGTCGACCGCGTCGTCGACACCAAGAGCCTCTGCACGTGGGATCACTTCGAGCGCTTCGAGAAGGAGCGTTTCGTCACCGAGGTGCGCGAGCTCGTCGCGCGCTGGGGCTCATGACCATGAAAGCACTCCTGAAAGCCTTGCTTGCCGTCCAATTGAGCGTGGGTGCCGTCGCCTGCGCCACCATGCACGGCCCCACGAAGGCCAAGAAAGAAGTCGTCAAGGACGAGCCCGACGAGAGCGAGGACAGCGGCGTCGCGGCGATCAACGGCCAGCTCCGCAAGTTCAACGCGGCGCTGAACGAGAAGAGCTTCGACCAAGCCGCCTCGCACCTGCGCAAGGCGCAGCTCGCGGTGCAGCGCGCCACCGAGCTCACCCGCTCGCACCCCGAGTTCGAGGACACCAGCGACGCCGTGCTCAGCGCCGAGAAGCGCTACGAGTCCGCCGTCGAGCAAGACCGCATCGCCCGCCGCAACGCCGCCATCGACGACCTCATCAAGCGCGGCAACATCGCCCTGCAGAAGGCCGACACCCTGCAGAAGCAGTTCCAGGATCGCGTCCCCACCACCGAGGACATCGGCGCCATGCGCGCGGTCCTGCAGGAGCTCGCCGACGTCCGCATCAGCGGTCAGCAGTACGGCGACGACCAGGTCTACGTCGAGCACGCCCGCATGCGTGACGTGAAGGCCCGCCAGCTCGCCGTCCGCGAAAACGTCGCGCAGTGGCAGATCGATGCGTCGCAGTCGCTGACGACGAGCGTCGAGGCCGCCCGCCAGGCCATCATCGCCGCCGGCAAGACCTCGAACCCCGACGAGCAGACCTCGCAGTACCGCACCGCGGCGCAAGCCTTCTCCACGTGCTTGTCGACCATCCAGTCGCTCGAGAGCAAAAACGAGGACATCGAGCCGCGCTTGGTGTCGACGCCGCTCGGCACCTTGAGCATCACCAACACGCGCAAGGAGTGCACCGAGCGCAACGCGCGCCTGCGTCACGAGGTCGACAAGCTCGCCTGGCGCGGCCGCATCAGCCAGGCGCTCGCGAGCCTCACCCAGGCCGAGACCAAGCGTCAGAACGCCAAGAGCGCCGCCGAGGTCGCGGCCGCGGTCGACGCCACCATCACCGCCTTGGGCGCCTGCACCACCGAGCTCGAAGGCGGCAACAAGATGCCGGGCTACGACGCGAAGACGCAGTTCGAGTCTTCGTACGGCCAGGTGACCGCGCCGCAGATCGCCAAGAACTGCGCGCGCGAGCGTGCCCAGCTCACCAAGGACCGCCCGATGTACATCTGGCGCGGCTCGGTCGAGACGCTGCGCGAGCCCTACAACACCGCCAAGAAGAACGCCGAGCTGGCCAAGGCCACGCAGAAGAGCGCCGAGAAGATCGAGCTCTGGACCACCACCAAGACGCACGCGTCGGCCTGCGCCGAATCGGCCACCAAGCTCGAGGTGGCGAAGGAAGCCGACAAGAAGTTTCCCATCCACACCGTCGACGGTCCGATGACCATCGGCCGCCTGCGGGACGACTGCACCGGCTTCTCGAAGACCGCCGACGAAGAGCTCAAGAAGGCGCGCAACGCCGTCGAGCTCGAGCAGTTCATGACGACGCTCAAGGGCGACGAGATCGAGACCGCCAAGAAGAACGGCGTCCCCCAGCGCATCGAGACCGTCGAGGGTGGCCGCGTCTTCATCTACGAGAAGGCGCAGTACGGCTTCGACACGCAGGGTAAGAGCTTCGACTTCCGCGCCGCGTGGAAGCAGAAGGTCGACGCCGTGGTCGCCGACATCACCCGCTTCATCACGCCGGTGCGCAGCGCCGCGACCGCCGAAGCCCAGCTCTCGGCGACCGACGCGGCGATCGGCGGCATGAGCACTTGCCAGGGCGCGCTGCCGAACATCGACCGCCGCCCCGGCTTCGACCCGGAGGCCGAGTTCGCGACGCCGTTGGGCAAGCTCTACGCCGTGAAGATCCCCGCCTCGTGCGCCGCCGAGCGTGAGAAGCTGCAGGCGTCGATCACACCGCTGCGCTGGAAGGCCCAGCTCGAGAAGGTCCGCGATCGCGCAGCCCAGGCGCAGTCGGACGTGACCGCCGCGAAGAGCTCACCGACCGCGGCGCAGCGCGTTCAGCTCCTGAGCACCGCGATGGGCGGCTTGAAGGAGTGCAACGAGCGCGCGGATGCCTTGGCGAGCGGCGTCGGCGCCGACCCCAAGCTCGAGATCGGCAGCCCGTTCGGCCAGGTGACCCGCAAGAAGCTCGCGTCGGAGTGCGCCGCGGCGCTGACCCGCGCTCAGAAGGATCTCGACGACGCCATCACCGCCAAGAAGCTCGAGGACTTCATCGCGGGCGCCAAGGGTGACGAGAAGGAAGTGGCGCGCCGCGAAGGCATCCCGACCCGCATCGAGACCAAGGGCAGCGGCCGCATCTTCGTGTACGCGCCGGCGGGCAAGGCGGTGAAGGGCAAGAAGCCGGAAGACAAGCGCATCGCCTTCAACGCTCAAGGGCAGCGCGTCGCCGAGGCGATGTTGCAATGATCGCGATCGAGGAAGCGCAACAGCGGGCGCTCCTCGGTCTCGGCGCGCTGGGGTCCGAGCTCGTCGGCGTCGACGACGCGCTGGGCCGTGTGTTGGCCGAGGATCTGATCGCGACCGTGGCGATGCCGCGCTTCACCAACTCGGCGATGGACGGCTACGCGCTGCACTCGCGCTCGACGGTCTCCGCGCGCGCCGCCACGCCGGTGCGGCTCGACATCATCGGTGAGTCCGCCGCGGGCGACGACGGCGAGATGGTGGTCACGCGTCAGGAAGCCGCGCGCATCTTCACCGGCGCGCCGCTCCCCAAGGGCTGCGACGCGGTCATCATCCAGGAAAACGTGACCCTCGATGGGCATTACGTGCTCGTCCCCGAGCGCGTCGGCACTGGCGCCAACGTACGGCACACCGGTGAGGACATCGCCGAAGGCACGATCCTCCTGCGGCGTGGCACGCTCATCGGCGCCGGCGATATCGCGCTCGCGGCCACCCAGGGCCGCGTGACGCTGCCGGTGGTACGGCGGCCGCGCGTCGCCATCGTCTCGACGGGCAATGAGCTGGTCGAGATCGACACGTTGCTGACGAGCCCGCTCACCAAGGTCGGCAATGGGAACGCGTTGATGCTGGCCGCGCAGGTGCGCGAGGCGGGCGGCGTGCCGGTCCGCTTGCCCATCGCGCCGGATGTGCCCGAGGCGATCGCGGCAGCCTTGGCGGACGCCGCGGCGGTGGCCGATGTGGTCGTGACCAGTGGTGGTGTGTCGGCCGGCGACCACGACTACGTGGCGCGCGTGCTTGGCGAGCGTGGCAGCATGGCCTTCCACAAGGTCGCGATGCGCCCCGGCAAGCCGCTCGCCGTCGGAACCTTCGACAAAACACCGGTATTTGGCCTGCCCGGCAATCCAGTGTCGTCGTTCGTGACCTTCGAGCTGTTCGTCCGCCCTGCCCTGCGCACCCTCTTGGGCGCGCGCGACGTGATGCGGCCACGAGTCAGCGCGACGCTCGCCGCCAAGGCGCCACGGGCCTCGGACCGCCGTAATTTCGTGCGCGTACGCTTGGTCCGCGATAACGACAAACTGCTCGCGACCCCGTCACAGCGTCAGGGCTCGGCCGATTTGACGAGCCTCGCCGACGTCGACGCGCTTGCAATCTTGGAGCCAGGCGCGTCGCCGGCAGCCGAGGGCGAGAGCGTCGCGTGCTTGTTATTGCGGACGGTGTAGGTACACCCACACGTTTTTTCGATCTTACGATCGCAAATCGGCCTGAATGCTTGCGGGTTTCGCTTGACCGCGATCAGGGGGGCCGCTAATTCCTTGGCTCGAATAGCTCGTGCACGCTCCCGAGGCTGCTAATTCAAGCCCGGAACGAGGCGAGCCCCACCAAGGAAAAAGAAATGACGAAGGCTGAACTCATCGAGATGCTGCACAAGAAGCACAACGGCGAAGTCACCAAGAAGCTCGCGGCCGAAATGGTCGAGACGGTGTTCGAGAACCTCGCTGGCGCCATCCGCAAGGACAAGCGCTTCTCGTACCCGGGCTTCGGCACCTTCGTCGTCCGCACCCGCAAGGCTCGCCCGGGCCGCAACCCGCAGACCGGCGAGGCCATCAAGATCAAGGCCTCGAAGACCGTCGGCTTCCGCGCCGCGAAGGCCTTCAAGGACAAGCTCTAAGATTTTATCGGCCCCTCGGGGTCGATCGAATCGTCACGACGCCGGTGCCCGCTCGCGAGAGTGGCGCCGGCGTCGTTGTTTTTGCAGCACGATTCTTGGCTGAAAAAATGAGGCCTCGCCCCATGTCCTCGAGGCACTCGCCCGGGGCTGCAAATGGCACCTGGTTTGATAGGCTATGAGCTCACGGCTTGGAGACCAGCATGGGCCTGTACGCAATCACCGACAACTCGAACGTCAATGCAATCTTGGGCGCCGCGGTGGAAGCGGCATATGACAAGGGCTGCTATCGCGGAATCTCACCGCAAGAATACGCAGGCATGCAAGACCGCGTGAACGCTCTGAACAGCAGCGAGCGTCAGATCTTCGACCAAAGCCCGACCTTCTGGACCGATAACTACGACGGCGCCTTCAGCGACGTCCTGAATGCTCTTCGCCAGAATCAAACCTACGAACAGTACCTGCAGACGGAGCGCAGCCGCCCACCGGCCGATATCCAGCGTCCACCCTCGTGTGACTTGATCTCGTGACCGCGGAGCAGCTGCTCGACGCGCTGCGCCCGCATCTGAAGCGCGGTGAGAACCGCTTGGTCGTCGAGGCCGCTGGGCTCGAGCGGATCGTTCGCGAATCGCTGGCGAGCAAGTCGGCCCCCGAGCTGTACGAGATGGTGCGGCACATCGCCGTCGTGATGGAGGCGGTGGCGCAGGCGCCGGGAGCCGACACGGCGGTCACGCAATTGCGGACTGGGTTGATGGAGCCAGTGCTCGCGGCGGTGGTGCAGCGTGGGAAAGCGGAGAACACCGAGCGCAAGGTCAAGGCGAGTAAGAAGGAGAAGCCGGCGCCCATGGATCGGCCGACGGCCGGTGGAGTCCGGGCAAGGAAGCGGAAGTAAATCGCCATCGGCCCAACGGGCCCCACGAGCGACATCGGCACCACCCTCTGCTCACCTCTCGCCCGACGCGATGAGCCCCGCCGCGCCGCGCCAAGACGGGCGAGCCGAGCTGTGACGCGGGAGCTTACGAGTATCATTAGAGCGCGCTGGTGATGGCGCGCATGCGCTCGTCGGCCGCGCAGACCTGCAGCAAGCGGTTGGCGCAGTAGCGCAGCGGGTTGGCTTGCTTGTAACCGTTATAGCGTAGTGGATGGTCGACGTCGTAGTCGGCGTTGAGCTTCTCGCGGCCGAGGCGCTCCGCGTCGATGGTGGCGCGGCCCTTGCCGTCCACGCGGATGTAGCCCTGCGCTTCGAGGTTCGCCCACAGCTGCGTGAAGCGCGCGCGGCAATCCTCGGCGTCGAGCAGCTTGGCGTCGACGGCATAACCCGCTTCCGAGGCTCGCCGCGCCGTCCTGTGGATGGCGGCAAGGAGCTCGGTGGGGCGGAGCTCGGTGGTGCCGCTCTCGATCTTGCGCAGGAGCGCGACACCCGCGAGCTGGGAGGCGGTCACGGTCGACAACGAGAGCAGCTTCGCGTGCACCAAGTTGGCGAGCGCGTCGCCATCACGGCGGCGGTACGCTTCCGCGGACTCACCCCGCAGCGGCGCCTGCGGCTCGTACACGATGGGCTCGCCAATCTTCACGAAGTTCAGATACTTGCCTGGCGGTCCAGCCAAGAGATCGAGTGTGTAACCAACCGGCGCGATCGGAACGATCTGCTCGGTGCCGTCGGCTTGCGGCACGCGAATCAGCGAGCAGAAGCCCTTCTTCACCTTGAAGACGCGGCCGTCGGTCATGGTCGTGCCTTCGGGGAACATCGCCACATGGCCACCCCAACCGAAGCGCGCGCGGATCTCGCTCATGGTGACGTCGTTCACGGCCTGGAGCGCGGCCTTCTTCTCGGCGAGCTTGGCTTCGAGCGCCGTCCGCTCCGCGGGGCTCATGGTCTTCAGCGCTTCCTTTTGCTCCTTGGTCGCGCCGTCCCCCATGCTGGTGCGGTGCAGATGGAAGATGAACGGCTTCGCGAAGAAGGAGAGGAGCTTGCCGCCCAGGCTGCATCCAAAGGTGCGGCTCGCGATCTTGAGGTCGGGTGTGCCGGGGATGTGCTGCTGCAGCGGGAAGAGGTTCACGAA
>JBDHVB010000213.1:0-9752 GCA_039809465.1 Myxococcota bacterium
CACTGCACGCGTATCGGCCTTCCTTGACACCATACGGACTCAAGCAATCAGGGTCGTTGATGTCGACGCGGCCGTCTCCGTCGTTGTCGAGGCGGTCGCTGCATTCCGGATCGTCGGACTCAAGATCGTCCGCGGCGTTGTTGCATCCATAGTCCTGCAGGTCCACGCGCCCGTCACCATCGTTATCGAGGCCGTCGGAGCATTGCTTGTTGCGCTCGTCGTCCGCGAAGATGGAGGTGCAGCCCTTGTCGTTTGGGAAGTCCGTTAGGCCGTCGCCATCGTTGTCGACGCGGTCGTTGCACGCATGCGCAAGCTCGCGGTCGCTGCTCGGACTCGAGCAATCAGGATCGTTGCCGAAGTCGGTGAGACCATCTCCGTCGTTGTCGAGACCGTCCGAGCACTGTGGATTTCTTTCGTCGTTGTCGAACGGGCTCGAGCAACCGACGTCGCGTGGGTAGTCCGTCGCGCGGTCGGAGTCGTTGTCGATGCCATCAGAACACGCGAACGCCGACTTCTCGGTCACGCGACGCGCGTCATACTTCAGGGTGACCGGATCGGTACACCCATAGTCCTGGGCATCACGCAATCCATTCCCATCGTTGTCGATCCCATCCGCGCACTGCCCATTTTGCTCATTGTCGTCCGTAGCGGACAAGCATCCTGGGTCACTCGGATAGTCAGTGGCGCCATCCCCGTCGTTGTCCACTCCATCCGCGCACGGCGGATCATCCGACTCCCGCGCCCCCACGAACGACGCGCACGCCGGATTGTCGTAGGGAATGCCCGCCTGATTCGGCACGCAGTTCGCCGCCCGTTGCTGCGCGAGCTGCTGATTGACGATGCACGCCGGATCTTCCGAGTCCGCTAGACCATCACCGTCATTGTCGATCCCATCGAGGCACTCGTTGTTGATGCCGTCGCAACCCGACATCAACGCGGCGGACAAAAGGAGCGCGAGACCACAGCCGAGGAAGAAAGATTTCTGCATGACTCTGCTCACCAGTAGATATGGAAGCCGACATTACCGGCGTTGACCACCGAAAGACCGCCGTCGACGCTGCTCACGGCGAGCGAGCCGCCGCCCAAGTTCACGTAATTGGCCTGAATGCCGTAACCGCCTTGCAAGCTGACGTTCGGGAAGCCGAAAGCACCCAGGAAGAGCTCGGCGCCGAGGAACAAGCTGCCAACGCCATCGACACGCGAGTCGCTGCCACCGCCGGGTTTGGTGTAACGCGCGCCCAAGCCCGCCCGCGCGAAGACCACGGAGTAGTGGTAGTGCGCCAACGCACGGACATAGCCTAGCTCGAGCCCATAGCGGCCCGAGTTGCTGCCACCCGACGAGAAGTTGATCGTGCCGTTGATGTCGAATCCGTTTTCGCGGTCCCACCAGTAGCGCACGCCGAGCGGCGCATCACCGGTGAAGTAACCCAGGCCCAGGTGACCGACGACGGCGTCGATGGGGCTGCGGCCATCGTCCGCTGTCGTGGACGATTGATCCTTAGCCAACAACGACGGTGCACTGTCTTGCGCATAGGCGCTGGGGGCGCAGAGCATGAGTGCTGCCAACAAGGTTTTCTTCATTTCTCTGACTCGATTGCGTCGCACGCGATGGCGACCGCGCTGTGGATGTCGCAGCATTCCGTGGACTCGAAACGTCCGCCGGCCTTGGACTGCGACAAGGTGACCTCTTCCATGGTGCAAGGATCGTTCGGGAATGCGTTCGCACGCTGGACGCCGATGACGGCGCGCAAGACTCGGCGGCGGCCACCATCGACCTCGCGCCAGCCGTCCTTGATGACGACGCGCTTCACGTTGGCTTCCGGATACGTGCTCATGAACATGCGGCGCACCATCTTGCGCAGCGGTGGCGGACCCGAGGCGGCCGGGAAGACCCGCTCCGACAGCACGGCGTCGTGGCTGTCGCGGCACAGCGCTTCGATCTCGCGGAGCTTCATCCGCTCGAGCGGATTGATGGTCACCTCGAGCTCCACGGCGTCGACGTTCACGTCGAAGAGCAGGGCGAACGCCTGACGGCAGGACGCCTGATCGATGTCGCGGTAGAAGCCCTTCGGGTCACGCTTCGCGTTGGCGTAGGCGCTGCGCACCTGGCGGAGCACGGGAGAGAGCTGCTGCAACGTCTTGGCGCGCGCGATGGCGTCCACCAGCAGCTGCTCCCAGTCCGGGCGGATGGAGGCGAGCTCGGGGCGGGAGATCAATTGCTCGCGCAGGCTCTGGCAAACGGACGGATCGTCGTAGTCACGCTCGACGACGCGTAGCACCGCGCGGCTCGCCTGCTCGTGGAAGGTCTTCTGCGTCTCGGTCGCGTCCGCTGGAAGGGCAGGCAGCTTCACGATGCCCATCGAGACGATCTCGCCGGTCGACCCGGTGCGCGGTGGAGGAGGAGGCCTGACGCTCTCTTGCTGCCGCGGCCGGCCCGGCGTGAGCGACGCCAACAAGGTGTCCTCGTGCGTGCCGCTCGCGCGCTCGCTGATGAGCGTGACCTTCGGGAAGCTCTGCGGCCGCGCGGGCTCCAGGGGCTTTGACGGCTCGAGCGGACGCGACGGCTCGGGAATACCGCTGTGGAGATTGATGTTGTTGCGAATGTCGCCCTTCTGGGCGCTACAGCCAGCGAGCCCCGCCACCAACAAGAGCCCGACACCCACACCCAACCCCGCCGCGAGACGAAGCTCCAGCTTCCCAGCGGCAAATTGTCGCGATCGTCCAAAGGGGGAGGGCATCACGTCGATCGTGCACCAGGGCTCTTTTGACGCCAAAAAAGCCGCCGCGACGCGTGTGTTGAATTGCCTCAGACACGCCTTGACGCGTTACCCACCGCACGTTAGATAGCGCGCGCTTTAGAGGCCTCCGGCCAAGTTGGTTTGCCGCCGGCAAACGCTTGAGCCGGCCGGTGAAGGCGATCGAGCCAAAGCTCTCAAGTCGGATCGCATGGATTTAGACGTCACACTCCTCACCCAGTTCGCCCTCCTCACGTTCTTGCTGGTGAGCTTGAACGGTATTCTCTTCAAGCCGCTCCTCGGTGTGCTCGACGCCCGTCAGCACAAAGTGGTCGGCCTCAAGGAAGAGATCGAACGGCTCACCACCGCCAGCGACGCCGACATCGAGGCGTACCAGACGCGGCTTCGTGAAGCCCGCGACATCGCCGGCCGCGAGCGCGACGCGTTGCGCAGCGCTGGTCGTGACGACGAGCGTAAGATCCTCGGCGACACCCGCTCCGACATCAACAAGGCGATCGCCGAAGCTCGCGAGCGCACCGCCAAGGCGGAAGGCGAAGCGCGCGTGCAGCTGACGCCACAGGTCGATCAGCTCGCCAAGCAAATGGTGCAGAAGATCCTCGGCCGTGAGGTGGCGTGATGAAGCAGGAACACGGCGAACACGGCGGCGCTCCCGCTCACGATGCCGCTGCAGCGAACGACGAAGGCGCTCACGGCGCGGCCCACGAGGCCACCGAGGCGGCTCCGCACGGCTCGCAAGCCCACGGCGGTGGTCACCACGCGAGCACCGGCACCCCGCACATCAATCTCTGGAGCTGGGACCAGCACGCCCCGCCGGTCGGTTGGTACACGGTCAACTTCATCATCTTCGTCTTCTTCCTGGTGAAGTTCGCCAAGAAGCCGCTCGCGAACGCCATGAAGGAGCGCCACGAGCGCATCAAGGCGACGATCGACGAGAACCAGAAAGCCTACGACGTCGCCAAGGAGCGCCACGACACGTATCGCCAGAAGCTCGCGAACGTGGACACCGAGTCGCGCGACCTCATCGAGGCCAGCAAGCAAGACGGGGCGAGCGAGCGTGACCGCATCATCGTGGGCGCGCGTGAGTACGCCAAGCGCCTGCGCGAGGACGCGCAGACCGTCATCGAGAACGAAGAAGAACGGGCGCGCCGGCGCCTGCAACTCGAGGTCGCGGCGACGGCGCTCAAGAACGCCGAAGAGATGCTGCGTCGCGGTCTCACCGATGCCGATCGCGAGCGCCTGTTCGAGCAGTCGCTGCAGATGATCGAAAGCTCAGACTCGCACGCCGCGCATCGCCGTCCGGCGAATGACCGCAAAAGCGCGCCTGTCGCCGATGGTGCCGCATGAGCGCAGTCGCTAAACGTTATGCCCGCGCCGCTATCGCGGCCGCCCTGGACATGGAAGGCGCCGCCGGCGTCGAGAAGCTCTCGTTCTCCGTGACGACCTTCCGTGGCATCTACGACAAGAGCGTCGAGCTCCGTGACTTGCTCGCGAACCCCGCCTTGAAAGCGGACCGCGACACCGTCTTGGGGACCGTGCTCGAGAAGATCGGCGCCTCGAAGACCGCCGTGAAGCTCGTCCAGCTCCTCGCGGGCCGTGACCGCATCGAAGTGCTGCGCGACGTGGCCGACGAGATCGAAAGCGAAGCCGACAACCGCGCCGGCCGCCTGCGCGCCCGCGTCGTCAGCTCGATGCCCCTCGATGATGGCAAGGTGCAACGCCTCAAGGCGGCGCTGCACAAGCGCTTCAACCGCGACATCGTCGTCGACGTGAAAGTCGACCCTGAGCTCTTGGGTGGCCTCGTGTGCAAGGTGGGCGATCTCACCTTGGACAGCAGCCTCAAGCGTCAGATCGAGCTCCTCCGCGACCAACTTGGAACGACTTCAGCTTAACCCTCAGAAGGATACGTAAGGCGATGCAGATCCGCGCCGAAGAAATCAGCAGCATCATCAAGGACCAAATCAGCGGTTACGACCGCCGCATCGACGTTGCCGAGACCGGCACCGTTTTAGCGGTCGGTGACGGTATCGCCCGCGTCTACGGCCTGAAGAGCGCCATGGCCGGTGAGCTGCTGGAGTTCCAGGGCGGCGTCCGCGGCCTGGTCTTGAACCTCGAAGAGGACAACGTCGGCGTCGCCATCATGGGCGACTTCTCGCATATCGAGGAAGGCCAGACGGTCAAGCGCACCGGCAAGATCGCCAGCGTCCCGGTCGGTCCGGCGATGATGGGCCGCGTCGTCGACGCGCTCGGTAACCCGGTCGACGGCTTGGGCGAGATCAAGTCGAGCGACTACCGCATGATCGAGATCAAGGCGCCCGGCATCATCGACCGCAAGTCGGTTCACGAGCCGCTGCAGACCGGCATCAAGGCCATCGACTCGATGATCCCGATCGGCCGTGGCCAGCGCGAGCTCATCATCGGCGACCGCCAGACCGGCAAGACCGCCATCGCGCTCGACACCATCATCAACCAGAAGGGCAAGGACGTTAAGTGCATCTACGTCGCCATGGGTCAGAAGCAGTCGACCGTCGCTCAGGTCGTCGACAAGCTGAAGGCTCACGGCGCCATGGACTACACCACGGTCGTCTGCGCCAACGCCTCGGACCCGGCGCCGATGCAGTTCTTGGCCGCCTACACCGGCTGCACCATCGGCGAGTACTACCGCGATAACGGACAGCACGCGCTGATCGTCTACGATGACCTCTCGAAGCAAGCGGTCGCGTATCGCCAGATGTCGCTGCTCCTGCGCCGCCCGCCGGGCCGCGAAGCCTACCCGGGCGACGTCTTCTATCTCCACAGCCGCTTGCTCGAGCGCGCCGCGAAGATGAGCGACGCCAAGGGCGCGGGCTCCTTGACCGCGCTGCCGATCATCGAGACCCAAGCCGGTGACGTTTCGGCGTACATCCCGACGAACGTCATCTCGATCACCGACGGTCAGATCTTCCTCGAGTCGAACTTGTTCTTCTCGGGTCAGCGTCCCGCGGTCAACGTCGGTATCTCGGTCTCCCGCGTCGGTGGCAGCGCCCAGATCAAGGGCATGAAGAAGGTCGCCGGTACGCTGCGCCTCACGCTCGCGCAGTACCGTAACCTCGCGGCGTTCGCGCAGTTCGCGAGCGACCTCGACACGGTCACCCGCGAGCAGCTCGAAGACGGCGCGCGCCTCACCCGCATGCTCCGCCAGGGCCAGTACTCGCCGAACCGCGTCGGCTTCCAGATCGTCCAGCTCTACGCTGGTACGCAGAAGATGCCGGGCACCAAGAAGACCTGGGTCCGCGACATCCCGACCGAGGACGTGCAGCGCTTCTGCGACGAGCTCTACGCCTTCGCGATGGCCAAGAACCCGAAGCTCTTCGATCAGATCGAAGAGAAGAAGGAGCTGACGGCGGACATCGAGAAGGAAGTCCAGACGCTCCTCAAGAGCTTCCAAGACGCGTTCAAGCCGACCGGCAAGAACTAAAGGACGTAGTACGCAATGGCGTCGTTACGCGACATCCGCGAGCGTATTCGCTCCAACCAGAACACGCGCAAGATCACGCAGGCCATGAAGATGATCTCGGCTGCGCGTCTGCGTCGCGCGCAGGATGCGATCACCCACGCGCGTCCGTTCGCGCTCGAGCTCGGCTCGCTCTTGCGCCGCGTCGTCGCCCGCATGGACGTCGAAGAGGGCAAGCCGCCGCACCCGCTGCTCGACGTGGTGAATCCGCCGCGCCGCGTGATGCTGGTGGTGGTCACCTCGGACCGTGGTCTTGCTGGCGCGTTCAACGCCAACATCCTGCGTCGCGCGGAGAAGTTCATCCGCGAGAACGAGAGCAAGTACCAGACGTTCGAGATCGCGACCATCGGCCGCAAGGCGCGTGATCACTTCAAGAAGCGCAAGCTTGGGACGGTCACCGAGCACGCCAACATCTTCGACGGGCTCACCTTCCGCAAGGCGCAGGACATCGCCGAGGCGATCACCAAGCAGTTCATCGAGAGCGATCTCGACGCCGTGTTCCTGCTGTACAACGAGTTCAAGTCCGCTATCGCGCAACAAGTGGTCGTCGAGCCGCTGCTGCCGATCGTGGCCGAAGAGCTGCCCGCCGGCGAGGACGTGGATTACATCTACGAGCCGTCGCGCGAGGGCGTGTTGGAAGGCCTCGTGCCGAAGTACCTGTCGACGCTGATCTGGCGCGCCTTGCTCGAGAGCAGCGCCGCCGAGCACGGCGCCCGTATGACCGCGATGGACAACGCCACCCGCAACGCGAAGGAGATCGTCGATCGGCTGACGCTCGACTACAACCGCGCGCGTCAGGCGGCGATCACCACCCAGCTCATGGAAGTCATCGGCGGCGCCGAGGCTTTGAACTAAGTACGCTTTAACGGAATTTTATCGGAGTTGAGTAAGCAGATGAGCGCAAGCGCACAAGCAATGGAATCCGGCGTTATCACCCAGATCATCGGACCCGCGATCGACGTGGAGTTCCCCGCCGGCCACATCCCCGAGATCAACACCGCGTTGACCCTCACCAACAAGACCATCAACGACGTCGAGGACAACCTCACCCTCGAGGTCGCCCAGCACTTGGGTGAGAACACCGTCCGCACCGTCGCCATGGACTCGACCGAAGGCCTGGTCCGCGGCATGCGCGTCAAGAACACCGGCGCCCCCATCGCGATGCCGGTCGGCCCCGAGATCCTCGGCCGCATCCTGAACGTCGTCGGCGAGCCCGTCGACGCCGCCGGCCCCGTGAACGCCAAGCGCCACATGCCCATCCACCGCCAGGCCCCGCTCTACACCGAGCAGGACACCAAGCTGCAGACCTTCGAGACGGGCATCAAGGTCATCGACCTGCTCGCCCCGTACGCGCGCGGCGGCAAGATCGGCCTGTTCGGCGGCGCCGGCGTCGGCAAGACCGTCCTCATCCAAGAGCTGATTCGTAACATCGCGGTCAAGCGCGGTGGCTTCTCGGTGTTCGCCGGCGTCGGCGAGCGTACCCGCGAAGGCAACGACTTGTTCTTCGAAATGATCGAGTCGGGCGTCATCGTCGTCGAGAAGGACGAGAAGGGCCACCCGAAGCGTGACGCGAACGGCGTCATGAAGGTCGTCCCCGGCAAGTCGCAGGTCGCCCTGATCTACGGCCAGATGAACGAGCCCCCAGGCGCCCGCGCCCGCGTCGCTCTGTCCGCTTTGACGGCCGCCGAATACTTCCGCGACGAAGAAGGCAAGGACGTGTTGCTCTTCGTCGACAACATCTTCCGCTTCACCCAAGCAGGCTCGGAAGTCTCCGCGCTGCTCGGCCGCATGCCCTCCGCGGTCGGTTACCAGCCGACGCTCGCCACCGAGATGGGCGCCCTGCAAGAGCGCATCACCTCCACCTCGAAGGGCTCGATTACGTCCGTTCAAGCGGTCTACGTTCCCGCGGACGACTTGACCGACCCCGCCCCCGCGACCACGTTCGCGCACTTGGACGCCACCACGGTTCTGAACCGCGCCATCTCCGAGCTCGGCATCTACCCCGCGGTCGACCCGCTGGACTCGACGTCGCGCCTGCTCGACCCGCAGGTCGTCGGCGAGGAGCACTACGCCGTCGCCCGCCGCGTCCAATCGGTCCTGCAGCGCTACAAGGAGCTGCAAGACATCATCGCCATCCTCGGCATGGACGAGCTCTCCGACGAGGACAAGGCACTGGTCGCCCGCGCCCGTAAGATCCAGCGCTTCCTGTCGCAACCATTCTTCGTCGCCGAGCAATTCACCGGCACCCCGGGCCAGTACGTCGAGCTCGCCGACACGATCAAAGGCTTCAAGGAAATCGTCGACGGCAAACACGACAACATCCCCGAGCAAGCCTTCTACATGCAGGGCACCATCGAGATGGTCCTCAAGAAGGCCAAGGAGCTCGCTAGCTAATGGCCGGTCGGCTCAAGGTATCGCTGACGACTCCCGACCGCGCGTTGGTGCGTGGCGGCGAGTTCGACGCCGTGGTGGCTCCTTCGGTCATGGGCCAGGTGACGATCCTGCCGGAGCATCGCCCGTTGCTGGCGGAGCTCGAGGCGGGGCCGGTCATTTTGAAGAGTGGGGGCTCGAGCGAGTCATTCGCGGTGAGCGGTGGCTTCATCGAAGTGGCCGCCGATGTCGTGACCATCTTGGCGGACACCGCGGAGAGGAAGTCGGAGATTGACACCTCGCGCGCTCAAGCGGCCCTGAAGGACGCCGAGGCGAAGCTGAAGACCCTCAACGCGACTGAAGATGCGTACGTCGACCAGATGCAGCGCGTGAAGCGGAATCGCGTGCGGGCTGAGGTGGCTGCGGGGCAGTAACGCGCGGGAGGGCTCATATCCTCGCGAGAGCACGCAATAGGGGCTTCGATCTGATAGCGTCGTCGACTGCCACCGTTTCATTGGCATCCTCGCTGACGACATCACGCGCTTAGTCTCTCCAACGCGATGCGCCCCGATCGCTTGCCCAATCTTCGTGGACCGTATTTCCACCCTGGATCCAAGTGAACGATATAGTCAGCGCCCGTCAGGCTGGGCCCGGTTCCATCAGCCTTCCATGAAATGAGGAGCGTGTCCTCCTGACGCTCACCTCGAGGCGTATCGATCAACACGGTCTGCTCGCGAGGCGGAGTCACGCCATCCAAATAGAGCGTGTTTATCCTCCTACTCGTTTCGA
The DNA here is from genome assembly GCA_039809465.1 of Myxococcota bacterium. Lineage (GTDB taxonomy): Bacteria > Myxococcota > XYA12-FULL-58-9 > XYA12-FULL-58-9 > JALHOP01 > JALHOP01. The sequence goes on from JBDHVB010000213.1 coordinate 9,406, forward strand.
GAGCTTTCCGTGCGAGCTCCAGTGATGAGTGAACTGGCTGAAACGAGCAGCCGCATCTTGGGCGCTGGCTCGCTTTAGTGCGGATCGACGAATTGGGTGTGACACGCGGGTTGCCGAAAGCGCGTGGCGGAGAGTAGCTCGAAGAGCGTGTGCGACCGCGTTCGTCATTGCGGCTGCGCTCGATTGGAATCGCAAACCGCTCCTGGCTGCTCGTGGCCACTGAGCACTTCCGACATGACGGAGTGCATCGAGAGCCACAGGCCGCCGAGGTAATTTTCGAGAATGTACTAGTGAGGGCGAGCCAGAAAACTCGCCATCCATGCGAAATCCTGGCGTTGATAGAGCAA
>JBDHVB010000214.1:0-9750 GCA_039809465.1 Myxococcota bacterium
CGGCCAATTCGCGTTGCACCGACTTGAGGAGCTTGGCGACATCCGGCGGGTGCTGGTGGGTGTCGAGCGGCACCTGCGGGAAACGGCGCAGCGCCTCGCTGGCCGCCTCCTTCGCCTCTCGCGGTTTGCCGTCATGAAGGTACGCCGCGGCGCTGCCGTGCAACGCTTTAGCGGCCAGCTCGGCCAGCTCGACGCTGGGGACGACGGCGTTGTCGAAGTCGCGTACGACTTCGCGGCGCAAGGCTTCGGCTTTTGCCGCCTCGAAGCGTCCGTCTTCTTCGATGCTCTCGTCGAACGCCTTGCGCGTCGCGGCGGTGTCGACGAGGCGCGAGCTCATGATGCCGGTCATGCGGCGCTGTGCTTCGGTGGCGTCGATGACTTGGGCGTCGACCGCGCTGTTCCATGTCTTCACGCGTGCCATGCGCTCGACCAACGCATCGTTGGCTTGCGTGGCGACGACGATGGCGGTGGGGACGGTACCGCCATCAGGTGCTGCGAGGGCGGCCGCGGCTACGAGCAGGCCGAGGAGCATGACGGGCACCGTGCCGCCGCAGCAGGGTGTGGTCAACAACAAAGGCCGGATGCCGCTGGAGCACATCTCGCCCCTCGGTTAGGCTTCGCCGCTATGCGAATCACCCCCCTGGGATTGATGGTTGCCGTGAGTCTCCTCCTCACGGGTTCCCTCGCACGCGCGGCCGCGGTCAGCGCCATCTACGTGGCCGAGGAGGAGAAGACCTACTGGGAGCCGATGAACCGCGGCGACATCGAGCGGATCATCGAGCAGACCGCGCTCGACGTGCTGACGCGCGCCGGCGTGCTGCGGCTCACCAAGGTCGAGGCGAAGGATCTGCCGAACGCGCGTGGCGATTACTTGCTGCGCATCTCGGGCCGCATGGTCGGTGAGTCCGAGACGCACACGATCCAGCTGGGCTTCGAGGCGCGTGACAAGGCCGAGGTCGGGAGCTTCCGCGCCGCGGGCACCGTGACCATCGGCAAGCTGCCGCTCGACGAGATGCGTAAGCGCATCGAGGCGTCGACGCGCATGGCCGCCGAGCAGCTGCTGGCGGTGCTCAAGCCGGCGCTCGCCCGCGTCGGGCCTGGTGGCGGCATCGACACCGCGCCGGCCAAGCTCCCCGACGATCCCAAGGGTCTCGAGGTGCCGACCATCCCCTGGAGCTGGGGCGATCTGAAGGTACCCGAGCCGCCCAAGGCCGAGACGCAGGATCTCTTCGGCAAGAGCTCGGAGAGGCGCGAGCAGACGTTGCGCCTGCTCATCTCCGAGGCGCTGGTCACGCCGTCACGCCGCAACGCCCTCGAGCACTGCGCGCTCAAGCATCCCGACGCCGAGGTGCGCTTGAAGTGCCTCGTCGGTCTGCGTCCGTCATCGCGGAAGCTCACGCCGACGCAGCGCGTGGTCATCACGGTCTTCCGCACCGACACCGACAACAAGGTGGTCGAGGAGGCCAGCTCGCAGATGGAGTACTTCACGGGCATGTCGCGCTCCGAGGCCATCCAGGGCTGGCTCGAGCGCACGGGCAACACGGGGCGGGTCTATGGTCCGCTACAGCGGCTCGGCGACGTGCCCAACCTCGACGCCACCATCGCGCGCTGCATGGCGTCGGTGCAGAAGATGCAGCAGTACGAGCGCAGTCACCGCGGCTGCATCGAGCTCACGGAGCCGCTGGACGTCGCGCGCCGCCGGGCGATCCTGTGGCCGTACATCAAGGAGACCAACAAGCAGTCGGTCGCGTACCTCAAGGGCGCGGGCAAGAACGAAGGCTCGACCGGTACCGAGTGGCAGTGGGGCTTCGAGGCGGTGCTCAAGGCCTCGTGCAAGCTCGACCCGGCGCTCGAGGACGTCTTGTGGCAGCGCTATCTGCGCGAGCTGTCGTACTCGGCGATCTACGCCATCGCGGACTACGGCACGCCGAGCGAGCAGCTGGTGAACCGGCTCGCGCAGGCGGTGCAGACCGGCGGTGAGCGGGCGGGGATGTCCGGCTTGCGGCGCCTCTACGAGAACAACCCGGACCTGCGCGCCACCATCAAGAACCGCGTCGCCGAGATGTCGGCCACCGGCAACTACGACAAGGCCGCCGACGTGCCGCAGCTCGAGAAGGATCTCGAACAGATCGACCGCCGTGAGGCGCAGCGCAAGGAGCGCGATCAATGAACAGTCTGCTGCTTGCGACCATTCTCACGGCCTTTCAGCCACCCGTCGTGAAGTACGTGGTGAGCGTCGAGACGCGCACCTGGAAGCCCATCGAGCCCAAGGACGTCGAGCGCATCCTCGACAACGCGGCGGTCAGTCCGCTTTTGCAGCGTGGCGACATGCAGCTGCAGAAGAGCGACTACGCGACGCTCAAGCAGGGTGACTACACGCTGCTGGTCTCGGGGCGCTTCATCGAGGAGGCCGAGGACTTCTCGATCTACATGACGTTCGGCCCTGGGAAGCGCCAGGATCTCCCGAGCTTCCACGTGTCGGGCACCGAGCCCGTCGGCAAGCGCGGCATGCAAGAGATGCAGCGCATCATGGAGAAGCTCGCGAATCAGGTCGCGAACCGCTTGAACACGCTGCTCGCCCCCGAGCTGCGCCAGGTCGCGCTGCCGCTGCAGGTGGACACCACGGGCGCGCCGCAGGTGCCGCAACTCTGGCAGTGGCCGAAGCTCACGACCCCCGACATTCCCAAGCCGTCGGCGCTGGTCACCAAGCTCATCGACCCACGTTTCTCGGATCTCGACCGCATCGCCGCGGTGGGTCCGATCGCGGGCGCGGCGTTCGACGAGCTCGGGGCGCGCAAGGCTCTCGAGCGCTGCATCCTGCGTGACCCGGATCCGAAAGTGCGGGTGCATTGCGTGCAGCAGATCGAGCCGGTGGCGCGCGTCAACGTCCAGACGCAACGGGTGCTCCTGCAAGCCATGCGCAACGAGTACGATGACGACGTGCTCCGCGAGCTGGCCCGTGTGTCGCAGGGCTTCACCGGGCTGTCGCGCGCCGAGGCCCTCGACACCTGGCTGTTCCTCATCGCGAGCTCGGGCACGCCGGTGGAGGCCGTGTCCTCTATCGCGAACGTCCTTGGCAAGGAGGGGAACGTCCCCAACCTGGACGTCGCCGTCGCGTCTTGCTTGCGTCAGGGCAACTCGCTGTTCCGCAAGAAGCACGACTGCGCGAGCCAGCTGCTGCGCATCTTGCCCACCGAGCGCCGCCTGGCGGTCGCCTACGACTACCTCGAGCACGCCGACAACGCCGACCTGCAAGATCACATGACCATGGATGCGGTCATGGACTGGCTCACCCGCGACAATCAGAAGCCGCAAGGACGTCAGTGCGACGTGCTGGTTTCGCTCGTGACGCGCGCCAATCAAATGTCCGTGCAGTCCAAGGCCGCGTACGTGGTGGGCGACTGCAAGGATCCGACGACCAAGCACGTCGACAAGATCGCGAGCGTCATGCGGGAGCGGAAGGGCTGGCCGCTGGTGCGCTCGCTCACCGAGATCGCGGACAGCAGCCCGGAGATGCGCGACTACGTGGCCAAGACGCTGTCCGCTAAGTCGGAGCAGCTGACCAAGCTGGGCTGCACCTCGGCCCCCAGCGAGACCTCGACCCGCAAGGAGATCAACGAGGCTCTGCAGCGCCTGAATCGCAAGCGCTAGGTGGGGAAGCTAAGCTAAGCGCTCTCGGGCTGAATCCAGAAGGTGCGACGCTCGCTGCCGCGGCAGTCCGCGGCGGCGACGAAGACCGGCTCGTCACGATTCGGGCTCACGATCGCCAGATACCCTTCTTTGCCAATGGGGCCACGGTGGACGCGGAGCTCGAGCGTGGGCTCTTGGGGCAGGATCTTGGGAATGGCTTGCGTGAGCAGTCGGCGCAAGTCCGCTTCCATGGCGTCGGCATCGACCGCATCGCGTAGCACGACGGTCGCGCCTTCGCGGGTGCCCGTCTGCGGAACGCCGATGGCCAAGCCCTGCAGCATCTCGCGCAGGGCCCGCACCGGGAAAGCGATCTCGAGCGGGTCGCCGTCATAGGCCATGAGCGTGTCGGCGAGCTGTTTGATGGCAGCGGCTTGCTCGGTCGTGCGGTCGCCGGAGTAAGAGCACGCAACGCCATTCAGCTTGTAGAGGTCCTTGGCGAGCTGCTTGTCGGTCCATTGCTTGGCGAGGGCGGCCCAGGTGGCGGGCGGGAACGCGACGCCGAATTGCTTGGTGGTCGCGAGGAGCTCCCCCACGACCTTGATGCCGGCCATCTCTTCCGCGCTCGCGCGCGTGTCGCCGTCATGGCGGATGATGGTCGAGCAAAGCTTCGCGGCGTGCTGACGGTCGGCGCGGGGAGCTTGCGCGAGGGTGCGCGCGACGTCGCGCCGCTGCTCGGGGGTGAGCTGAAGATCGCGGAACTGGCTGATGCGCGTCATTTCCGAGGTTGTCGCGGCCAGCGCGGCTTGGTTGCCGGCTTGCGACCTGTCATTGGGTCACGCGCGCTGCGTTGACGCTAGGGGAGGCTGCGGAGAATGCGCCTGCCTCGAGCACGAGCTCGGCGTTGACGACGATCCGCACCATATCGCCGACGACGATACCGGGGCCTTCGCCCGGAAACTCCCAGCGCAGGCCGAAGTCCTTGCGATTGATGGTGGTCGTGGCTTCGATGCCACGACGGATGCCGCCGGCGTGCTCAAAGGGCGCGGACGCGGCGACCGCTAGCGTTACTGGCCGCGTCACACCGTGCATCGTCAGATCGCCGCTCACCGAGTAAGCGGTGGCGCTCGCCTTGGTGACGGTCTTCGAGACGAACGTGATCGTTGGGTACTTGGCCGCATCGAAGAAGTCTTCGCTCTTGAGATGCGTGTCGCGCTCCTCGACGCCGGTGGTGATGCCGTTGACGTCGATGGTCGCGTCGACTTTCGAGTTGCTCGGGTTCGCATCATCGAAGACCACCTTGCCCGCGGGTTTCGGGAAGAATCCGCGAACCTTGCTGAGGACGTGCTTGACCACGAACTCCGCCGAGGAATTCTCCGGGTCGATCTCCCACGCCGAGGTCCGAGGAACGGCAGGGACGGGGATCGACGGGTTGGCTGCATCGATCGTGTCGACCCGTGACGTCTGCGTGTCCGCCGTGGGGCTCGCGCTCTTCGCGCAGCCGAAGGGGACGAGCAGGCTCAAGGCAATGAGGCGGAGCTTACGCATCTCTACTGACCTTCCTTGGGAGATTCGAGCTCGTGTTCGGGGCAATCGTCTTCGGTCGTCGTCCAGTTGTGCTCGCCGAGCTCGATGTTGCCCTCGGTGTCTGCGATAGCGGCTGGCACTCTCTCGCTCTTGGGGTCTGCCGCGAGCCCGGCGGTAAGACCGCTGGTGCCAATGCCGAGGCAGACCGCGAGCACGAGGGTCAGTGCCATGAGCGCGCGGGACCCACGACGGTCCGCGGACGCGAAGAGCATTTCGATGCGGGTCTGGAGCTGCGTCGCTCGTCGCGCCGCCATCGACGGCGCGAATCGAAACACCCGCCGCTCGTTGAGGGCGTGCTCGGCGACGTTGAGCAAGCAGCGCGCGTAGTCGGCGGCCGCGAAACTGCGTTGCTCGAGGAGCGCTTCGTCGCACGCCAGCTCTTGCACGCCGTCTTGCCAGCGACGCCAGAGATGAACGACCGGATTGGGCCAGCAGACGATGGTCAGAGCGTGCGACCACCACGCCCATGCGGTGTCGCCGTGGCGATGATGCTGGAGCTCGTGGCTGACGGCTAGGCGCAGGTCGCGGGGTTCGCCGAGCAGATAGCTGGGCACCACCACCCAGCGCGTCTTCAGCGTACGTATCGAGCAGGGCACATCGATGTGATCGCTCGCGACAATGCGCACCCGTCCATGGCGTCGGAGGACGACCGAATCGCGCAAGACTGCCGCCAATGCGCGATAGGCGAGCACCGTGCGTAGTGTCATGAACGCTGCCCATGCCGTGATGCCAGCAACGACCGCGTCAGACAGCATGGCGCCCGTGATCGCCAAGGAAGACTCACCAGCCGCGAGCGTATCGCCACCGAACGACCAAGAAAGACCAGTGCCCTTGACGACCCAGATGGCGCCAATCGTAGTCACGAAGGTTGCGCCCAAGAGGACGCGGGCCATGAAGAGCTGTGTGCGGAATGCAATGGTCGCGGCTTTCCGCTGCGTCGCCCGCAAGACCGCAACCGCGAACAGCATGACCGCGGCCAACCCGACGTTGACGCCGAGATAGAAGATCATCTCGCGGCCAACTTCGACTTCAAGAGCTCGCGTAGTTGCATGAGCTCGGCCCGCGTCAGCTCACTCTCGTCGAGGAGCTGCGCCACCATGGGCGCTGCATGACCACGGTAGAGTCGTTCGGTCACGTGTTTGAGCGCTCCGCGTGAATAAGCCTCCCGAGTGAGTGTCGGCTCGTAGGTGTGCGCCTTGTCGCGCTTCGTCGCCGACAGAAACCCCTTCTGCTCGAGCACCTTCATGACCGTGGCGATGGTCGTGTATGCAAGCTTCTTCGGGTAGGCGTCATGTACTTCACGCACCGTGCACGTTCCGCGATTCCATACCTCGTGCATCAGCTCGAGCTCGAGCTCGGTGAGCTGACGGTCGGGTGCGGGCTTGGACTTCGTCATGAAGCCTTCCTACTATGGCTATCGTAGGTTGTCTACTATGTTTCTAGTAGATAGGCCTGGTCACCGTTTGCGGCGTCGCTGATTGCGTTTGCGGGCGGCGGCCAACTCGAAGCGGGCCGCGATGACGGGCAACGGTCCCCCCTGGAACGTCGCACGGTAGGTCTCCGCGGACAGCTGCTTCACTCCGTTCAGGTAATCCATTTGTTCCTGAACATCGGTCGCATCGCCGGGAAGGCTCGCCGCAAGCGCCACGAACGCATCGAGCGCTTCGCCGCGCGTCAGACCCTGAGCTTGCAGGCGGGCGAGGGCGTCGCGCATCGTGGTCATCGACGTGGTCGCGAGCAGCTCCTCGGCCATGCATTGCAGGCGGGTACGCTCACGCAGCTGGACGCCCGGCTGGTTGGCTTCGCGTAGCGCCAGTGCACGCCTGACGGCTTCTTCGAAAGCGGACACCTTCTCTCGGTCGCTCCATGCCGTGAAGCCCGGGTCGCGGTCGGGGTTGTAGGCGACGGTGAAGAAGGCGCCGCGCAAGCGATCGTTCAACGGCGCGACCTCGGTGTCGGCCGCGAGCACTGCGAAGTCGTCGTTCGAGCGTTGCGCGGTGCGCTCGAGCGCTTCAGCGGTGACAGTCACTTCGTGCTGCTCGTCGTAGAGATAGCCAATGGATGCACCCGGGCGGGTGAAGAGGCTGCCGAGGGTCCCGGCTGCCACACGCGCCGCGCCGAGCTTCCAGCGGTGCGCGCGACTGTCGTCCCAACCCATGACTGCTTGAACGACGACGTGCAGGTCATCGAGGCCAATGTCGGCGGGCACTCGGAGGCGCCGCCATGGTCCACCGGCGCTAGTTGAAGCAATGTTCAAGATGAGGAGCTTCATCGAAGAGTTCCGTTTCTCCGCCGATCGTCCTTGCCAGGGTATCCTTCAAGGACAATGGAATATCACGATGATTCGCGCGCGCCGCTCGAGACGCCGACGGCCGCGAGGAGCTTGACACAATGCGCATTCAATGCGCATCGTTTCTCGATGGCGCGGCGCTCGGGCAAGAAAGCCACGAATTTGTCCGTAAACGCGGACCTTCTGAAGATGGCGCGACGCCGCAAGATCAATCTTTCGACGACGCTCGAGGCTGCGTTGCGTGAGAAGCTGCATGCCGAGAGTCATCGCGAGTGGCTCGCCGAGAACGAGCGTGCGCTGGATGAGTACGCGCAGCATGTTGCCGCGGCGGGGGTCTTTAGCGACGGGTTGCGGCGCTTTTGATGCAGCTCACCGTGCATCGCAACACGAGTGAGTCGCACAGCACCTATCCGTATCTATTGAACGTTCAAGCGGACGCAATGGCGCGTCTGCCAACCTGCGTCGTCGTCCCAATAGCGCACGCGAAGAAGCTCCCGTACACCCGCATCACGCGCTTGATGCCCGAGGTCGAGATCCTCGGAGACGACTTCGTGCTCGTAACCTCCGAGCTCGCCGGCATCCCAAGGCGCGCGTTGGGTGAAGTGGTCGCGCAGCTCACGCATCGGCGTAACGCTATCGTCGCCGCTCTCGATCTGCTGTTCACGGGCGCGTGATGAGGATCTTTATGGAGCGCGCGCTCGCCGACGACGCACACCGAGCATGAACGCGAGCACGCCGATGATCGACGCGTCGCCCGCGCTGGCGCGACAGCCTTCGTCCGAGGACGAGGTGGGTTGGAGAGGGGCATCATCACACGCCTCGTCGCCCGAGACGACGCCGTCTCCACAAACCGAACAGAGATGAGCGCTCTCCGAGCACACGCCGCTGACGCATGGATCTCCGGCGCTGCGACAAACACCGTCGTCGCACTGCTCTGCGCCATCGCAGAACAAGCCGTTGTCGCATGGAGAGCCATTGGCCGCGTGCAGCGGTCTGCAGGCGCCGTTGCCGTCACAGGAGTCTGGGGCGGTGCACGCGGTGTCCGCCGGATTGCCGCACGGCGCACCGAGCGGCGCGAAACAACTGTCGGCGGCCTCGTCGCAGACATCGGCGCACTCACCACCTCCAGCGCACGGGTCGCCGCTGCCGACACAAGCGCCGCTGGTACAGACATCGTCGAGCGTGCAGAACTGTCCGTCGTCACAGGGCTCACCCTCCGATGTCGGCGTCGACTCGGCGACGAGCAAGTGGGTGCTGGCGTCGTAGGACAAAACAAAAGCCAGGCACGGCGCCGGCGGCGGAACCTCGAATGAGATGCTCGCTCCGTTGAGCGCGCCACCACGGCCGTAGTTTTCGTCCCAGGTCTCGTTCATGGCTACCTTCATCTCGTAAGACCCCGGCGCGAGCGTGGCGAGCGGCAGCGCCATGAGGCCATCGCCGTCTGGATCTTTGAGCCAGGTGAGCAAGCAGTCTGGTTGCCAATCTGCCGGGCAGCCGAGCTCGTTCTGGAAGCTGCCCACCGCGACGGCGACGCCTCTGACACTGTCTGTCGCCCAGTGCGTGGCATGGTCATAGTAGAGCTTCACCGCTCCGCTGCTGACCGCGAGGGGGATGCTGGCGCCGTCCTCTTCTGCGTTCAGGCCGTAGACCGCGACCCCGCCGTCGAGCACGACTTTGTACTCCCAGCTCCCCGCCGGGACCGGCAGTACCGCCTGCCACACCGAATCCGTCGCATCGAAGCTGAGCGCGGTGGCCGCGCAGTCGACTTGCCAATCAGTGGCGCAGCCCATCTCGGTCTGGAAGGTCCCCATCACGGCAACGCTGCTGGGCTCCGCGGCGTGCGAAGCTCTGACCGCCGCGACGACGAGCAAACTCAAGCCTGTGACGAAGCAGACGCGACGTAGCCCCATGTTCTACTTTTTACAGGGTCAGCGGAGCCGAGACCACTGACTCTGTGCTCCACCCAAGCCCGCCCACGGGGATACGCCACGCTCGCATCTGACAGGATGCGCCGCCCGAGCCTCGTCTCCTCGAGCGGCGTAGGTCTCCTGGCGTTTCGCTCACCGCTTTAGCGGAGGCGCACGGTGCCGCCGTCGGAGTGCATGTAGATGGCCCGGTCGCCGGTGCTCGCGCCGATGACGCCGCTCGCGACGGACGAGCCCGTAATGGAACTACGCTATCGCGTACCGAACGTCTGTTGCAGCGGACGGATCCATGCCATGGAGCGTGCTGGTGACCTTGCGGAC
>JBDHVB010000215.1:0-9731 GCA_039809465.1 Myxococcota bacterium
ATCTCGACGATCGATTTGATGAATCCTGGTTGTGGCATGGCGGGCCATTGTTCGGAAGTCGGCGCGGTGGGGGCCGACGCTCGTGACGCCGCGGGCTCGGTCGCGCGGATAGCTGGTTTTTAGTAATTGCGCGAACATTGCCGCGTAATCTGCGTCCGCAACAGCGACCTTGCCTTCGAAGCCGCCCTCGAGCTCGACCTCCATGTGCGTCTGCTCTTGCATGATGGCCGCGAAGTACTTCTGCGCGATGGGCCCGAGCTCCCGGAGGGCTGCTTGGCGCGAGGCGTGGATCACCGCGCCGTGCGCCACGAGCTGCTCGTCATAGACCGCGAGCATCGTCTGATCGGGGGTCTTCTCTGCACGCAATAGCGCATTGCGCGTCTTCAAGACCTTGGCGTAGTTGCTCGCCGCGTCCACGAAGTCCGCGCGGTAGTTGCCGACGGCGCGGTCGAGAAAACGCCGGCGCTCCTCGGGGCTACCCTTGGCGATGCGCAGATCGTCCGGGAAGAACGCCACTACGTTCACCAACTGCAAGAGCTTGCTTGTCCGCGTTAGCGTACGGCCGTCGACTTGCATGCTGCGGCGCTTCTCGTCGATCACTACCTCTACGTCATGGCGGACGTCCTGGCGCTCGAAGCGGCTCGCGAGGCGCGCGCGCTGCTGGTCGTGGGCGATGAGCTCACGCGGCGATGCGTTACGGAAGGAGCGCCCCGTCGCGCAGACATAGAGCGCCTCGAGGACGTTGGTCTTCCCTTGAGCGTTCGCGCCACGGAGGACGGTCGCCCGCGCCGTGAGCTCGAGGGTGAGCGGCTGGAGATTCCTGAAGCTCCGGGCCTCCAGACGTTCGATGCGCATCGGCGTGGATCTTTACGTCGGATTCGCCGCCCGACGCGAGACCCCGAGGACCGTCAAATACGCATCGGCATGATGACGGCCACGAAGCCCGCGTCCTCGATGGGCTTGATGACGCCGGGCGACAAGTCGTCGGAGAGCTCGAAGGCCACGCCCTCTTCCGCCGTGAGCGCCAAGACGTCGAGGATGTAGCGGGCGTTGAAGCCGATGGTGAGCGCCTCGCCCTTGTAGTCGAGGTCGAGCTGCTCGGTGGCCTCGCCGAACTCCGGATCTTCGGCGCGCAGCTCGAGCTGCTTCTCCTTGAAGGTGAGACGCACGCCGTACGCGCGGCCCTGCGAGAGCAACGAGACGCGCTTCAAGGCTTCGCCCAAGGCACCGCGATGGACCTTGGCGACCTTGCTGCCGGCCTTCGGGATGACCTGGCGGTAGTCGGGGAACGAGCCTTCGACCAAGCGGGTCGACAGCTCGACGGCGCCGGTCTTCAAGATGCCGCTGGTCTGCGAGAAGCCGAGCTGAACCTCGGCGTCCTTGTCGTCGGCGAGCACGCGGCGCAGCTCTTGGAAGCCTTTGCGCGGCACGATGACGCCTTGGGCGATTGGGATCTCCGTCTCGAAGGTGCGCTCGCACATGGCCAGGCGGTGGCCGTCGGTCGCGACCATGCGCAGGACGTTCGGGCTCGGCGCCTCGCAGTAGATGCCCGAGAGGTTGTGGCGGTTGTCGTCGGTCGAGACGCAGAAGATGGTGCGCTCGATCATCTGCGACAACGCCGCCGCGGGGATGGTGAACGTCTTGGTGTTTTGGGTCTGCGCGGGGAGCGCTGGGAACTGATCGGCCGCCATGCCGACCAAGCGGAACTTGCTGGTGCCGCTGACCAGGGACACCCAGTGATTGTCCTGGCGCTCGAGCTCGATGATGTCGTTGGTGAGCGATTTGACGATTTCGTAGAGCTGGCGGGCGTGGATGGCGACGGCACCCGGTTTGGAAATTTGCGCTTCGTACGTGCCGGAGAGCCCGACATCGAGGTCGGTGGCCGAGACCTTGAGGGCGCCGTCCGCGGCGTCGAGCAGCACGTGCGCGAGGATGGGCATCGTGCTCTTTTTGTCGGCCACGCCTTGGACCCGGTAGAGGGCGCGCGACAACTCTGCGGTGCGGATGCTCAGCTTCATGGAGAGGACCTCGGCGAAAGGTGGCGCAGCTTTTTGCGTGCGGCGCCTTCGTTGTCAAGCGCAGGATTGGAGCCTACCGGACTGGTCCGACAAGCGGTTCGAAGTGATGTTTCTAAATAGATAAGATCAAGATCAATGATCATGATGATCGCCTGTGGATATGTGAATTGAGCATCCAACTCGCTGTCAGTGCTCATGATCTGGATGTGCGCAACTGTGGTGATCCAGACCGTGATGAACCGTGGGTGAAAATTGCCCCAGCTACTCCACCGCGGAAAGCACACGTTTGTGCACGCGCCTTCCCACAGCTCGTCCACATGTCGATTTTTTCGAATGCGATAAAAACGCACGGCGCGGCGCCAGAACGCTGTTTTCAAGATTGACGGCAAAACTACAAGGGAGCGTGTGAATATATTCTACTGAATGTATTCCGCTCGAGCGAGCAGCGGACACGCTATAACGGTCAGGCCTTGACCGTCCCCAGGGCGCGCAACAGAGCCTCGCGCGCCATATGCAAGTCGAAAGCGACAGCGTCCGCGCCGGCCTCGCGAAGACGCGCCGCGGCCTCCGCGGGTTTGTCGTCTTCCACAGCGGGCAAGAACACGACGATGGTCGTCTTGGGGAGCGCGGCGTGCACGCGCCGGCACAAGAAGCGCGCGATGACCGTGTTGCCTGGCGGCAGCGCCGCGATGCAGACAACCCGCGGTTCACGCGCGATGATGGCCTGCGCGAGCTGCTGTGGCGTGCCGGCGGGCAAGGGATTGACCGCGAGATCCGCCGCTGTCCCGTGCGTGAGCAAGTCGATGAGGAGCGCGTCGGTCTGACCGGCCGCGCCCACCCCCAGCACCTCGGGCTTCGGGAGCTCTTCGGTCGACAAGCGGCGCGCCATGCTCTGGAAGACGCCGGAGCGCGTCGTCTGCTGCTTTGCGGAGCCGCGTGAGCTCGGCCGGACGCGGCGCGCTATCTCCGAGAGGCTCGCGGTGACGCTGTTTGCCGCGTCGCGGTTCAAGATCCCGGCGTCGATGTCGCGCGCGAGCAGGCGCAACGCCGGGACGAGCAGAGTGTCGAAGGTGAGGAGCGTACCGACCTCGCTCGCGGTCTGACGCGCGAGGCGCAGCGCATCGAACCCCGCCCGCGCGAGGACACGCTGATAAAAATTGACCTCCGACGGCAAGCCCGGGTCGTCACCGAGCATGACCGAGAGAAATCCCAAGCCCGGGATGTGGCGGCCCATGACCGAGGCACACACCGTGAGCGGCGTCGCGAGCACAAGCCCCAGCGCGCCCCAGAGCCAGGTCCAGAAGATGACCGACACGAGCAACGCGAAAGCGGACACGCCGGTGCGCCTGCCGATGATGACCGGCTCGATCAAGTTGCCGGTGACGATGTCGATGGCGAGGAACAACGCCGCGGTCGTGAGCGTCGCGTACCAGCCCGGCGTCGTCGCGAAGGCCACGAAGGTTGGTAAGAACGCCGCGCCCCAGGTACCGACGTACGGCACGAAGCGCAAAACGCCGGCGAGCGCGCCCCAGAGAATGGCGTAGGGGACACCGATGACCGAGAGCCCCACCGCGATGATCACGCCGTAGCCGGCGTTGATGTACGTGAGCCCGAGGAGCAAGTGGCTGATGCGGTGCACCGCCTCGTCGAGCGTGCGGGTGGTGAGCGTGACGTTCTGCGGCCCGACGAGCTGGATGAGGCGGTTGCGCAGGTCTTCACGCCGCGCCAGCACGAACACGGTGAGCGTCGAGACGATGATGAGCGCGGTGAGCGGTGCGAGCAGTGGCCCGAGGAACGACTGCAGCCGCTCGATGGGCGTGTCGTCGCTGCCGACGATGCGGACAGGGGCGGCCTTCTCGGTGCGCGCGATCGACGTCTCGAAGACGCGGCCAAGCTGCTTGAGGGCGCTCCCCAAGGTGTCGAGCGTGCCGCCCTTGCCGCCGCGCAGATCGGCGAGCTTCGTCTGCATCTGCGCGACATAGGTGTGGACCTCGGAGGCCAAGTCCACGAGCTGAGACGCGAGCACGGCGCCGACGAAAATGAAGAGCGCGAGCGCCGCCGAGCACATGAGCGCGACGGTGAGCGCGCGCGGTACCCCAAAGCGCTCCAGCGCATCGGAAGGAGGCGTGAGGATGAACGCGAAGTAAATGGCGAGCGCCAAAGGCCCGAGGACCGGGCGCGCCACGTAGACGATGGCGACGATGAGCGTGAGCTCGAAGATGGGGCTGACTAACCGGTTAGGCCGCACAGCTCGCCGATTCGTTTGAGGAGGACGGGAAGGTCCATCGGTTTTTCGAAAGTGTCCTCGACGTTGAGCTGACCGCGTTGCTCCGGCGACATGCCCGCGAGCACGATGATGGGGATCGACGCCCAGGCGAGGCGTGCCCGCATGGCGGCCAAGAGCTCCCAGCCGCTGACGCCCGGCATCATCAGGTCGGTCACCACCAAGTCGGGGTCGAAGCCGCCTTCGAGCTGCTCGAGCGCCGTGCGGCCGTTGTCGGCCTTGCCGGTGGTGTAGCCGTTCAGCTCGAGGAGCTGCGCGATGGTGTCGCGGCTGTCGGCGTCATCGTCGACGACGAGCACACGGCACCCGTTGGGCTTTGCCCGGCCTTCCCCCACGGAGGGAATGTGGCTCGCCTCCGAGGCGGATGCAAGTCGGCCGCGCCGGGACCCTACATGTTCAGGACGTCGAGGCGGCGCTCGAGCTCGTTGACTTCCTTGCGCAGCGCGGCGTCGGTCTTGAGCAGCGAGTCGACCTTCTTGCAGGCGCTCATGATGGTCGTGTGGTCCTTGTCGCCGAAGCGCGAGCCCAGCTCGGGGAAGGAGGCGCCGGCGTGCTTGCGGCACAGGTACATGGCGACCTGGCGCGGGCGCACCAGGATGCGCTGGCGGCGTGAGCTCTTCAGGTCGGCGATCTTCACTTGGTAGTAGCCGGCGACGAGCTTCTGGATCGACTCGACGCTGAGCGCCAGCGAGCGTGACTGCAGGATGTCCGCCAAAACGGCCTGGGCGTAATCGACGGTGATCGGCTGGCGCGTCAGCGAGGCGTGCGCCATCAAGCGCACCAGCGCGCCTTCGAGCTCGCGGACGTTCGAGCGGATGTTCTTGGCCAGGAAGAACACCACCTCGTCGTCGAGCACCGTGCGCTCGCTGTCGGCCTTCTTGCGCAAGATGGCGACGCGGGTCTCGATCTCCGGCGGCTGCACGTCGGCGATGAGGCCCCATTGGAAGCGGTTGCGCAGGCGCTCCTCGATGTCGGGGATCTCGTGCGGCAGCTTGTCGCTGGTGACGACGATCTGGCGTTGCGAGTCGTAGAGCGTGTTGAAGATGTGGAAGAACTCGTGCTGGGTGCGGTCCTTGCCGGCGATGAGCTGGATGTCGTCCACCAGGAACACGTCGCAGTTGCGGCGGTACTTGTTGTGGAACTCGTCGAGCTTCGAGAAGCGCACCGCGTTGATGACCTCGTTCACGAAGGCCTCCGACGAGGTGTAGATGATGCGCGAGCGCGGCTTGTCCTTGAGGATCTGGTGGCCGATGGCGCTCAAGAGGTGCGTCTTGCCGAGCCCGACGCCGCCGAAGAGAAAGAGCGGGTTGTAGGAGACCGCGGGGTTCTCGGCGACGGCCTTGCACGCGGCGAAGGCGAATTGGTTCGAGGGGCCGGCGACGAAGGTGTCGAAGACGTAGCGTGAGTTGAGCTGCCGGGACTCGCGCTTCCCGGAATCGACCGTCTCGGTGACGCCGCTGCGCTCGGCTGGTGCGTCGGCGGCGGGGTTCTCTTCCATCGCGGGCGGATCGGCGAGACGCAGCTCGGGGTTCACGACCCAATCCACGGCGACGGTCTCGCCGGCGACGAGCGAGAGCTCATCCCGGATGAAGTCCACGTAGTGGTCACGCAACCAATCGCGCGCGAACTGATCACGCACCTCGAGGAACACGGTGCCGTTCTCGAAACGCGCGCAGCGAATGGGCGAGAGCCAGCTATCGATGACGTGCGCCGACAACTTGCCGGCCGCCGCCGTCAAGAAGCCATTCCATAATTCGCCTGCGCTCTTCGTCGTCATCAGCTCACTCAAGACGCAACCCTCATCCACAGCGTTGCGCCCCTGGGCGCGTTCCATCGACTCGTCGGATCCTGGCGAAACTCGGACAGAAATCTCGGCCTGCGCGGCGTCTGTCCACTGCGCATCACATGCGGTTCACAAAGATATCCACAGGCTGTGGAGGCTGGATCGTTTACCGGTTGAGAAGTCGTGCGACGAAGTCGAGACGACAGCGCGATCACCGGGCCCCCGTCTGCGCACCATGGCGGAGCACAGCAGAATGGGAACAAAAGAAGCTACGAACCTGTGTGGCGAAACCGCGACGCGGAAGCGACGCTCGGCGCGATCTACGCAAAGCGAAATTCACGGTCAAGACACAAGTCGCATCATCGCGCGGAGAGGCTGTAGCGTTGCGTTTGCGCGAGGATTTCGGCGCGCGAGCACATGCAAAAAGTTGGCATGCGTTATGCGCGGTTTGTCGCGCGGATCACCGCGTGGTGTGTGTGACACTGACGTCGTGTCGGTTTTACGAGGGGCTGGTCCGCTATGGCGGCGCCGCAAACGACCCGCGTCTTCTATGGCGGACAGCCTTGGCGTCGCGGATGACGTGTTCGATGCTTTCGGAGGTAAGTAAGGATGTCAGTGCTGGGGTGCCGTGGCATCGCGGTGAACCGCGGTTCAATCGCGCTTCGCGGCGGCCTGCTGTGCGGGTGTTCAGTGCCGGCCCGCGCTTTCGCTCCTTGGCAGGGGTCAATGCCGTGTGGATCGATCGTTGACATCCTCGGCGCACCTAGGTAGATCGCCGCGCTCTTTTGGAGTCTTACGATGAAGCGCACGTTTCAACCGCACAATAAGCGCCGCAAGAAGGTGCACGGTTTCCGCAGCCGCATGGCTACCGCCGCCGGCCGCAAGGTCCTGAAGCGCCGCCGCACCAAGGGCCGCAAGGTCCTGACCGTCAAGGTCAGCGGTAAGTAAGAAGTCTTGAGCACGGGCAAGGTCGCGCGTCTCACCGACCGCCGCGATTTCGTCCGCGTGCAAAGCAACGGACGGCGCTTTCGTGGCGGACACATCGCCGTTTTGGTTTTACCGACGCCTGATGCCCCCCCGGGCAGCCCACCGCGTGTCGGTTTCACGGTCAGCCGCAAGGTCGGCAACGCCGTTGTCCGCAATCGCGTTCGGCGTCGCCTGCGCGAGCTCGCCCGACTCCACTCGCCATGTTTGAGCCCGAGCTACGACTACGTCGTTATCGCCTACCCGGCCGCGGCCGGCGCTGCGTTCGCACGGCTAAGCTCCGAGGTCGGCGATCTCTTCGCACGCGCCGGGCGGACGGGCGCAGCCACCTAGACCTCCGGCCGCAAGGCCCGGGCGTGTTCGCCATCGCGGACAGAGTCTTGTCGCTCCTCTTGGTTGGCCTCATCGCCGTCTACCGCGTCACCCTCGCCTACTTCATGGGCGGTAAGTGCCGCTTCTATCCGAGCTGCTCTTGCTACGCGCAGGAAGCGCTTCACGTCCACGGCTTGCAACGCGGCTTGTGGCTCACTGGGCGGCGCCTCCTGCGCTGTCATCCTTACCATCCGGGTGGCGTGGATCTCGTCCCGCCACCGAGGCGGACGAGCAAGACACGTCCGCCCGCGAGGCCCTGAAAATGTCAGAGCAGCAACGCGTCGTGACTGCCGTGGTCGCCTGCATGGCGATCCTCTTTGCCTGGCAGTTCTTCTTCTCGCCGCCCAAGCCCGTCGAGGAGCCGGTCGCGCAGCGCTCGGTCGAGGACATCCCGGTGAAGGGCGAGGCCATCGAGCAGAACGACCCGAAGCCGGTGCCGTCGCCCGAGGTCGCCGAGGCGCCCGCCTACGTCGAGAAGCGCCTGCCCATCACCAACGAGCGCTACCGCGCCGAGCTCTCGACCACCGACGCGGCCTTCACCCGCTTCGAGCTCACGCAGTACGAGGAGGCCGTCTGGGTGCGCGACGGCAAGGAAGTGAAGCAGGACCGCTCGCGCGAGCAGCCCGTGTCGCTCGTGACCGCTGAAGCGGACGGGGCGCCGCGCCAGGCCCTCATTCGCCTCGACGTCGCCGGCAAGACGCTGAGCATCCCCTTCGTCGAGCAGGCCGCGGGCGCGCCCGGCCGCGTCGATCTTGCGGGGACCGTCGATGGCCTGCAGGTCGTCGCCGAGATCACGCCCGACAACGCCACCTACCAGCTCGCCTACGAGGTGCGCGTGACCAATCTGGGTAACGCGCCACGCACCGTCTCGCCGATGGTCACGCTCGGCCTCGAGCAGTTCGGCGGCGAAGGCAGCATGTTCTCGCCCGCGCCCGACCAGGTGCACGGCTTGTGCATGGTCGGCGGCAGCATGGAGCGCAAGGCGGTGGGCGACGTCGACGAGGGCGAGCAGTACGCTCCAGCGGAGGCCGCGGGCTGGGCTGGCATCGACCGCCAGTACTTCCTGGCCGCGATCCTCCCCGACGTCGAGGGTCAGAACCGCTGCAAGATGGTGGCGCAGGGGAAGACGCTCTGGCTCGATTACCTCTTGGCCGCCGGCGACATCGCGCCCGGCCAGACCGCCGTCCGCAAGTTCCGCATCTACGCCGGCCCCAAGCGCGACAACGAGATGATCGCCGTCTCGCCGCTGCTCAAAGAGGCCATCAACTACTCGCTCTGGGGCATCCCGCTCGGCTTCTTGGCGCGCCCGATGGTCTTCCTCATGAACCTGTTCCACGGTTGGACCGGGTCATGGGGCGTCGCCATCATGTGCCTCACCCTCCTGGTGAAGCTGCTCCTCTTCCCGGTGACCTACCGCAGCGTCATGTCGATGCGGAAAATGCAGCTCCTGAAGCCGGAGCTCGACAAGATCAAAACACAGTACGCGAACGACAAGGAGCGCCAGCAGCTCGAGCAGATGAAGCTGTTCCGCGAGCGCGGCGTGAACCCCATCGGCGGCTGCTTGCCGATGCTGCTGCAGATGTCGGTCTGGTTCGCCCTGTACCGCATGCTCTGGAGCTCGGTGGATCTCTACCACCAGCCCTTCCTGTGGATCCGCGACCTGACCCACGCCGAGCCCTTCCCCATCATGGCCATTTGCGTTGGCGCGCTGACCTTCGTGCAGCAGAAGACGACGCCGACCACGATGGACAACCAGCAGATGAAGGTCATGATGTACATGATGCCGGTGATGTTCAGCGTGTTCCTGATTGCGCTGCCGTCGGGCCTGGTCCTCTACATCCTGGTCAACTCGATCTTGACCATCCTCCAGCAGCTGGCTATCAACTCGCGCAAACCGTAGGCGGGTCGGGATTCATCTGGTTCTCGATCGTCTGCGTGAGGACAACCTGACGTCGCGCAAACGCATTTTCAGCGCGCAACCTAGAGAGTGTTCATGCCCCGTCAAGAGTTCCGCGGCCGTAGCGCAGCTGAGGCCGCAATCAAGGCATGTGAGGCGTTGGGTGTCTCCCGCGCCGCGCTGAAATATGACGTCGTCTCCGAGTCTGGTGAAGGCTTGGGGCGCGTGGTGGTGATCGCCGTCGAGGCGAGCGAGCGCCCGCCGCGCGAAGAGCGAGCGCCGCGTGAGGAACGTGCTCCCCGTGAAGAGCGCGCCCCACGCGAAGACCGCCCGCGCCGTGATGACGGTGACGGCCAGGAGGCGCGCGGTGACCGCGATGGCGGTGATCGTGAG
>JBDHVB010000216.1:0-9686 GCA_039809465.1 Myxococcota bacterium
GTCCGGCCGCGTCAGCACGCCGTACCTCACCGCGGCGCGCGAACGCTATAGCGCACTCGCGGCGACGCCCGAAGGTCAAGAGCAGATCCGCGCCGAGCTCGCTGGCAAGGAGACGCTGCAGGCCGCGGTGTCACCCAACCTCGGCGCCGCCCCGACCACACCCGATGCCGTCCCCGACCCCGAGCAGGTCGAGCCCCGGCCCACGCCAGCGGAGCCGGTCTCCACGGAGCACGTCGAGCCCGCGCCGGCGGAGCCGAACACCTATCAGCGTCTGTCGGCGTTGCGCGCCTCGGGTGCCCAGTCCGCCGAATACACGGCGGAGCGCGACCGCGTCGTGTCTGGAGCGCGCGGCAATCCGGGCGACATGATGCGCCTCTTCAACGAGGCACGCGGCGTCGATCAGCAGGTCGCGCACGATCTCGCGGGCGCGTGGCTCGATGCCCACACGCCCTCCGCGCTCAACCCCGATCAGGCCATGCTCCGCGCCCGCCGCGACTTCGCGCGCCTCATGGCGCAAGATCCGCAGGTCGCGAAGGATTTGCCGCCGGCGTTGAACGATCGTTTCGCGCGTATTCTCGCGCCGAACATCCCCACGCAGGGTCTGTTCTTCTCGCCGCCGTCGGAGCAGGACCTCCCCGCGCTGCGTGTCTTCGAGAATAATCGTGTCAATCGCGCGCTGACCCTGGCGGACCTCACCCGCGACGACCGCAACCGCTACGCCACCTTCATGTGGGCCGATCCGACGGTCGTGGCCGCCGCGATCACCAGGCTCTCCGCGTCGAGCTCCGATGTCGCCGAAGACTTCGGCAACGCCTTCGCGAAGCACCTGCAGAGCGGCGGACCAGTCGGCACCCTCGACGGCCGGGTCGACGCGCTCTACCCCATCTTCCAGGCGCTCCAGGGCACCACGCGTGAAAAGGTGGAGGAGGGCATGCGCGGCATGGGCCACCTCTGGTTCCTCAACGTCACCGGCATCGCCGGTCACTTGGTCGACCGGGTGGTAAAGCCGC
Source organism: Myxococcota bacterium (assembly GCA_039809465.1). GTDB lineage: Bacteria > Myxococcota > XYA12-FULL-58-9 > XYA12-FULL-58-9 > JALHOP01 > JALHOP01. Next base: position 1,011 of record JBDHVB010000216.1, read on the forward strand.
GCTGAGAAGCCGCGGCAGCGCGTTGAAGCACGGCCGCACCAAGCCACGCCAAAGCGTGACTACGGCATCAAACCGCTAAAGCAGCCTAGTTCAACGCCGCGAGCGACGTGCGGCAGCGCGCGCCATAGCCATCGGTCTCGTCCGCGCATTGCGTGAAAGCATCGCGGGCAGCCTCGTAGTCACCGCGCTTCAAGTGGCCCATCGCGAGGTAGTAGCGCATCTCGCGCAGGAGCTCGGGTTGGATTTGCTCGGCGATCTCTGGATCGGCGGCGCAGTAACGCTCGAAGCGCATGCAGCTCTGCACGGTGTCGTCGGCGGCGTTCTGCTCGAGATCGATGTGCGCGAGCCACTCGTAGCCGCGGCAGAACTTCGGGTTGGTGGCGAGCGCGTTACGCAGGTGCTTGCGCGCGCCGGCGATATCGCCGCGCTTGTAGAGCGCCCAAGCCATGTTGCCCTCGGCGAGCCAGGGCGTGCCGTACATGATGTCGCCCATCGCTTGGCTGTGCGCGGCGATGGCTTCGTCATAGCGGCCCATGTCGGTGAGGAGCGTGCCCATGTTGTTGAGCGCTTCGGAGAAGTCGGGCTTGAGCGCGACGGCGCGCTTGTAGTGCTTGAGCGCGTCGTCGGCGCGGCCGAGCGAATGGTAGACGAGGCCAAGCGCGTTGTGGACCTGCGGCAGCTCCGGGTCCTTCTCCTCGGCGGCCAACAGATCACGCAACGCCGCGCGTGGGTCGCCGCGCTTGAGCGAGGTCACGCCCATGTCGTACTGCAAGCGCGCCTGCGCTTGGTCTTGCTCGGTGACGGTGTGGCCGCACGCGGCAGCACCCAAGATGAGGATCAGCGTGAGTCGGCGCATCTGCCGCGACGGTACGGGCCGCCACCCGATCGGTCAATTTTTCGGCTCGAGGATCGCGTACCCCGCCATCCGCCGCATCGCCTGCTTGCGCTCCTTCGACGCGAGCCACACGAACGGCAACGCCCAGAGAGGCATCGGGAAGCGCCGCTTCAAGCGCACCGCCTCCTCTGCGTAATAGCGGACCTCTCGGGCCTTCCACCCCTGCTCGCCAAAGAAGCCATGCCAATCGTCCACGAAGAACTTGAACGGCGCCTTGCGCATCTGCCGCCCCATGCGGCCGCGGGCGAGATGTCGGCGCGACGCACCCGTCATGTAGTCGACGATCCAGTGCTTCATGCTCGGGAAGCGCAGCAACGCCTTGGCGAGCTCCGCGACCTGCGCCGTGTCGAGATACGGCACGACGCCCTCGGTCAGCACGACGATGTTCTTCGCGCGCTCGCTCACTTGCGCGAACAAACGATCCCGCGCCTCGGCGTCGGTGAGATCGACGGCCCACCGCTCGAGCAGACAATGCGGCGTCTCCTTGGCGAGCTTGTCGTTCTTCATCGCCAGGAGCGGCTCGTAGTCGACCTCGAACCACTGGAAGTCCTTGGGCAGCGCCAGGCGATACGGCCGCGTGTCGAGGCCCGCGCCCAAGCTCAGCACCGCATCGGCGCCACCGGCGATGAGCTGCGTCACGAACTCGTCGATGAGCACCGTACGCACGACGACGGACCAGCCGGTGTACTTGCTGCGCTCCATGTTGCGCGCGATCCACTCGCCGCGGTCTCCCGCGAGCAACGCCGCGAGCGGGTCATTGAACAACGCGTCCTTGCGGCGGCCTTCGCGTCCACGAAAGGTCGCGACCCACAGGGCGGTATCGGACACGTGCTCGATCGGAGTGTCGATGTCGGCCATACTCGCTGCATCGCATGCCGACCGCCGAAGACCAACGGCTCGCCGAAGACGCCCGACGTGAGCGTTACTGGAAACGCTTCGGACCGTACCTCGCCGAGCGGCAGTGGGGTACCGTGCGCGAGGACTACTCGAACGACCAGAATGCGTGGGCCTATTTCACGCACGACCAGGCGCGCAGCCGCGCCTATCGCTGGGGCGAAGACGGCCTGCTCGGCATCTGTGACCGTCAAGCACGCCTCTGCTTCGCCCTCGCCTTGTGGAACGGCAACGACGCGATCCTGAAGGAGCGTCTCTTCGGCCTCGGCGGCACCGAGGGCAACCACGGCGAGGACGTCAAGGAGCTCTATTACTATCTCGACGCCACCCCGACCGCCTCGTACTTGAAGGCGCTCTACAAATACCCGCACGAGCGCTTCCCCTATGATCAGCTGCTGCGCGAAGCCGAGTCACGCAAGCGCGACCTGCGCCTCCCCGAATTCGAGCTCGTCGACACTGGCATCTTCCAGCGCGGCTACTTCGACGTCCAAATCGAGTACGCCAAAGCAGACCCAGAAGACGTCCTCGCGCGCATCACCGTCACCAACCGCGGGCCCAAGGCGCCGCTCTGGCTGCTCCCCACCTTGTGGTTCCGCAACACCTGGAGCTGGGGCCGCACGGGCGAGGGCTATCCGCCAAAGCCGACCATCGAGAGCATCGACGGCCGCTGCCTGTCCGCGACCCACAGTGAGCTCGGCGGCTACGTCATGGTCATCGACGACGACGCGGGCCTCGAAGCGCTGCTGTTCACCGAGAACGAGAGCAACAGCGAGAAGCTCTTCGGCACCAAGGGCGCCTCGCCCTACGTGAAAGACGCCTTCCACCGCTACATCGTGGAGGGCGAGAAGGCCGCGGTGTGTCCGCAATCGCGTGGCACCAAAGCCGCGTGGGTCTGGCACGCCGAGCTCGCCGCGGGTGAGACGCGCGTGCTCCGCCTACGCCTCGCCAAGAAGCGCGCCACCTTCTCCGACTTCGACAGCGTCGTGGAGGCTCGCCGCGCCGAGGCCGACGCCTTCTACGCCGAGCGCGTCATTCCCGGCATGAGCGAAGACGAGCGCCGCGTGCAGCGCCAAGCGTACGCCGGTCTCATCTGGTCGAAGCAGTCCTACATCTACATCGTGAAGGACTGGCTCGAAGGCGACCCCAACGCTCCCGCGCCGCCTCCTGGTCACGTGCACGGCCGCAACCACGATTGGCAGCACGTCTTCACGCACGACGTGCTCTCGATGCCGGATACTTGGGAGTACCCGTGGTTTGCCGCGTGGGATCTCGCCTTCCACATGATCCCGTTCGCGCGCATCGATCAGCAATTCGCCAAGGACCAGCTCGTGCTGCTGATGCGCGAGTGGTACATGCACCCGAACGGTCAGATCCCCGCGTACGAGTACGGTTTCGCGGACGTGAATCCGCCGGTGCACGCCTGGGCCTGCTGGCAGGTCTACAAGCTCTCGGGCCGTGACGATCATCTCTTCCTGTCACGCGTCTTCAACAAGCTGCTCGTGAACTTCACCTGGTGGGTGAACCGAAAGGACGCGAACGGCCATCACCTCTTCGACGGCGGCTTCCTGGGGCTCGACAACATCGGCGTGTTCGACCGCTCGCAGCCACTCCCTTCGGGTATGTATTTCGAGCAGGCCGACGGCACGGCGTGGATGGCCTTCTTCTGCGCGGTCATGGTGGGCATCGCGCTCGAGCTCGCGGTCAAGGACCCCGGCTACGAGGACATCGCGTCGAAGCTCTTCGAGCACTTCATCGCTATCGCGGACGCCATCAACTGCTTCGAGGGCAACGGCCTGTGGGACGAGCAGGACGGCTTCTACTACACGACGCTCGACGCCGGCGGGAAGCGCATGCCGCTGCGCGTGCGCTCGATGGTGGGGATCATCCCGCTCTTCGCGGCGCGCATCCTCGACGACGCGCAGCTCGAGAGGTTCCCGGGCTTCCGCAAGCGCATGAAGTGGTTCCTCGAGAACCGCAAGGATCTCGCCGGCCAGATCGCCTTCGTCGATGTCGACGGCGACGGCAAGGGTCTGCGCCTGCTCGCCATTCCCTCGCGTGAGCGCTTGCTCCGCGTCCTGCGTTACGTGCTCGACGAGGAAGAGATGCTCGCTCCCTACGGCGTGCGCGCCTTGTCGAAGGCCCACGGCGCGACACCGTTCAGCTTCGAAGCAGGGGGTCAGACCTACCGTTTGAGCTACGAGCCCGGCGACTCGCAGAGCTGGATGTTCGGCGGCAACTCGAACTGGCGCGGCCCCATCTGGTTCCCGCTCAACTTCCTGCTCATCGAGTGCCTCGAGCGCTATCACCGCTTCTACGGCGAGAGCTTGAAGGTCGAGATGCCGTACGGCTCCGGCACGATGCTGACCCTGCGCGAAGTCGCGCGCGAGCTCGAGCGCCGGCTCGGCAGCATCTTCCTCGCCGACGGCAACGGGCGCAGGCCATGCCACGGCGACGTCGCCCTCTACCGCGACGACCCGCACTTCAAGGACCTCGTGCTCTTCTACGAGTACTTCCACGGCGACGACGGCCATGGCCTCGGCGCCGCGCACCAGACGGGCTGGACGGCGCTCGTGGCGCGCTGCCTGGAGGACATCGCGCGCGGCCGCGCCAAGCTACCCCGCTGACGAAGCGACGCCGTGCGTCACCCGAGCCGTGACGCGCGTACGTGCCGCGCAATTGGAGCGTTGCATCGGGCGATCCTCCGCGTGCATAAGATCTCTCGTGGCCCTTTTGCCCGAGAACCCAGAGGCTGTCCGCGCCTTCCTCGAGGCCGAGGACATCGCCGACAAAGCCGGTCAGCCGCTCTCCTCGGCTCACCTGCTGCTGGCGTTCTTCTGCTTCCCGAACCGCGCCCAGACCTTGCTGGCCGAGCGCGGCGTCGACGAGGAGCGCATCATCGCGCAGATCCGCGTCCTCGAGGACGAGCCCAAGCGCACGGTGCAGCGCCTGCGTGACCGCGCCCGCGACATCGCCAAGAGCGTGGGCGCCGACGACGTCGATTGCCTGCACATCTTGATCGCCATCACCCGCCTGCGTGACGCTTTCGCGTACAACCTCCTCGACAAGTGCGGCAGCTCGCTCACCGCCCTGCGTAACGTCGCGGTCAGCTACGTCACCGGCACCCTGCCCCGCCGCTACCGCACGCTGCCCTCGGCCACCGAGACCACCACCTACATCGCGCCGCGTGGGCCGCAGACCCGCATCGCGCCGTCGCAGGTCCTCGACCGCGACGACGTGGACGACGACGACATGACCGCGGAGGCAAAACCCGAGCCGGTCCGCAAACCCAAGAAGCCGCCGCCACCCCTGCCGCCGCCGCCGCCAACCCGCTATGGCAGACACGTGTCGTCCGTGCCGGGCGCAAAGCCCGCGACCACCACGGTCACCACGACGACCGTCGAGCCCGAAAAACAAGCCGCGCCGCGCCCCAAGCTCGAGGAGCTGGCGCCGACCCTCGCCGCCTGCGGCATCGATCTCACCGAGCAAGCCAAGAGCGGCCGCCTCGACATCGCCATCGGCCGCGAGCGTGAGCTCGAAGCGCTCATCGACATCCTCGGGAAGCGCCGCGCCAACAATCCCATCCTCGTGGGCCCGCCGGGTGTCGGCAAGACCGCCATCGTCGAGGGCCTCGCCGTGAAGATCGCCCGCGGTGACGACGACGTCGCCCACTTCCGTGACCGCTACGTGGTGGCGCTCGACACCGGCGCCATGGTCGCGGGCACCTCGCTGCGCGGCGCCTTTAGCGAGCGCCTGGGCGCCATCAAAGACGAGGTCGCACGCGCCAATCAGCGCATCGTCGTCTTCATCGACGAGCTGCACACGCTCATCGGCGCCGGCTCGAGCGGTGAAGGCGCGCAGGACGCCGCCAACGAGCTCAAGACCGCGCTCGCCCGCGGCGAGTTCCCGTGCATCGGCGCCACCACCCACGACGAGTTCAAGAAGTACGTCGAGAAGGACGCCGCGCTCGAGCGCCGCTTCACGCCCATCACCGTCGCCGAGCCCACGCCCGACGAGGCCATCTTGATCTGCGAAGGGGCGATTGGCGCCTACGCCGATCACCACCAGGTCGCCTACAGCATCGACGCGGTGCACGCCGCCGTGCAGCTCTCGCACCGCTTCATCAACGAGCGGCATCTGCCCGACAAGGCCTTCGCGGTCGTCGACCTCGCGGGCTCGCGCTGCCGCCGCCGTGGCGCGCGCCGCGTCGAGCGCATCGACATCGCCCGTGTCGTACACGAGTGGTCCGGTGTTCCGCTCGAGCGGCTCGCCGACGCCGACGCCGAGCGCCTCGCGCGCGCCGAGGAGCTCATGGGCGAAAAGCTCATCGGCCACCCGCACGTCGTCGAGACCGTGGCCCGCGCCATCCGCCGCGGCTTCGCCGGCTTCAACGGCAAGCGCCCCATCTCGAGCTTCCTCTTCCTCGGGCCCACCGGCGTCGGCAAGACCGAGCTGGTGAAGATCTTGGCCGAGTTCCTCTTCGGCCGCCGCGACGCCATCGTGCGCGTCGACATGAGCGAGTTCGCCGAGCAGCACTCGGTGGCGCGCTTGATTGGCGCACAGCCCGGCTACGTGGGCTACGAGGACGGCGGCTGGCTCACCGAGAAGCTCCGCCGCCGCCCCTTCCAGATCGTGCTCTTCGACGAAATCGAGAAGGCGCACCGCGACGTCTTGAACGTGCTGCTGCAGATCTTGGACGAAGGCCATCTCACCGACGCGCGCGGCCGCCGCGTATCGTTCGTGAACACCCTGGTCGTGCTCACCTCGAACCTCGGCGCCGGCGCCGTGGGCCGCTCGGGCAAGAGCATCGGCTTCACCTCCTCGGATGACGCCGTGCTCACCGGCAACCGCGACGCCGTCCTCGAAGCCGCCCGTCACGAGCTCGCCCCCGAGCTGTGGGGCCGCCTCGACGAGCGCATGGTCTTCGATCCGCTATCACGGCCACAGGTCCGCGAGGTCGCCAAGCTCCAGCTCGCCGAGTCCGCCGCGGCGTTGTTCGCGGAGCGCGCCATCACCTTGCAGTGGGATGACGCCGTCCTCGACTTCTTGCTCGACCACGGCGGCTTCGCGCCCGAGACCGGCGCGCGTGGCATGCGCCACACCATCCAGCGTTACGTCGAGGCCCCCATCGCCGAGCGGGTGCTCAACACCGAGCTTCAATCGGGTGACCTCGCCACGGTGAGCCTCCGCGAAGGCGCGGTCACGGTCACCAAGAAGCGCCCCCGCGGCAAGCGCGCCGCCAGCTAGGCAACAAAAGCCCCAAAGCGCCGAGAATCCGGGTGAATCGCTCGGGCACGGGTGCGCGCATGCAAATCTCTCGGATCTTCAAAAAGCCGCTGCCGCCGGTCGCAGAGCAGACCCCCAAGCAAATGAGGAAGGCCGCTTCGCGCCAGATCAACCGCATGATCCTAGTGGCGAACGTCGGCGTCGGTAGCGCCCTCCTCGGCGGCCACCTCGTTCGTCACTCCCTGCCCGCCCTAGCCGGTATCGGCACCAACACGCTGGACCTCGACGTCACTGGCGCGGGAGTCCTCGCGGCCCTGGGCGGCTGCGCATTCATCGGCGCCCTCAAGGCCGGCGCATCGGCTGTCCGCCGCATCAAGGACGCCGCCACGTTCGCGCCCTCGAGCTCGCCCGAGCGCAACGCGCTCATGCGCTCCTACGCCGACCGCGCCACCAGGTGGCTGGGCGCCGCGGCCGGCCTCACCTGCGGCCTGCCCGTCATCGGCATGCTGACCAACCCACTCGCCTTGAACCCCACCGCCCTGCCGACCACCGTTGGGGAGATTCTCACACCGCCGGCGATTGCCCTGCTGGTAGGCAGCACCGTGGCCCTGGGCGTCGTCGCCCGCGGCGCGCGTAACAACCTCGTGCCGCTCCGCCAGCTCGAGCGCGGTGATGCGCTTGCCGAGGTCTTGAGCCTCGCGGAGACGAAGCGCGTCGCCTAGCCGTTTCGAGCGCCGTCTTTTTGCGCGGTCGCGCGGGAAACCCCACACTATCCGGCATGGCTCCTCGTTCCATGGCCACGGCCACCATCTCGTTCGGCCTCGTGTCGATCCCGGTGAAGCTCTTCTCGAGCGCATCGAGCGCCGCGGGCGTGCATTTCAACCTCATCCACGCCAAGTGCGGCACCCGCATCAAGCAGCAGTACTACTGCCCGACCGACGAGGAGATCGTGCCCTACGACGACCTCGTGCGCGGCTACGAGTTCGCCAAGAACAAGTACGTGACCTTCACGCCCGAGGAGCTCGACGCCATCGAGGCGACCTCGACGCACACCATCGAGATCACCGAGTTCCTGCCGCTCGAGGAGATCGACCCCATCTTCTTCGACAAGAGCTACTACTTGGGCCCAGACAAGGGCGGCGACCGCGCCTACCGCTTGCTCTCGGCGGCCCTGCGCAAGACCAAGCGCATCGCCATCGCGAAGTACGCCGCGCGCGGCAAGATGTACCTCGTCGCGGTCATGCCGAAGGACGACGGTCTGCTATTGCAGCAGCTCCACTTCGCCGACGAGGTGAAGGACTTCGCCGAGATCCCGCGCCAGACCGGCAACGTCGACGACACCGAGATGGGCCTCGCCTTGAAGCTCATCGAGCAATCGACCTCGGACGCGTTTCATCCCGAGCAGTACCACGACGAAGTGCGCGAGCGTCTCACCGCGCTCGTCGAGAAGAAGGTCGCGGGCGAGGACATCACCGTCCAGGAAGAAGAGAAGCCACGCGCCAAGGTGGTCGACCTCATGGCGGCCCTGCGCGCATCGCTCGACAAGAAGGGCGCGACCAAACCCGGTGAGGACCGCAAGCCGGCCAAGAAGGCGGCGCCAAAGAAGGCTGCCGCGGCCACGAAGAAGGCCAAGGGGTGAGCGCCTCGCCGGGCTAATGGGCCAA
>JBDHVB010000217.1:0-9577 GCA_039809465.1 Myxococcota bacterium
GGCGCGTGCGGCTCGCATTGCGTTGATCCACGGCCGCAGCTCGTAGCGCCGCATCGCCGAGACGATGATCCGCTCGAGCGGAACGTCTGAGCGCCGTAACAGCCGTTCGTTCACGAGGGCCGCATCGATAGCCGTGGTCAGCTGACCGCGCGTGCGGAGTTGCTTCAACGCGTCGAAGTGCGCCGCGTCGATGTCGCGCTCGAGTCGTTCAGCGTGTGCCTCGCTGCCCGCGTGCGGCAACTTCATGATGTCGCGCACGGCGAGCTTGAGCCAGGCGGAGACTGCAACCGCTGTCTCGGGGCTCAACGGTTTTGCCGCCACCTTGAGCCGGCGTTTCGCGCTCGGTGCCGAAGGGGAGGGCGTCTTCGGACAAGCTGGGGAGCTCGTGTGCTTGGGGCGCCGGCCAGACACCGCATCAATGCGGCGGGTATCTGGAGCAGTGATGCGGCGGGTACTTGGAACGACGATGGTGACTGGTGGGATGGTTAGGGCGACTGGCTTTTCGGCCGGCCAACCGCCGACGCAGGCGTTCGATAGCGCGGACCAAGCTCGATAAGTCTGCATGGGAAGGACCTCCGGCACTACGAAGGGCGGTGCCATCCCTACCGGTTGCAGAGCGCGGGCCAATGCTAGGGGGCTTGAATTGCCGATTCTGGGCCTTTTAGGGGCTTCGCGCGTCGCGGGTACGGTCGCGTGTCGCAGATTGAGACACGAAAAATAAGCGAACCCTGCGCGCTCGACTTGCCGATAAAGCAAGCGGAGCCGCGACAATGCAGTCTGTGTACGCGACCAGCCGCCAAACCGTTGGACCGATCGCAGGCGGACCCCGCCCGCAGTCGCAGTCGCAGTCGCAGTCGCAGTCGCAGTCGCAGTCGCAGTCGCAGTCGCAGTCGCAGTCGCAGTCGCAGTCGCCACCACAGCCACAACCCGGTCGTCTTACTGCGAAACTAAACCGTAACCCCCATCCGCGCCGCCGCCCGCAGCAAAGCGGTGGCCGACTTGGCGTCGCTGATCTCCCCATTCACGGCCATGCGCACGGCATCACGGAAGGGGACGCGCTTCACCTCGAGCAGCTCGTCTTCCTCGAGCTGCTGGCCGACGTCGACCAGGTTGGTGGCCAAGAACAGGTGGATCTTCTCGTTGCAAAAACCAGGTGTCGCGTAGATGAAGCCAAGCGACTCGAGCATCCCGGCCCGCAGCCCGACCTCTTCGACGAGCTCGCGGCTGGCGCAGCGCTCGGGAGCCTCACCGCCATCCAGCTTGCCGGCGGGGATCTCGAAGATCCACTCGCCGCCCGCCGAGTAGCGGAACTGGCGGATCAACGTGACGGTCTGGTCCTCGTGCATGGGGACGATCGCCGACGCGCCCGGATGCTCGACGTAGTCGAGATCGATGGTGCGCCCGTTGGGCAGCTTGACGGTGTCCACGCTGACCTTGATGGTTCGGCCCTTGTAGATGTCGCGTCGCGACACCAGCCCGCTTTTCATGAATCGACCCCTTCGACGCTGCGCGTGATGTTCACGCGGCGGCTTCGCGGTATCCATAACTCAAGGCCTACGTCCTCGCTATCTTAAGCCGGAGCAAACGCTATGAGCACTCTGCAGACCCACACACAGGTTCCCGTCCAATCACGCAGCAAGCGTCACGCTCTGTTTTCGCGGATGGCCAAAGACTTCATGGGGCTCGAGCGTCATGACCCGGTCATCGGCATGGACGGCTCGTTGTCGAGCAAGCGCCGCGTCTATCTCGACACCACCGCGACCGCGCTCATGCCGCGCCTCATCGCCGACAGTCTGAACGACTACTACGCGCACGCCTGCGCCAACAGCCACACCGAGGCGCACCGCGCTGGCCGCGACACCACGGCCGCTATCGAGTACAGCCGTGGCGCCATCGGCCGCCTGGTCGGTTACGATCCGAAGCGCGACGTCGTGCTCTTCACCGCCAACGGCGCGACTGGCGCCACCAACTTCCTCTCCCGCGCCTTGTTCCCGCCGGAGCTGCGCGCCGTGGTGAAGCGCTTCCCCAAAGGGGTGCCGCCGGAGTTCCGCCGCATGCTGCGCGACTCGCTCGGCAGCGCCATGCAGGCCGCGCTCGACGAGCTCGAAGCCCGTCCGCTCATCGTCACCACCATCATGGAGCATCACAGCAATCTGCTCCCGTGGATCGAAGCGGTTGGTAAGCACAACGTCCGCGTCGTTGGCGTGAACGGCGCCGACGGCACGCTCGACATGGACGAGTACGAGCGCATCATGGCGACCGAGGGAAGCCGCGTGCGTCTCGTCGCGGTGACCGGCGTCTCGAACGTCACTGGCATCGTCAACCCGGTCCGCCGCCTGGCCAAGGTCGCGCACGAGTGTGGCGCGCAGATCCTCGTCGATGCGGCGCAGTGGATCCCGCACGCTAAAGTGGACTTGCACCAGGCCGACCCAGCCTGTGACATCGACTTCGTCACCTTGTCGGGCCACAAGCTCTACGCTCCAGGCAGCCGCGGCGCGCTCATCGGCAACATGGCCACCTTCGACTGCAACCGCTGCATCAGCGACGTTGGTGGCGGCATGGTCGAGTACGTCGCCATCGACGACTACGACGTGAAGAAGCAGGTCACCGCGCGCGAGGAGGCCGGCACGCCCAACATTCCGGGGACCATCGCCATGGGCCTCATCGCCGAGATGCTCGACCGCGTCGGCATGGACGTGGTCGCCGAGGAAGAAGAGCAGCTCACCGCCAAGCTCATGGAGCGCATGCTGCGCATCGACGGCGTGAAGATCTACGGCGCCACCGACATCGGCCGCGTGCACCGCGCCGGCGTCGTCTCGTTCAACGTCATGGGCTACGAGCATGGTCTCGTCGCGGCGTATCTCAATGACGCGCACAACATCGCTGTCCGCGATGGCTGTTTTTGCGCGCATCCGTACGTGAAGCAGCTCATGCGCTTCGGCTGCGAGGAGGAGAAGTGTTTCCGTACGCAGATGGTGCAGGGCGACCGCCGCAATATTCCTGGGATGGTCCGTGCCTCGTTGGGGGTGTACTCGACAGCGGATGATGTGGCGGTGCTCGGGGAAGCGCTCGAGGCGTTCAAGAAGGACGCGGATGAGATCGCTTCACGCTATAGCGTCCATATGGATGGCACGTACCGCCTGAAGGAGACTCCACCGCTGCCGTGCACGTTCGATGTGCGCAACCGTGTGAGTGATTGGGAGCAGGGGGCGGGGAAAGTCAGCCACTGAGTTTTGGGGGCCGAAGGTCCGATTGCCGATTGCCGATTGCCGATTGCCGATTGCGGCGGAAAACGCGGCCAGGCCGAGTAGTAGGTGACGGGCACGTCGCTGCGGCGAGGCAACACTCGCGGGTCTGTCCCCGATACAGCTCGCATGAGTGACAACGCGTCATGCACCGTCCGTCCCATCCTGCTCGATGCCGTCACCGGCCCGCGCCCCGGCCCGGCGATCAGCGTGCCTTGCCTACAGCCCTCCACCGGCGCGGAACAGGATCTGGTCGAGCCCCGTCCATCGAGCGTCGCCGCGGCGGCGAAAGGTGCGACGCGTGAGCAGAACCGCGCGACCCTCGAGCGCGCCTTCACCGCCATGGGGCGCCGCGACAGCGCCACCATGGTCGCCGCCTATGCTCCCGACGCCACCTTCAACGACCCGGTCTTCGGCTCCCTGAGCGGCTCCTCGGTGCGCACCATGTGGACCAAGCGCCTCGCGCAATACCCGGACTTCGCCGCGACCATCGATGCCCTCGACGCCACCGACAAGGGCGGCACCGTCCGCTGGACCGCGCGCTACACCTCGCCCACCACCCAGCAGCAGGTCGTCGTCGAAACCACCTCCGAGATCACCATGCGCGACGGCCGCATCGTCCGCCAAAACGACACCTTCGACTTCGCCCTCTGGGCCAAGCAAGCCGAAGGCGGCGTGATTGGCGGCATGGCGCAGAGCCGGCTCACGCGCGCGCTTGCGCAGCGCTTGGTGCAGGCCGAGGCTCGCCGGCGGATTGGGGTGGAGTAGGTTACTGTCCCCATCTCGTGAGTTCGTGATTACACTTGCTGCATGCCGACCCCCCGCGCGGCCGGTCTCGAGCTGACCGTTCACGAGACCCTGGCCGATGTCCCCGCCGAGAGCTGGGACGCTCTCATCCGCTACGACTCGCCCTTCACCCAGCACGCATTCCTGCGTCTCCTCGAGACGAGCGGCTGTGTCGGCGCCGAGGAGACCGGGTGGATCCCGCAGTACATCGTCGCTCGGCAGGAAGGGCGTATCGTCGGCGCCATGCCGGCCTACCTTCGCGGCGACAGCTACGGGGAGTACATCTTCGATTGGTCCTGGGCCCAGGCTTCCGAGCGCGCCGGGCTCCCGTACTACCCGAAGGTCTCGGTGGCGGTGCCGTTCACGCCGGCTACCGGTGAGCGCCTCCTCGTCCACCCCGACGCCGACCGCGCCCAAGTCGCTCGCGCCCTCATCAACGGCCTCGAGCAATTAACCGCTAAAACGGACAGCTCGTCCGCCCACGTCCTCTTCTGCACCGACAACGAAGCTGGCGAGCTCGAACAATCAGGCTTCATCCGCCGCGCGACCCACCAGTACCACTGGCGCAACGACGGCTACGCCACCTTCGACGACTTCCTCGGCAGCCTCCGTCACGAGAACCGCAAGCAAATCAAAAAAGAGCGCCGCCGCGTCGCCGAGCAGGGCGTCAGCATCGAGCGCATCACGGGCGACCAGGCGACCGACCGCGACTGGGCGCTCATGTTCAAGCTCTACCGCAGCACCACCGACCGCAAGTGGGGCAGCCCGTACCTCCACGAGCGGTTCTTCGCTCAGGCGCGCGGGCAAGTCGGCAAGCTCGCGCTCCTCACCTTCGCCAAGCGCGACGGGAAGGTCATCGCCGGCACCTTGAGCTTCGAAGCCGGTAAGCACCTCTTCGGCCGCTACTGGGGCGCCCTCGAGCTCGTCGACAACCTCCACTTCGAGCTCTGTTACTACCAGCTCATCGAGCACGCGATCCTCACCAAGAAGACCCTGGTCGAGGCCGGCGCGCAGGGCGATCACAAGCTCAAGCGGGGCTTCGTGCCGGTCATCGTGCACAGCGCGCATCACGTGGAGCATCCGCAATTGCGGGCAGCAATCGCGCGGGCATGCCGGGACGAGCGGCGCCAACTCGAGGCGCTCTTGCCCGAGTGGACCAGCCACTCGCCGTTTCGCGCCGAGACCCTGCCGCGTCTGCCGCAGCTCGCTGGTCTCGCGGCCGAGGTCCCCGACGTCGCGGGCACCACCACGCACGGAGGGCTTGCAGACGAGATCTCCATCGCGTCGTCGCCGCCACGAGACGTGGGCGGCGAGCGCGACGAGCGTTGACCAGATACCGCCTTAGCGGATGTTCTGGGTGATACGGGAAACGATGTCCTGCAACATGCGGATGACCGCGGTGAACGTTTCCATGATCTGCTTGTAGTTCTGCATCTGGACCTGGAGCTCTTGCACCAGGGCCTGCGACGGCTTGTTGGTGAAGCCGAAGTCGGACGGGTTGAGCGTGACGTCGATGAAGCGCGCCTCGCTCTGGACGACCTTCTTGTTCTTGAGCTCCTCGATGTCGCCGTCGCTGAGGTTGACCGCCTTGACCTTGAACGCCTCGAGGCTCGCCTCGTCGGTGATCTCAGCCCTCGCGATATCCTCGGGATTGAGGTTGAGCTCTTTGACCGCTTCCGGATCGAGCTTGCCATCCTTGAAGGTGAGCTTCTCGAGCTTGTCGGCGCCGATGCCGCGCGAGCGCAGGCTGTCGAACAGACGACCGCGCGCGGTGTCGCGGAAGGCCTCTTCGGGCGTAACGGCCTTGGTCCATTCCAGACCCGCCATCTTTTCGATCTGCTCTTTGTTGATGTTCTCGCGCTGAGCCGCGGCGACTTCGGCGCTGCCGTACTTCTTGTAGAGGTCGCGGGCGAAGTTCTGGTCGGCCTGAAGCTTGCGATTGACGCGCTCGAACTGCTCGCCGACGACGATCTCCGCCATCTTGAGCTTGAGCTTCTCTTCTTCGTTCTCGGTCATCAGGCCCATGAACATGAGCAAGATGGACTCGATGGGCAGGCCCGAGTTGAGCAGCGCCATCATCGAGTGCAGACGGGTGGTCTGCGACATGTGCATGGTCTGCTGCTTGATGTTGTAGTCCTGGATGGCCTGGAGCAGCTCGTGGTGACCGTCGTTCTTCAGCTGGTCATGGCGAACGCGCGACAGACCGAACCAGTTCTTGTTCGAGGCGTTGAACCATTTGTTACCCGGATCGGTCGGGCCAGTCGGCGGAATCCCGCCGCCACCGGGCGGAACTTGGCCGCCGTTACCGCCAGCCGCGGCCTTCATGGCTTGCTCCTCTTCCTTCGAGGGCATGCCGAGGAGCTTACGCACGGTGTTCTCTTCGACGAACTTGCCTTGCTCGACGTCCTTGATGATGCGCTGGATCTCCGGCGATGACCCATCCAAGCGGCCTTGGTTCAGCGCATCGTAGAGGGTGATTGACGGGGCCATCTCGAGCATCTGCTGGCCTTCGGGCGTCTTGCGGAAGTCCGCGATCTTCGCCTTCATCTCGGGCGGCAGATCGCTCTCGCGACCGAAGATCTCGTTCCACACGGCGAGCGTCTCACGACCTTCCTTGGTCTCGAGATCCATGGCGCGTCCGGGTTTGTCCGCCCCCTGGCCCTCGAGGCGGTGCTTGAGGCCGTAGTACGAGGCGAGCAGTCCAACCTTGCTCGGCACCTCGGCCAGGAACGCGGCGACCTTCTCGAACTCGTTCTGGATGTCGATCTTCGACGTCGTCTTCAGAGCGGCGCTGAGGGTCGAGATCTCTTTCTTTTCCTCGGGCTTGCGCTCTGCCGCGGGGATCGCCTTGAGCTCGCGAAGGCGCTCTTCCGCCATGCTGATCTGGCCGTCCTGGTAGGCGAGCTGGTCGCGATACTGCCGCGCCTGATTGACGATGTCGGCGGTCTTTGGGCTCACCACTTCGTGGATCTTGTCGACGGCGTGCTGGAAGATCTCGTCGAGCGACGGCGGCATGCGCTTGGCGCCGCTCGCGGTGCGCTCACCATCGACTTCGCCTGCGCCCGCGACCTTGTCCGCATCGGCGGCCACGTCGACGGCGTCGGTGTTCGCGGCTTTGACCTTCTCCGCGGGCTCGGTACCGCCGGCCTGAGGACTCAGATCATCAATGATGCGAACCTGGCGCTTGGGGCCAGTCGCATCACCCTTGGCGGCGTTCGACGGAGCCGAGGCGACGCCGGTTTCAGCGTCCGCTTTGGCGGTCTCTTCGAGCTTGCGAACCTTGGAGGGCTCCGCCGTGCGCTTGGCGGAAGCACCGCTGGTCGCGCCGACCGGCTCGCCTTCGATCTTGCCCTTGAGCGAGGCGGGCGTGACCATCTGGCCATCGGCCACGCGCTGGGTCGAGCCAGCCTGGGCGCGTACGGTGCGAGCCTTGCCGAAGTCCTTGTTGTTGACGTCTTTGCCGGCGTCGTACAGGTAGCCGAGCGAGTCCTTGAAGAGCTCGCGGAGCTGCGGAACGGTCGCGACGTGCTGCGCGAGGACCTTGCGCTCGTCTTCGTTGAGCTTGCGTGTGAGGTCGCTCGCGACGTCGGCGTTCTTGACGTTGCGCTCGAGCTGCTGCTTGAGACCGATGAGCGCGCCAGTGTTGGACTTGCCGCGGCTACCGGCGAGCTGGTCCAGCTGGGTACGGATACGATCCAACGCGCCGGAAGTAACTTGCTGGGGGCCCTGAACGCTCGACATCTGGCGGTCCTCTCAAGGGGTCGTGGTACCCCGTCGTTCCTCAAGCTTAGCGGTTTTGTTCATTCAGCTTGTTGATGATGGCGACTAACACTTGATTGGGGATCGAGCTGGGGACGTTGTCTGGGCTACGTGGGCCGTCGATGGCGCGGGCGAGCTCGTTCTTGGTGAGGTTGCCGCGCATCGAGCCGGCATAGCCGTCGAACTGTCCGCCCTTGGTTTGGAACTCCCAAGTCATCGCGGTCCGCTGCACGGTCCACTCGACTCCGGCGACGTTGACCTTGAGCTCGAAGCTGCGCGGCTGAGCGGAGCCTCCAGCTGGAGTCATCGAGGAGGCGCCTTCAGGCGTGCCCACCTTCCTGTCTCCCGAGCCCCAAGGATTCATCCAAATACTCATGGCGAATAAATCTCTCACAAAGTCTTGTCTTCAGTCTTCTGTCGCATCTTATCGGCGTGAAAGAGCAATGGTTGCGCCCAGATCTGCGACCATATGTCTTTTTCGTGTCATCAAGATCGGCAAATAAATCAGGGTGTTTCCCCTTTTTCCGATCTAGAGATACGCGCCGATGTCACCCAGCAGGCGATCGAGCTGCTCGCCTTCATACCCGGCCGCGAGCGTTGCGGTCTTCCGTTTGCCGTCTTGGGCCAGTGAAATCACGGCAGTCCCTACGAAGTAAGAGAGCGCCGTCTCGATGAGGGTGCGGTTCGCGGCCTCGGGGCGGGTGATCTCGCCCTCGAAGAAGGCGCGGCGGGCACGCTCCAGGGCACGGCTTGCCAGCTCCTTGTCCCAGAGGGGGAACTCGCGCAGATCCTGGAGGGTCCGGCAGGTCACCCAGTAGGCCTCGACGAAGCTATCGAGCAGGGCGGCGAGCAGACGCATGGCGGCGGGGTTGTGGATGACCACGGTGCCGTCGTCGTGAACATCGAGGTAGCCGCGAATGGCCAGCTGGGCGAGCGAATCGTCGAAGTAGGTCGTGAAGCCCGAGTCGGCGCGGTAGAGGAACTCGCGCTTGAAGAGGCGGGACAGGAAGCGGGTGTCGTCGTGGAGCTGCTGGTAGCGCAGGCGGGTGCCGGCCTGCTTTTGCGCGGCTCTGGCGACCAGGGCCGCCGGCGCGCACTGGTTCATGACGCCGTTCTTGTAGAAGTCGAGGGCGAGGCGGCGATCCTCGGGGATGCGGTAGATGGGCTCGGCGTCGCTCCGGCCGGCTCTGTCGACCGACACCAGGCCTTGCTCGACGAGGGACTGCACGGCTTCGAGGACCGCCGCGTTCCGATCCTCGCGGGTCGCGACCCGATCGGCGCTGCCGGTCAGCGATTCGGAGAGGCGGCCGCCGCCGGTCTCCAAGAACTCGATGATGTCGTTCGAGCGTTGCAGGAACTTGGTCTGCGCCATGCCACGGCCGCGGTGACCCAGGAGGGCGGTGCTGACGATCGAGGTCGGCGTGACCGAGGCGACCATCGCGGCGCTGTGGAGGATGCGGTAGCCCAGGCGCTCGACTTCGATCTTCCACTGCTCGCCCGCGGCTGGGTCCATCGTGCGCTGCAGGCCCTTTTGCTGCGCCAGCTCCGACAGTGAGATGGGCTCGGCGAACTGGATGTGCACGCGGCCGTAACGGGAGCGCAGGACGCTCGTCGCCTTGAGCATGCCGGCGACGTCTTCTTGTTTCTTCTCGCCGCCCGCGAGCTCACGCTCGTAGGAGCGCGACTCGATGATGCGGTCGTAGTCGATGGAGATCGGCACGAACATCAGCTCGTCGGCCGCGCCTTCGCGGTAGCCGTCGGTGATCATCTTGAACATGCCGAACTTG
>JBDHVB010000218.1:0-9574 GCA_039809465.1 Myxococcota bacterium
TACAGCTGCCGCCTATCAATCTCGACGATGTATTCGATGACGGTCGCAATCGCCCAGCGCTCACGGGCAACGACACGTTTGAACTCGGCAAGAAGAGTGGAATTCGAAAGGTAGCGAAGCTTCATTCTTCTTTCTACCACGCGAATTTTCTCGCAATGCGGAGCGCTCCAAGCGCCGCAAATGCAGCAGAAGCTGCATTGTCGCCCTCGGGCGCGTGCAGGCGCACCAGCAGCGCGGCATTGCGCTCTAGGGGTATTTTACGACTTGCATGCTATGGCGGACAACGCGGCGTCCTCAGGGCATGGCAAGAAGAAAATCATCGTCGATGTCGTTTTTTGCGGATGCCGCGTACGCGCATGTTCCAGAACGAGCACCAACGACTGGCGGCATTTCTCAGGCGGTCCCTACGAAGCTCCTGCCTGGGTGGCCAAGACTCTCCTCATTGTATTCCACTTCCAAACGGGAACCACCGACGAAGCTCTTTAGCCCTGGGCTTCACGCAGCTCGTTCCAGCACCACCGCGCTCACGCCCCAGCCGACGAAACCTTCATCGACCTCCCCACAAACGGCTGAGCACCCCCAACAGACTGCTCTTGCGGTAGCGCGGGCTCGCGAGCAGTCGGGTGATGTTGCTCCGGGCCGTGGATTCGTAGCGTGAGCGGAGCGCCGGTGTTCGATAGATGGCTGGGCGGGCAAGCAGGCTCTCTAGGAGCTTTCGGCGGGCGCGGAAGAAGAGGGGGGCTGGCACGGCGGCGTACTCCTCGGCGACGGCGTATTCGAAGTCCATGAAGCGCAGTGGGGAGCGGCCGAGGATGGCGAGGTCGATGTCGACGGTGAGCTCGGCGGCTGGAGTGGTTGGTGGGCTGCCGTCGAGGTGGGCGGTGGCGCGGATGCATGTGGCGGCTGCTTCGGCGGTGGTGGAGGGGATGTGGAGGGTGCGGGCGTCTTCTAGTAGCAAGCGCGCGCTGCGCTCTTCGTTGTCGGGGGCGCCGGCGACGTAGATGGCGTCGTGGTACCAGAGCGCGAGCTCGACGATGTCGTTGGCGCCGGTCGTGTCGAGCTCGTATAGGCAGTCCGCGAGGTGCTCGAGGTCGTGGTAGTGGCGGGCTTCGGCGGACCACGCGGCGCGTAGCTTCTCGAAGATTTCGGGTGAGGCTGTGCCGCCGAGGCGGGTGACCAGTCCGCTGAAGCGATCCGAGGTGGCCGGCTGCTCGCGCGAGCGCTCGGTGTCCCAGAGCACGAAGATGCGCTCCTCGGTCGTGCTCATGGCGCGGATGACCTTCAGGTCGTCGAAGTGGGGGAGGTTGCCTTGGAGCGCTCCAAGCTCTTCGCCGCCGACGCGCGCGCCAGGCAGCTCGATGACGCCGTCCGTCGTGTCGAACACCCAGAAGAGGTCTTCCGAGAAGGGGCCGTCCGCCGTGGTGCGGATCGCGACCTGCCGTATGCGTTCCCAACCGATGTGCCGCTCGCCGACCTGAATGCCGAGGCTCGTGATCTTCATGATCGGATGGTGCGCTTCGTAAATTGGATATACAACCAATCTATGGGACGCCCGAGCTTGCGCCTACGGCGGCGTGCCGAGATCATCGAGGGGTTCGCCCGCGTGTTGGCCGAGCGCGGCTACGCCGGGGCGACCATCGCCGCGGTGGCCGAAGCCGCGGGAGTCGCGCCAGGGCTCGTGCACCATTACTTCGAGGACAAGGCGGAGCTGCTCGACGCACTTGTGGAAGTACTTACGCAACGCTTCGCGGCGCGTGTCCGCTCGAGCGATGCGCAAGATCCGCTCCTCGCGTACACCGACGCGGCTCTACGCTTGGACGCGAGCTCGGACACCGTCGCCGCCCGTTGCTGGGTGGGCGTTCTGGCGGAGGCCATGCGCGATCCCAGTCTTTTCGGGAGGCTGCGCAGGCTCGTCGACTCGGAGCTGGACGTCATCCAACGGCGCTCGAGGGGGCGGCTCGCGGAGAAGGACGCGGGAGCGGTGCTGGCGTTCGTGGTCGGAGCGTTGGTCTTGGGGGCGTTCGCGCCCAAGAAGACCGCGGGCTTTGCGGCCCCGGCGCTCGGCAAGCTTTTAGGTGCCTTGCAAAATGCAAGGTAATCTCGGGGTGTGAAGCAGCAGCCGTCACAGCTCGAATACTGGAATGGCCCCGGCGGCGAGGTCTGGGCGCGTGAAGCCGACCTCACCGACCCGCGCCTCGAGCACTTCGGTATCGCGGTCATGAACGCTTTAGCGGTTCGATCGGGTGAGCGCATCCTCGACGTCGGCTGTGGCGCTGGCGCGACGACGCGTGAGCTGCACAAGCGCGTCGCGCCGAGCGGCCAAGCGACCGGCATCGACATCTCGAAGCCTCTGCTCGAGGTCGCCCGTGCCCGCGGCGGCGGACCCAAGTACATCGAGGCGGACGCCGGCAAGGTCACCTTCGACAGCGTGTTCGACAAGATCTTCTCGCGCTTTGGCGTGATGTTCTTCGAGGATCCGCGCGGCGCGTTCGCGAATCTGCGCCGGCTCAATCCGCGAGGGCGGCTTGGCTTCGTGTGCTGGCGCGCTCCCGAGGAGAACCCGTGCATGACGTGGGCCTTCGAGGCCGTCAAGCACCTCCTGCC
Organism: Myxococcota bacterium; assembly: GCA_039809465.1. Taxonomy (GTDB): domain Bacteria; phylum Myxococcota; class XYA12-FULL-58-9; order XYA12-FULL-58-9; family JALHOP01; genus JALHOP01. The sequence goes on from JBDHVB010000218.1 coordinate 2,605, forward strand.
AGAGCAGACACCGTCCGATCCCAACGCTCCAGGCCCATTCGCGTTCGCCAACCGCGAGAAGGTCGAGCGCATCATGCGCGACGCCGGCTGGCGTGGCGTGAGCATCACCGCGCACAACTCGAGCTACCTGATGGGCAAGACGCCCGAGGAAGCGACCAACTACGCCCTCGCCATCGGTCCGCTCGCGCGGGCAGTCCGCGAAGCCCCGGATCGCAAGGACGCGGTGCGCGCGCTCCTCACGGAGAAGCTCGCCGAGAAGATGCAGAACGGGGCGATCACGCTGCCCGCGGCCACTTGGATCGTCACAGCAACGTGATTTGCCGCTTGTTCCGGCCCTAGGGGGCCGGCGCGGCTGTCGAGTTCGCGCCGCGGCGTTTTTTTGCCGCTTGTTCCGGCCTGGCGGCCGGCGCGGCTGTCGGGATCGCGCCGCGCCTTCGGCACGGAAAGCGCGAACCCGACGTGAGGGGACCTCGGCACTTCGGATGGCATCGTGTTGCCATGCGGGGTGGCTTCGCGCGGGGGATGACGAGCCGCCGTGCTTCACGAGCCTTGGCTCTACGAAGCACTGGCAACCTTGATTGGGGTGCACAGACCCGCGCTGCGCTTGCGCTCGATGGACATTGCTCGGCGGTGTGAGCTGCGTCACCGCGAGAACGCGGGCCTGTGTGTGCATTTTCCGCGGCGTACCGACGTCATCTGAGCCGGAATAAAGCCGCGATGGTGTTATTGGCGTGTCTTTGCTAGAGGCCCGCCACCTTTCCGTTCTGGGGGATGCAGTGAAATTGCTTCGTAGTTGGTTCGTGATGTTGGCCGTGGCGATGCTCACGTCGGTTGCCGCGTGCGGTGGCGATGACGAGAAGAAGACCGACGACGACAAGAAGACCGGGGACAACAAGGGCACGCCTCACGCCGCGCCACCCGGCATCAACGAAGCCGAGAAAGCGCACGCGCCCGCTGGCAACTCGTGGACCTTCCTCGTCTACATGGTGGCCGACAACGACCTCGAGCCGTTTGCTCTCCTCGACATCGCGGAGATGATGGACGCCGGCAGCAAGCCCAACTTCAACATCGTCGTGCAGATCGACCGCGCCGAGGGCTTCGCGGAGAACGCGGTGTTCGGTCTGCCGAACTTCACGACCACCAAGCGCCTGCTCATCAACGACGGCTCCGTCACCCAGCTCTCGGATTTGGGCGAGCTCAATCATGGCTTGCCCTCGACCCTCAGCGACTTCATCGTTTGGGGCGCGCAGGCGTATCCGTCCGACAAGCTCGCGGTCATCCTCTGGGATCACGGCAGCGCCTGGCCGGGCTTCGGCGCGGACTTCGCGAGCGACTACGACGCGCTCACCATGCCCGAGATGGCGACGAGCCTCGGCACCGCCCTCACCACCCTCGGCCGCGACAGCATCGACGTCTTGGGCTTCGACGCCTGCTTGATGGGTGCCCTCGAAAGCGGACTCGCGCTGCGCCCGTACGCCGAATATCTGCTCGCCTCCGAGGAGCTCGAGCCCGGCCACGGTTGGGACTACCGCGCGCTCGGCGCGCTCACTGGTGCGTCGACGCCGGCCGCGCTTGGTCAGGCCATCATCGACGGCTTCGCCGCGCAGGCCTCCGCCGAGCGCACCAACGACGCCATCACCTTGTCGTTCGTCGATCTCTACAACTTGAAGGCCATCGAGCGCGCTCTACACGACATGGACAACGCGCTGGTCGACGACAACTCGGTCACACCGCGGGTGGTGCGTGCCCGCGAAGGCGCGCTCGAGTTCGGCCGCGATCCATCGGGCAACGCTTCGGCGTACATGATCGACCTCGGTAACATCGCCGCGTCGATCTCGAGCTCGGTGCCTACGCTCAAGGCGGCGGCGGACAAGCTCAAGGCCGCCATCGACGACGCGGTGCTTGCGCAGACCACGGGCCGCACGACGCGCAGCGCCACCGGCATCTCGGTCTACTGGCCGCCGTACCGCCGCGCCTATCGCTCGGCTTACGACAACATCCCGGGCATCCTTGCCTGGCGTAACTTCCTCGAGACCGCGCAGGGCGTCGAGCACACCGGCGGTGACGTGGTGCCGGAGTTCACCAGCGATCCCGTGCAAGTCGAGAAGGTCGCCCTCCAAGGCGGCGGGTCCGTTTTGGCGTTCGGTGCGCAGCTCGTCGCGGGCACCGAAGTGAACGTCGTCGAGACCGGCATCTACTACGGTGTCATCCAGGGCCAGAACTTCTTCCTGCTGGGTGACTCGTACGGCATCCTCGCCGATGGCGGCATCGTCGTCGGCGCTTGGGACGGTTACGCCGTCACCATCACGCAGGACAGCACGACGGCCTTTGGTTACATGAGCTATCAGGAGGCTGGCGACGGCACGACCCTCGCGGCCATTCCGTTCGTGTACGTCCGCCCCGGCGGTACGGAAGCGAGCACCGCGTTCTACGTGGCGACTTACGACGCCAGCAACGAAGTGCAGCAAGTCGTGCTCTATCAGTACAGCGACGCGGGCTTCGCGGAGCTCACGCCGGAAGCCGGCTCGACCCTCTACCCGGTGCAGGGCTTGCTGGGTGACGACGGCATCGAGTTCATCCCCGTGGAGTCGGCGCCGCTCGACGCGACCGCTGACATCTCGCTGGGCTACGAGTTCGTTCTTGGCAGTGAGGACTGGGAAGGCTTCACGGTCCTCTACGCGACTGGCGCGACGGGTGACGGGGACGCCGTTGCCTCGATCGAGCGCGACTGGCCGGCGCTGCCATGAAGAAGCTACTTTGCCTTGCCTTGCTGGCGTCCGCTGTAGCGTGCGCGAAGTCGCAGTCGGTGGACGAGCCCGCGTCCGATGGCGCGTCGCCTCAGGCGGCGGTGGAAGCCACGGACCCGGCGCCGGCGGACGTGGGCGATGTGGCGGCTACTGTCGCCTCGCGTCCGACCTTGCCCGCGACCATCGAGCCCAAGACCGCTCCGACGGAGCCGACCTACGCGATCAAGGGCTGCGCCGCTCCTGACACGGCACGCACCGCGCCGACGCGTGGCACGCCCGAGGACAAGGTGAGCGAAGCCTACGCTGTGACCGCGATCGCGGGCGGTGTCGTGATCAGCCACAAGGTCCCGCACGCCTGCTGCCTGAAGGGCGAGGTCGAGACCAAGGTGGATGGCAACGTGGTGACGGTCACCGAGAAGCTCACGGGCAAGCCGTGCCGCTGCTTGTGCGGCTCTGGCATCGAGACCATCGTGCCGGTCGCGGCTGGCGAGTACGAAGTGAAGCTCGTGCTCGAGCAACCCAACAGCACGCCACGGGCGGTGACGTCGCAGAAGGTCACGGTCAACTAGCAACGCCAGGCGCGCCGGGTGCGTTTGGCGCCGGCGCGCTAGCCGAGCTGGCGGGTGAACCAGCGGCGCATCAGCGGCCTTGGCCACGCGTAGCCATAGTGCTTCCAGAGGATGTCCACCGCGCGCTCCACGGTGAGTCTGCCGGAGCGGATGTCGTGCAGGTAGGCATGGCGCTCGATGAACCAGCGGCCCGAAAAGAAGAGCGGCAGCGGGAAGACGCCGGCGAGCAAGATGATGACGAGTGGGGCGCCGAAGCGCTCGAACTGACGCACGTGGAACATCTCGTGCTCGACGATGCCTTCGTGGCGCCCGGGGTCGGCGACATCGGGCGGATAGGTGATGGTGACCTGGCGCTGGAACGGCAGCCGATACGTCGTCCAGAAGTCGGTGATGAACGACCGCCCGAGGAGCACGGCGAGCAACCGCATCATGGGGTCTTGGTCTTTGCGGACGAATACGTAGCGTGACATGGCGAAGCGAATGAAGGCCGCTCCGAGTGGCTCTAGCGTCTGCTATCGAAGACGACCTCGCCGCCTTTGATGACGGCGACGGGGCGCTCGATCTCGGTGATGTCGCGGAACGGATCGCCGCTCACGGCCAATAGGTCCGCGAGCTTTCCAGCGGCGATGCCGCCGATGTCGGCTTGCTTGCCGAGCAGGCGTGCCGCGTGGGTGGTGGCGCAGCGTAGGGCCTCCAGGGGCGAGAAGCCGGCGTGGGTGAAGGCGATGAGCTCGCGGGCGTTGTGGCCGTGCTCGTCGTCGCTGCCGCCATCGTAGCCGCTGGCGATCTGCACGCCGATGGCGCGGGCGTTGCGCAGCATCGCGAAGGCGGTCGCATGGCGCTCCGCCGCGCGCTTCTTGGCCGCGTCGTCGGCCGCGCGCGCCAAGGCATCCTCAAGGACACCGACGGTCGGCACCAGCCACACCTTCGACTTCTTCATCAGCTCGAGGGTCGGCTTGTCCGCGAGCCAGCCGTGCTCGATGGAGGTCACGCCGGCATTCACCGCGTTGCGAATCGCTTCGGGCGTGCGCGCGTGAGCCGCGACCGGGCGCCCGGCCTTGCGCGCCTCTTCCACGATCGCGGAGAGCTCCGCCGGCGTGAGCGTGGGGTACTTCCAATCCGCGTAGACCTTGATGAGATCGGCGCCGTTGCCGAGCTGTTCCCGCGCGGCCCGCCGCGCTTCCTCGACACCACTCACCATCTGCGCGCCGCGTGGGAAGTCGGGCAGGTCAGGGGAGACGCCGAATGGATAGTATTGGCCGATGACCGCGATAGCGCGCGTCGCGACCATCATGCGCGGGCCCGGCACGAGGCCGGCCTCGATGGCGTCCCGCAGGGCCACGTCGGCATACGCGGAGCCTTCGTTCTCCACGTCACGTACGCTGGTGAAGCCGGCGAACAGGGTCTTGCGCGCGTTTGCCGCGCCGCCGAGCGCGCGCATGGCCTGCGACTGCTGCACGAGCATCGCCGCGTAGCCATCGGCGTGGGCGGTGCTCAGCAAGTGGGTGTGCGCGTCGATGAGGCCCGGGAGCAGCGTCACGTCACCGAGGTCGATGCGCTTCGACCCCTCGGGCACGACTCCGTCGTAGCGGACGGCCTTGATGCGATCGCCATTGACGATCACGACGGGGTTGGCGCGAATGACACCGGCGTCGATGTCCGCCAGGCGCGCGGCGGTGATCGCGACGTCCGGCGAGCTCGCGGCCAGCAAGCTGACGAGAGTGGCCAGCATCACTAGAAGATGACCACGTTCATTGACGCGTGGATCTTGCGCATGAACTCGGCGTGCTCGCGGTCGGCCTTCTCGGACTCGCGCTTCAAGATGGGCACCACGCGGTCGAGCTTCTTGGCCCAACGCTCGATGCTGGCGTCGAAGGTTCGTCCGCCATTGCGCTCGAAGACCTCGAGCAGCGGCTTGGCCCGGGCAATCGCGTCCTCGGGCTGTGCTTTGCCGATCCGCTCGAGCAGATCGAGCTGGTCGAGGAGCTTGAAGCTCACGAACGATTGAGTCGTCATGCGCTCCTTGAAGAACGTCGCGACGCCGCCAAGCACGGCGCGCTCGACGTCGGTGCGCTCCGGCGCCAAGGCGCGCTCGAGCAGCGTGTTGCACCGCGAGAAGAAGCGATCCTTCTCGGTCATGCGCAGATAGAGCGCGAACGCGAGCTCATCGCCGACGCGCGTCGAGCCCGCCGAGCTCATCTCGCCTGCGGGCTCACCGACCGCGTCTTCGGGCAGCGGCAGGGGAGGAACGATCAGCGCGCGCGGCTTACGGAGCGCATTGAAGTGCTCGAGGCCGTGAACCTCCATCTTGGTGAGCAGCCGTTGGCTGACGCTGGTGAGCTCGGCCCATCTCTCGCGCGGGATGGTGGCGAACACTTCGGCGAGCTTGTCGTAGTCGGAGCTGTAACCCCCGCTGAGCTTCGTGAGCAAGCGCAGCGCACGCGCCAGCCGTTGCTGCTCGGTCGTCGCGGTTTTCTGCAACGCGGCGACCTGTTGCAGCTTTGCCTTCACGTCGGGGACGATGGGACGCTTCGTGCCCATGGATTCGAGCATCTCCGAGGCACGCTCGCTGACCGCGACCGCGGCGGCCGTCAAAGCGGTCATCGATGTCTGCGCGGCCAACGTGGTGTCGAGCGTCACCAATGCTTCGTGACTCAAAGTGACGACCACGGGAGCCCGCCACAGCTGGCGCAGCCATCCCCAGAACGTGTCTTGCGGGATCCGTTGCCTCACGTGAGTGGGATGGCCGAGGTCGCTTGCCTTGATCACCTCGAGCTGGCGCGCGAGATCAGCGCTGAAAGCGTCGAGGACGGCGAGCTCTCCCTGCGGCCTTGGATCCATCAATGCAAACGACGTCACGGGACGTGACGGCTCCGCGGTCGCCACTGCTCTGCTGAGGCTCGATTCGACGATAGCAAGGCCGGTTCTGGTCATCGGCTCTCAGTATCCGCGTCGGCCTAGTTGGCGTTGCCTTATAAACAAGGCAGCACTGGCGCTCGCTTTGCCCCGATCTGTCTCCTTACGGTGCCAGAGCGTCACTCTTCCCAGCTACTCCCCTGATTTTTCGTGCCATGATCTGGTCGCAACGCGTCCATGACAGGAAAACCGATCCACGAACGCACCAAAGCGAATCGCCGGCCGAGAACTGCGGAGAACAAAGAAGTTGGCTCTGAGGAGTTCTGGGATGACTGCGGTCAAATCGGGTGGATGCCCGTTCGGGTTCGATAAGCACAACCAAGCCCCTGAATCGGTTGCATCGACCCCCATAGAGGCCTTGAACGCCGGCAATTTCGGCCAGGCGATCAAGATGATCGAGGACATGGTGTCGAAGGGCACCGCCAAAGCGGACGACGTAGAGCGTCTCGCGTACGCCAAGCTGAACATCGGCGACGCGGCGGGCTCCGCTGTAGCGTATCGCCAGCTGCTCACGCAGTATCCGGACAGCCCGAACGCCAACCACTGGCGTGAGCAGGCCTCGAAGGCCGAGACCACGGCGCGCAACGGCGTCGCGGTGCTGCGCCCGAACGGATACGAGGCGTATCTCCAGTCGCGCGACCCCGATCAGATCGCCGCGCACAACATCGAGTCGCCGCACGCGCGTGTCCTCGTCGACGAGCACTGGATCGAGCCGGGTGGCTACGTGCCGCCGATCGG
>JBDHVB010000219.1:0-9281 GCA_039809465.1 Myxococcota bacterium
GACGCCGAGTTCGCCGATCAGCTCAGCACCCCCGCGGGCCTCGCCTTCGACGCGCAAGGCAACCTCTGGGTGACGAGCTACGGCAACGACCGGGTGGTCCGCTTCGCAGCCGCCGACCTGGCCTCTAAAACGGACACGGCGAGCATCGTCGTGACCGCCAAGACCGTGAACCTCGGCGCCGCCGGCAACTATCAATCAATCGCCGCCCCCGAGGGCATCGTCTTCGACAACGCCGGCCGCATGTTCGTCGCCAACAACGACGGCGCGACGGTCGTCGGCTTCGACCCCGCCCCCGCCGGCTCCGGCCCGACCGAGCCCGTCTATCTCATCGGCATGGACGACGCCGACTGCGCGACTCCAGTGCCACCAGCATTCGCGGGCTGCCAGCCCGGCGGCCTCGCGGTCGGCGGCTCGGGCGCGCTGTTCATCAACCTGCAAACGACGCGCGAGGTGCTGACCTACCTCATCGCCGCCGATACGTTCCGCTACGACGCCGGCGACATCTACGCGCGGGCCTCTGGCGCGAATAGCTACCCGGGCTTCGGCGGCCTCGTCCTCTTCAACGCCAAGCCGTAAGCTTCTCCAGGCAGACCAATGCGAATCGCGAGCCAATCGTTGCGGCGATGCAGACAGGCCGAGTGGGACTGGGAAGGATCTGGCCCGCTACTCCGGCTTCGCCAGCTCGTAGACGGTGATCGACTGTGGGGGCAACACGTCGACGAGGGGCTTGCCGGCGACATGCTCGCGCGTCGTCTTCACGGGCGCCAACGCCGGGGCGAGCTCCGACATGCGATAAGTCCGCGCCAGCTGGACGCCGCCGCAGGTGCTCGTCTGGATGTCCGCTTCGATGGCTTCGTTCGAAGTGTTGAGCACCACCGCCACGACCTTGCTCTTTCCGCTATCGCGGCTCGCGAAGATCGACACGTCGCGCGCGTCGCGGGTCGCCACCGAGTTGTCGAGGAACTTGCCGTTTTTGCCGTCGTAGTTGCGGAAGGCACGGAACGCCCAGTACGACGGTGACTGATCCGGCGGATACGTCCAGTAGTAGGCGCTCGCCATGATCGGTGACTTGCCGAAGCGGCCGAGCGTCTCGGCGAGCGACAACGCGCCGCTGATGTGGTTCTCGGCGCCGAAGCTCCACTCGCCGATCGACAGCTTGGTGCCGGGATAGTTGTCGGCGATGAGGCGCTCCATGCGGGGGAGCAGCTCGATGGCGTCGTTGATCCACGACTCGTCGCGATAAACCGGATCCCAGAGCGCATGCACCGCACGCACCCGCCGCAGGTTGGTGTCGAGATCGGTGCGCGAGCCGCCGTAGATGCCGTCACCCTGCGGATAGAAGTGCACATCGAGCACATCCAAGATGCGCGTGCCGGTGCGCTGCTCCTGCGCGCGTAGCTCCTTCAAAAACCAGGCGAGGAACGGCGTGTCGCCGTGCTTGCGGCGGTCGGGCTTCGCTGAAAAGCCCGCCACCTGATCGACGGCCGAGAAGAAGTAGCCGGTCCAACCCCACGAGGCCGGGCCGGCGATCTGCGCCTCGGGATCGGCTTTGCGCACCGCGGTGCCATACTGCACTGTCCGCTGTAGCAGCTCATCGTAACCGGCGGGCTCCGGGTGCACGTCGCGGTGCGTGACGTGCCAGAGGTCCGGCTCGTTGTCGAGGATGTACTGGTGCACCGCGCGGCCGCCAGCCTTGGCGTCGCGCTCCTTGATGCGCGCGACCCAAGCGCCGATGTCGGCGGGCGTCATGGCGATGCTCGTCCGCGTTGGCGGACCAGGGGGGATGGGCTTACCCGAGGGGTTCATGCCGTTGCCGACGTCGGGCTGGCCGGGCTCGACTTGTTGCTGCTTGCCGAAGACCGACACCGGGAAGGAGTACGAGCTCGTGTCCTTCGCCACCCAGCCGATGGTCGGCAGGGTCATCGTCGTCTTCACGCCCTTCGCCGCGTTGGCCGCGAGGAAGTCGGTCCAGTTGAAGCGCGGGTCCGGCGTGTAGTTGACGTTCTTGTAGAACCAGTCGGAGGCGGTGTTCCAGGCGTTGCCGAGCTTCCAGTTGTAGCGCGTCGTGTGGTTCCCGCCCCAGCGGCGCACCGAGGGGTTCATGCTCCACACGTGCTGATCCTTGTGATCGTTCATGGGGTAGTAGGCGATGCCGTAGATCATGTCGTTGATCGGGTGCGAAGCGCCGTCGCACGCGATGCCGACGTCGACCTTGCGTGAAGCCGCGGCCACCGCTTTAGCGACATCCTGCTGACGCTTGGCGTCGGTCGAGCCCCACAGGCCGATGGCGTCGAGCTCGATGAAGCCAGCGGGGATCGGCCGGTTGGCGCGGACGACCACGCGATCGAAAGCCTTCTGCTGCGGGTTCAGCTCCTTCATGGGCACGAGGATCTCCACCTCGCCGCCCTCGAGCGCCCGCAGGTGCTTGCCGGTGACCTTGACGTCGGGGAACTGCCCTTGCTGACCAGCGCTCAGCGCCACCGAGAGGAAATCGAGGGGGCGGGCGCTGCGAACGCGCAGCATGAGCGCCTCGTAGATGCCGTTCAGACCGGGGCGGGCGACGATCCAACCGCCGTACTCGGACATGTCGACGCGGGCGGCGGCGTCAGCCTTCATCTCGCGGCGCGACCAGCCAAAGTCTTGCCACTCGCCCTTGAAGCCACGATCGTAGACCGGCTCGACGAGCTTCAATCCCTCGTCGGCTGGCCCTTTCGTACGTTCGGGGCGGACTGGGCCTTCGGAGTTGCTTGCGCACGTGAGAGCTACGACACTCCAAAGAGCGATGAATCCGAACCGTTTGTGCCTCATCCTATGCTCATCTCACGAACGTTATGCCCGGGGTTCCACGTGATCCTGCACGACCTGATCGGCGATGCCCACGAGCTAGCTCGCTGTGCTTATGGGACTAACGACCGGAGCGCCATCGCCCGCGCTGTAATTACCAGCGATTCGTATCAAATAACCGCCATTCAACGTGTCCGCGCTCTCGCGAGATCCTGGCACGTGCCGGGCGTGAACCACATGCTGCGGGTCGTGCAAACCGCCTACCACGGCATCGAGATTGGCAACGCGGTGACGCTGGGTAAAGGCGTCTATTTCGTGCATCCATTGGGCATCGTCATCGGCGGCGATGCCAAGGTCGGCGACCGTGTCCGCTTCTACGGCAACAACACCGTCGGCACCGCCAAGGACAACGGCTACCCCGTCATCGAGGACGACGTCGTCATCGGTGCCGGCGCCCGCATCCTGGGTCCCATCCGCGTCGGCGCGCGCTCCGTCATCGGCGCCAATGCCGTGGTCGTCACCGACGTGCCGCCCGACAGTCTTGCCGTCGGGGTGCCCGCGAAGATAAGGCCGCGCGGCCCGAGCGATGAGCTGCGCGAAGTGTAGTAAAATCGAATGAACGTCTCCGTCGTCGTTGCGACTTACAACCGTGGTCCCCTCTTGCGCCGGCTGGTCGATGATCTCGACCGGCAATCGCTCGCCGCGGACCGCTTCGACGTGACCGTCGTCGATGATGGCTCGAAGGAGCCCGCCGCCGACATCCTCGCGGGCGTCGAGACGCGCTTCGCGCTCGCGGTCGAGCGTCAGGCGAACGCGGGTCCGGGTGCTGCCCGCGATCGCGGAGTGCGGCGCTCCAAGAACGAGCTCATCGTCTTCATCGACGACGACATGGAGCTGCCCGCTGATTTTCTCGAAGCGCATCTCGACGCCATCGCTGGTGGCCTCACCGTCGTGCAGGGGCTCATCGCGCCAGCGCCCGAGCTCGCGCGCATGCCCATCTTCGAGCGCTTCCACGCCGACCAGCTCGAGCGCTTCATCGTCGATGTCGAGAAGGGTGACATCCAGGTGCGTGGCGTCGACTTGTGCACCGGTAACCTCGCGATGCTGCGCCGCGCCTACGAGAGCGTCGGTGGCTTCGACACCACGCTCGGACGCAGCGAAGACCGCGAGCTCGGCGTGCGTCTCGAGGTGGCGGGCGAAAAGCTCGGCTTCTCCGCCCGCGCCAAGACCACGCACCGCTCCGATCACGCCTCGCTCGGGGTCTGGCGCAAGCGCGCCTTCAACTACGGCATCTACGATCACCGCATCGCCAAGAAGCACGAGCAGGTCGAAACGGCGGACCCATGGCGCTTCTGGTTCCTGGTGAATCCAGTGTCGCGTCCCCTGCTGCTCACCGCCGCCGCGGTCCCTTTCGCGGGCAAGCGCTTGGCGGACGCCAGCATTTACGCCGCCATGGCTCTCGATCGCCTGGGCGCCTCCCGATTGGCGATTGCCGGCACTACCTTGTGCTACGGTCTCGAGTACTTCCGGGGGGTCCGAGAGGACAGTGGCTCGCTGACTGAATGCGCCCGTGATCTCGTGCGTTATTTGGGGAAGCGGCGAAAGGCCTGACCATGAAACGACTGCAACGCTTGGCCACCGCGGTGACGAACCTGGTGAGCAATGTCCGCGGTGACTACGAGGCCGTGATGACGTACCGCGGGAAGTACAACGCCGACAGCAAGAGCTGGGGTGAGTTCCCGGTCGACGTCGTCAAGAAGGTCGGCGTGCAGATGATGGTCGCGGTGCGGCTCATGCAATTCGTCCGCGATGCCGGAGTGCCGCTCGCGCCACAAGTCGCCTCGCGCATGATCCGCCACCTGTACGCCGCCGACGTCCACTGGGACGCGAAGCTCGCGCCCGGCGTCAGCATCATCCATGGCCAGGGCCTCGTGGTGAGCCATGCCGCGCGTGTCTCCGAAGGCTGTATCCTCTTCCAGGGTGTCACGCTCGGTGAAGGCCGCGATGGCGACACCCAGACCGTGGGCTCTCCCATCCTCGAGAAGGACGTGCACGTCGGCCCGAACGCCGTCATCCTGGGGCCCATCCGCGTCGGCGAGGGCACCAAGATCATGGCTGGCGCGGTGCTCACGCAGTCGGTGCCCAAGGGCTCGCTGGTGACGCCGGGCGACACCAAGGTGAGCGCGCGCAAGCCGCTCAAGACCAACGACTCGAAGGATAGCTCGGGCCGAGGTGAGCATGCGTAAGGCGTTTTTGGCGCTCCTGTTGCTGTCGGGCTGCGAGTACTTGAGTGGCAACGAAGAGACGCCGGTGCCGGCGGCGCCCAGCATGACCGGCGGCGACCCCACGCCCATCGCCGCGAGCGGCGACGTCGACGTCATCGAAGATCCCAAGGTGCCCGCTCCAGCGGACTGGGACGGCACCGGCGTGCTCGTCGCCAACACCGTCGAGGACCGCCGCAACGCTCCCGCTTGGGCACGTAACGAGGCCGAGGTCGTGGACCGCGAAGGTCAGCGCTACTTGCTCGCGACCGGCGTGGTGAACGGCATCGACAACCCGTCGCTCGCGCAGACCACCGCCGAGAATCGCGCCCGCGCCGTGCTCGCCCGCTATCTCGACACCAAGCGGCTCGAGAACGCGCGCATCGTCGGCACCTGGCAGGACGCCTCGACTGGGGCCTTCTACGCGCGGGCGGAGATCGAAGTGCCGAGCACCTTCATGCCGAAGAACCTGCCGGCGCCGAAGTAACGGCCCCCATGTGCCTCGTCATCCTGGCGGCGCGGGTGCACCCCGAGGTGCCGCTCATCGTCGCCGCGAACCGCGACGAGCTCTTCGCGCGGCCGGCCGAGCCGGTGCACGAGCTCGAGCCTGGGATCGCTGGCGGCCGTGACGTGCTCGCGGGCGGCACCTGGCTCGCGGCGAACCGCGATGGCGTCGTCGCGGCGCTCACCAATCAGCCGCTGCTCACCAAGCGCCCCGACGCGCCGCAAGGCGGACGAGATCCGAGCAAGCGCTCACGCGGCGAGCTGCCGCTCGTCTTCGCGCGCTTCTCCTCGGCCGAGCTCGCGGTGCGCATGTTCGCCAAAGCGTACTCACCGCGCGACTACAATCCTTGTGCCCTGCTCGTCGCCGACGCCACGCACGTCTACTACGTGGGCATGCTGGGGGGTGACGCGCCCGAGATCCGCGAGCTGCCCTTCGGCGTTCACGTGCTCGAGAACCGGCCGCTGGACGCGCTGTCTCCCAAAGCGGAGCACGCGCGCGGCATGGTGCGGGATCTCGCGAGCTGGCGCCGCGACGCGCTGATCGGGCGCTTGGGTGAAGTGCTCGCCGACCGCACCATTCCCGCGGATGCCGAAGCAGTGCACGCCGCGACTGGTGATTGGCGCCCGCCCGCGGTCGAGGCGAACTGCGTCATCGCTGGTGGCTACGGCACGCGCACGTCGAACATCGTGCTGTGCGCCACGAACGTGACGGTGCACGCGACCAACGCTCCGCCCGGCACCGCGCCCTTCGTGACCACCACGCTCAGTTGACGGCGGCCTCGGCTTCGCGGCCCATCGGCATCTCGCCCACCAGATCAGCGGGCTCGCCGTTGCTCTCGGCCGCGGTGACGCGGTCATGCGCCGCGACCAGGGCATGCAGCTCGTCTTCGCTCAAGACGCGGCGGGTGCTCTTGGCGCGCTCGATGATGCGCGCGATCAGCTCCTCGTGGGTCGGTAGGCCGAGCGACGACAGCCAGTGCACGACGTTCGAGGCGCCGCTCATGTGGCTGATCTCGATGATCTGATTGCGGCCAACCCAGCTCGCTGGCACGCCGGAGTACACGCGGTCGGCGTACTCGACGTCGCCCTTCTTCTGCGCCTTGATGATCGCCGCGGCGTGCACGCCCGTCGCGGTGCGGAAAGCGTCGCGGCCGAAGACAGGGTAGCTCGGCGGGATCTCGACCTGACAGCTGCTCGCGACGTGCTCGCAATAGCGGGCGAGGTTCGAGATGTCGTGGTTGTACACGCCAGCGAGCTTCAGGTTGATGAGCAGCTGATCCATCGCGGCGTTGCCGACGCGCTCACCAAGCCCAAGCCCCGTGCCGTGGGCGCGGTCCGCCCCCGCTTCGAGCGCGACGAGTGAATTGACCACGGCAAGACCGCGGTCGTTGTGACCATGCCAATCGAGGCCAACCTCAGCGCCGCAGCCGACGATGAGGCTGCGCGTCCAACTCACCAGACCGCGCACCCCCTCGGGCGTCGCGTGACCGACCGTATCGCAGAGGCAAAGACGGCTGGCGCCGAGGCCGATGGCCGTCCGGAATAGCGGATCCAGCACGTCGGGGCGGGCGCGCGTCGTATCCTCGGTGACGAGGCAGACGTCGATGCCCTCTTTCACCGCGAAGCTCACCGCGATTTCGACGTGACGGAGCAGCGTCGAGAGCGTCCAGCCCTCCGCGAACAAGCGGATCGGGCTCGAGCCGATGAACGTGTACGCGGTGAGCTTGGCGCCGGTCGCCTGGGCGATGTCGACGATGGGCCGCAGGTCGGTGACCAACGTACGCGCCGAGCAGTTGATCTGCGCGCTCATGCGGGTGCGCACCGACTCGCGGACGAGCGCGAGTGAGTCCTCGTAAGCACGCTGGCCAGCGCCGGGCAGGCCGACGGTGATGGCGCCGATGCCGAGCGAGCCCATGAGATGCAGGAGCTCGATCTTGTCGCCAATGGAAGGATCGGTGACTGACGGCGACTGCAGACCATCGCGCAGCGTTTCGTCACAGAGCGTGAAGTCGCGGTTCGCGAGCGACGAGCCGACGTTGACGGCGTTCCAATCGTAAATGGCGTGTGAGGCTTCGACGAGCCACTCGTTGGTACGGCGCGCTCCGGGGAGCCTTCGGGCCTCCGAGAGACGGCGCGGCGCGATGGGCGCGCGGGCGCGGACGAGACCGCCCAATGAGCGTGTCCCGGTTAGCGGACCACCAATGACGTCGTCACTCGCGGCGAGAAGTTTTGCACGGGCAGGACCGGGGCGCTTCTTAGTACCGGACATGTCGCAAATCCCTTGCGGCAGTGCACGCCACAACTAGGTTTCATCCGCCCCCCAGCGGACCCGCGGCGTATACGGCATTGGCGCCGAGTACGATACGAGACACCTGTGCTTAGCGGTCGAGATGCGATGACCGTCAGCTCTGGCGCAGGCGTGAATAACGCCCACTTTCGGCAAAACTTTAGTGGGTTTTTGTATGCTGGGGCGTGTTTTAGGGTGTGATTGCAGGGAAATAGGCGATATTCCTCAATCTCAACGCAAACTTGGCTAAATCCGCCGAACGTTCGATTTTTTTCGAGTTTGTGCGCTAAGCTGGCCCCGAAATGGCTTCCGCGCCCTCCCCCCACCGCGCCCTTCCCCTCCTCCTGGCCGTCAGCCTGGCCGGGTTGACCTCTGGGTGTGAGGGGATGCGCAAGCTCCGCACCTTCTTTCGGGGCGACCAGAGCGGCGCCAAGCTCCACCTCGAGGTGGTGCCGGCGGTGGGCTTGACCATCGCCATCGATGGCCGCGTCGTCGGCATGGCCTCGCCATTCGAAGCGGGTGACATCGCTCCTGGCGCGCACAAGCTCTCCATTGCCGCTCCCGATCACCTGACGTTCACGGTACCCATCGAGATCCAGATCGGCACGCCGTTGAAGCTTCGCGTCGCGCTGCGCCGCGTGCCCAATGAGCCGCCGGTGCGCTTGAAGGTCACCCTCCCGCGCGAGCCCAAGCCACAGCCCCAGGACGCCCCGAAGCCGGTGGCGCTCCCCGCGGGTGTCACGCCAGTGACCATCACCATCGCGGGCGATCCCAGCACCGCCGCCATCCTCGACGGCGAGGTGAAAGAGGCGAGGATCCTCAAGATCGATCACGTGACCGGGGACCTCGGGATGGGCCGCTTGCGTGTCAGCTATCGCGTTGGCGCAGGCGGGATGCTCGAGCTGCGCATCCCGGATGACGGGACGCAGTGGTTCCGCGATGGCGAACCAGTGGATCCAGATGCGCGGCTATCGTTCTATCGGGGGAAGACGAGGTTGCAGCAAATACAGCCCAACGGTGAAACGCAGACAATCTTTCTCGCTCGCTGACGCTCGCTAGAGGTCAGGTTCCACAAAGGCAAGGTGGAACCTGACGGCTGCTTTGCCGCACTTCGGAACGGTCGCGTTGCGCCGTGTCGGGCGGCTCCACGCGGGGGTTGACGTGGCGCCTGTGTTACTCGAACGCTGCATCGCTGTATGAGCCGCCGTCTATCACGGAGGCATCGGCCCGCGTCTCCGCTTGCTATCTGCGTCAGCAGCTCAATTCGTTTGCCCATAGCCCCATCGCGAATAGGCCTCCGGAGCGCGGGGACCGGAGCCGGGCGGCAGCCGCGGCCCCGCAGGCGGGCTCTCACTGCACGAGCTGCTCTGTCTCCCGCCGAGGACAAGCCGCGGCTGCCGCCCGGCGAGGACCGGAACAGCGGAGGAGGCCGATCGCAAACTTCA
>JBDHVB010000220.1:0-9279 GCA_039809465.1 Myxococcota bacterium
CGACATGACGGTCTTGGGCGCGCCGGTCACTACCTTGCCTTCGTAAGCCGCGTAGTCGGACTTCATGTGCAGATTTTTATGGGACAACTCGAACTGTTTCTTCGGGTCCCAGATGACGATGTCGGCGTCCGAGCCGATCGCGATGGTGCCTTTCTGCGGATACATGCCGAAGATCTTGGCGGGCGCCGTGGCGCTGATCTCGACCATCCTGTTCAAGCCGATGTGGCCGCGCAAAACGCCCTCGTAGAGCAGGTGCAGGCGCGTCTCGACGCCCGGCATGCCGTTGGGGATCTTGGCGAAGCTGTCCCTGCCAAGCTCCTTTTGGCCCTTCATGCAGAACGGGCAGTGGTCGGTGGCGACGACTTGCAGGTCGTAGTTGCGCAGGCCGCGCCACAGATGGTCGTGGTGGTGCGCCGGCCGCAATGGCGGAGTGCAGACGTACTTCGCGCCCTCGAACGGATCCTCGGGCGTGCCGCGCAGGTCGTCCTCGGAGAGGAACAGGTACTGCGGGCAAGTCTCCGCGAACGCGGGCAAGCCTCGGTCGCGCGCCTCCATGACGCGGTCGAGCGCCCGCTGCGCCGAGAGGTGGACGATGTAGACGGG
This sequence comes from Myxococcota bacterium, assembly GCA_039809465.1. Classification (GTDB taxonomy): domain Bacteria; phylum Myxococcota; class XYA12-FULL-58-9; order XYA12-FULL-58-9; family JALHOP01; genus JALHOP01. The sequence continues at coordinate 604 of JBDHVB010000220.1, forward strand.
GACGTTCGCCATCTCGGCGAGCGCGATGGCGCGCTCGGTGCCGGTGGCCTCGGCGACCTCGGGGCGGGTGAGGGCGTGATAGATGGGAGCGGTGTGACCCGCGGCGAGCGCGCGCTCGACCAGGACGTCGATGGGCTGGCCGGTCTCGGCGTGCATGCAGATGGTGGCGCCGATCTCACCGGCGCGCAGCATGCCGCGGAAGATCGACTGGTCGTCGAGCATGAGCACGCCCGGATAGGCCATGAAGAGCTTGAAGCTGGTGACGCCTTCCTTGACGATGTCCGCCATCTCGGACAGATACTGCGGCGCGAGATCGGTCGCGATCATGTGGAAGCCGTAGTCGATCATGGTCCGGCCTTCGGCCTTCATGTGCCAGGTGTCGAGGGCCTGCTTCATCGAGCTGCCCTTCGTCTGGATGGCGAAGTCGACGATGGTGGTGGTACCGCCGAACGCCGCGGCAACGGTGCCCGACTCGAAGTCGTCGATGGAGCTGGTGCCGCCGAAGGGCATGTCGAGGTGCGTGTGGACGTCGATGCCGCCAGGCATGACGTAGCAGCCCTTCGCGTCGATGACCTCCGCGTCCTTGGGGCCAGCGCCAGGCTGCAAGATGCCCGTGATCTTGCCGTCTTCGATGAGGACGTCGGCGAGATAGGTGTCGCTCGCTGTGACGACTGTACCGCCGGTGACGATGCGCTTCATTGGGGTCTCCCTGGCCGCACCATCGTGGATCGGCCGTTTGACATCAAGTCCGCTGTCGCCCATCTTCCCAGCACCATGCGCCGCGCCCATCTCTCCGCTATTGCGGTCATCGTCTTCGTCGCGTGCAGAAAGCCGGCGATCCCCAACCCTGGTGATCCGTGCACCGAGCCCGACGGCCTCAAGGAGTTCTGCGGCGACGACAAGACGCTGCTCAAGTGCCTGGACGGCGTCTTCGTCACGCACTTCTGCGACCACTGTAAGCAAACCTTCGACGTCGGCCTGATGAGCAGCCACTCCACCATCGAGCAGAGCGGCTGCAGCCTGGTGAACCCGCGGTCCGCCAAAGTGGGCGCGGCGTGCGAGGACGGCATGGCCTGCGAGGACGGCGGCCGGCACGCCTTGAAGTGCGTCGATAAGAAGATGGTCACGGTTCACACCTGCGGTGGTCCCGAGGGCTGCGTTTACGACGCGGCCGTGAAGGCGGTGCGCTGCGACACGTCGGTGGGCGAGCCAGGGGACGCCTGCAGCGACGATACGACCGCGTGCTCGCTGGACGGCCACGCTTTGCTCGCCTGCAAGGACGGTCACCTGGCGGTGCGCGAGGAGTGCAGTGGTCCAAATGGCGCCTGCACGAACATCAATCACACGCTAGGCTGTTCGAGCCCATGAGACTCGCGCTCGTCGCCTTGCTGGTTGGTGTCGCCGGCACCGCCAACGCTGCCTCGCACATCGTCGTGGTCGGCCCCGCCGCCGTCGACGCCAACACCGCCGAGGTCAAGAAGCGCTTGCCGCCGCTGGTCGCCTCGACCTGCGCGTACAACCTCACCGGCTTCGATGCGCCCTGCGATGACCTGCGCTGCGCCGTCGATACCATGGTGGAGGGCAGGGCGAACTACGCGCTCGAGGCGCGCTTCCAGAGCCAAACCGACGGCACCGCGACCATCGAGCTCATCCTCAGCAAGGGGCCGCGGCTCGACGTCATCGCCAAGGCGGTCACTCCGCCTGCGCGGACCGGCGCCGAGCTCATGACCAGCGTCGCGCGCGCGCTGCCGGCCATGTGCACCCAGGGCGCGGTCGCGAAGCTCCCGCGGACCGCGCTCGACGCACCTTCACAGCCCATCACCGACGCCGAGGCCAGCGCCGCCGTGCAGCAGAGCGCCCCGGAGATGCTGCAGTGCCAGCAGAAGGCGCGCATCGGCGCCGCGCGGCCGTCGCCCACCGACCCCGTGGTCATCGAGTGGGTCGTCCGCGCCAACGGCATGGTCGGCGCGCCGACGCTCGTGAGCCCGCTGCAGAGCGCCTTCTCCGCCGCGCCGGACTGCTTCACCCGCGTCATGTCCAACTGGAAGTTCACGCCGCGCGAGCGCGCCGAGGTGAAGCGCGGCTACCAGCTCAACCTCGACCCGGCCGCCATCGCGGCACCGCAGCCCGTGGCCTTCACGCCGGTCGACAAGCTCAGCGACGAGGACGTGAAAGCGGGCGTGAAGAGCTACGCCGAGACCCTCGGCCCGTGCATCACCGCCGCCAAGGCGCGTCAGGAGATCTCGGCGCGGCGCTACGTGTTCGTGATGGACTGGATCATCCTGCCGAGCGGCGCCACCACGGCGCCCGAGCTGGTCGGTCCCCCCGAGCTCATGCGCACCACGCTGCGCGCCTGCTTCGAGAAGGCCATCCTCGGCTGGAAGTTCCGCACCGCCAAGAGCAGCACGCCGGTCACGGAGTTCGCGCTGCCGATCACGGTGCGTTGAGGCGTCTTCCGCTCGTCGGGGCGGCGCTGTATGGTGCTCGGCATGCGCGGCGTCGTCATCAAATCCAACAAGAACGCGAAGGTCACCTCGCGGGGCGTCGAAGCCACCAACTGGCAGCAATACAAGGAAGAGCACGCGCAGGCTCTCCGCGCTCTCCAAGCGCTGCCCATCAAGAGCGACTCCAATAAATCCCGAGGCTAGGCCGTGGAACGCATCGTAGTCGTCGCCGTGTGCGGCTACGTCTATCTCAACCTGCGCAACCTCCGCTCCGGCCGCTACCTCGCCCGCGATAGCGGCTGGGAGCTGGTCTACAAGTCGTTCCTCTATGGCAGCTTCCACATCGCGCTCGCGTACGGCGTGTGGCGCTTGATTCACCTGGTCTCACCGAGCTTCGCCGTGGATCTCAGGGACTGCGCCGCCACCGCGTTCGGCGAGGAGAACGTGCTCTTGGCGCTCGCCGCCGGCGCCTTGCCCCTGGTCGTGCTCACCGCGAACCTCGGCACGTCGCGCTTGCTCATGGCCATCCGCGCCGCCATGAACGTCGGCTACACCGACAAGCTCCGCGAGATGCCGCAGCGGTTTCGCGACGCGTTACGCGGCGAAAACGAGATGCTGCTCGCGCCATCGAGCGCCCTCTGGCAGTGCCTCTACGAGAACGTCGGCCAGATGGTCCTGGTCACCCTCGAGAGCCGCAAGGTCTACATCGGTTTTTTGTCGCAGGTGGAGCTGCGCGAGTACGTGCCCTTCGACGAGCGCACCCTGACCCTCATCCTCATCAAGAGCGGCTACCGCAACCCCGACACGCTCGCGGTCGAGTACACCACCAACTACAAAGACGTCGACATCTCGCTCACGCTGTTCGTCCGCCATGTCGTATCGCTGTCGCCGTACGACATCGAGGCCGACAGTCACTTCGCGCGGCAGAGGAGCTGACGTGCGGATCCTGGTGATGCTCGTGGCGCTCTCTCTGCCGGGCTACGCGGCGGCCACCTCACGCGCCGTGGTCTTGGGGCCCGCCGCCCGCGCGGAGCTTCGAGACGGTTTGTCGCGCGCCGTCACGATGTCCTGCGGCTTCGAGGTGGTGCCGGCGGAGTGCGATGACCTGCGCTGCGCGTTCGAGACGTTGATGAGCGCTCGGGCGGACTACGCCATCGAGGCGACGTTCCCGGACGAGGCCGTCTTGCTGCTCACGCTCAGCGACCAGCCGAGCCTGCGCGTGCTCGGAAGAGCCAGCGTCATCGCGACGGGCACGGCGGAGGAGACCCTCGCGCTCGCGGAGGTCGCGGTCGGCAATTTGTGCGCCCAGCGCTACGCGGCCGAGCTCGCGCCAGCCCCAGCGGACACGCCGCCGCTCACCCATGCCGCGATCGAGGACCGCGCGTTCGTCAGCGTCACGACGATGCAGGGCTGCTTCAGAAAGCTGTCCCGCGCCGCGGCTTTCGCAGATGCGAAGGGCACCCCCGTCATGGAGTGGGTCGTGCGCGGCGACGGCTCGACGGCGGCCGTGGCGATGGTCGAGCCCGCTCTCGCGGACAAGCTCACCGCCGCCTGTTTCGAGGAAGAGATCGCGGGTTGGCGCTTTCCACCGCGTGCGCGCGCCGAGCTCATCCGCCATTTCAGCCTGATGAACGCGCTCCAGTCGCCGCAGCCCGCCAAGGTCCAGGACTTGTCGCCCACCGAGTCGTTGTCGCGGGAGGACATCAGCGATGGCGTGCGGGCGCATGAAGCGACGCTCACGCCCTGTGTGCAATCGGCGCGGCAGGCGCGCGTCCTCGAGACGGGGCGGGTGCCGCTCGTGCTCGCCTGGACGATCCGGCCGGATGGCACGACCACCGACGTCGCGCTCACGGGCGCGCCGGCGGTGCAGGACGGGAGCCTGCGGCAGTGCATCGAGAAGGCCGTGCGAGCCTGGCGCTTCCGGCCCTCGAAGAAGGGCGCGGCGGTTGGGACTTTCCCGCTCTCGATTCTCGTCAAATAGGCTGACGCGTTCCGGCTTGTCTTTGGCGGACACCTCTGACACACCAGACGGCCTCCAAACCATGGGATAGGAGCCCCCGATGTCGGTCGTGGCGAGCCCAAGTGAAGCCAGCGGCAAGAGCCGCACCACCAACAACTCCTTAGCGTTCGCTACACGCTCGTACGACTTCGTCGAGTACGTGCCGTGCCGTAACTGGATAGGCGGCTCGTTCATGGACGCCATGAGCGGCGACACGATGCCGGTGAACAACCCGCGCTACAGCAAGGCGATGGGCACGGTCGCCATGTCCGGCGCGGCGGACATCGAGACCGCCGTTGCGTCCGCCAAAGCGGCGTGGCCCGCCTGGCGCGCGACGCCCATCAAGGAGCGCTCGCAGATCCTCTACAACGTGAAGTTCATCATGCAGCGCGACCTCGAGGAGCTCGCCTGGCTGGTGTCGCACGAGAACGGCAAGACCTACGCCGAGGCCAAGGCGTCGGTCGAGAAGGGCATCGAGTGCGTCGAGATGGGCGCCTCGCTCGCCAACATGGCCGCGGGCAGCCAGCTCGACGTGTCGCGCGGCGTGAACTGCGAGGTCACGCAGGAGGCGCTCGGGGTCGTCGCCGGTATCGCGCCCTTCAACTTTCCGGTCATGGTTCCGCTCTGGATGCTGCCGCAGGCGCTGCTCGCGGGGAATTGCTTCATCTTGAAGCCCTCCGAGGTGGTGCCGTACGGCGCCATGAAGCTCTCGCAGATCTTCAAGGAAGCAGGTCTCCCGGACGGCGTCTTCAATGTCGTCAATGGCGGACGCGAGGTCGTCGAGGCCATCTGCGATCACCCGGACATCAAGGCGGTCGGCTTCGTCGGCTCCACCAAGGTCGCCAAGCTCGTCTACGCGCGCGGCACGGCCACCGGCAAGAAGATGCTGTGCCTGGGCGGCGCCAAGAATCACCTCGTGGTCGTGCCCGACGCCGACGTCGCGCTCACCTCGACCAACGTCGTCGCTTCGGCGTACGGCTGCGCGGGTCAGCGCTGCATGGCCGCGAGCGTGATGCTCGCCGTCGGTCAGACGCAGCACATCATCGACGCGATGGTGGCCGAGGCGAAGAAGATCAAGATCGGCGTCGACATCGGCCCGGTCATCAACCAGGCGGCTTACGAGCGCATCATGCGCTACATCGACGAGGCCGAAAAAGCCGGCTGCAAGATCCTGGTCGACGGCCGCGGCGCCAAGGTCCAAGGCCAAGACGGCTATTGGGTCGGTCCCACGGTCATCGACGGCGTGCGCCCCGACATGCCGGCGGCGTGCGACGAGATCTTCGGCCCGGTGCTCAGCATCGTGCGCGTGCCGAACGTCGATAGCGCCATCGCCATCGAGAACAAGAACCCCTACGGCAACGCCGCCGCGGTCTACACCACCAACGGCGCGGTCGCGCGCTACTGCATCGAGCGCTTCGAGGCGGGCATGTGCGGCATCAACGTCGGCGTCCCGGTGCCGCGCGAGCCGTTCGCCTTCGGCGGCTGGAACGCCTCGAAGTTCGGCAACGGCGACATGACCGGCATGGACGGCTTCCACTTCTGGACGCGTCCCCGCAAAGTCACGAGCAAGTGGACCGTGCAAACCGACACCACCTGGATGGGCTAACCGCGATGAGCATGAGTGGCGACGAAATCGTTCAGCTGTCGAAGCAGTACACGTTCACGCCGTGGGTGAAGCAGGGGGACGTGAATCCTCTGCCGATCACCCGCGCCGAAGGCGTTTACATCTACACGGCCGACGGCAAGAAGATCCTCGACTTCAACTCGCAGCTGATGAGCGTGCTCATCGGTCACGGTCACAAGAAGGTGATCGCCGCGATGAAGAAGGCGCTCGACGAGGTCATCTACGTTTACCCCGGCATGACCACGGAGCCGCGCGCGCGCCTCGGTAAGCTCATGGCCGAGATCACGCCCGGCGACATCAACACGTTCTTCTTCACGCTCGGCGGCGCCGAGGCCAACGAGAACGCGCTGCGCGCCGCGCGCTTGATGACCGGCCGCCAGAAGATCCTCTCCCGCTATCGCAGCTACCACGGCGCCACCAACGCGACGATGCAGCTCACCGGCGACCCGCGCCGCTGGGCCAACGAGCCGGGCGCGCCTGGCTTCATCCGCGTCATGGACCCGACGCCGTACAACTACTCGTTCGGTAAAACGGACGCGGAGAAGACCGAAAACAACCTGCGCTACCTCGAAGAAGTCATCATGTACGAGGGGCCGCAGAACATCGCCGCGATGTTCGTCGAGACCGTGCCGGGCACCAACGGCGTTTTGATTCCGCCGAAGGGTTACTTGAAGGGCCTGAAGGCGCTCCTCGAGAAGCACGGCATCTTGATGATCTGCGACGAGGTCATGGCCGGCCTCGGCCGCACCGGCAAGATGTTCGCCTTCGAGCACTTCGACATCGTCCCCGACATGGTGACCATGGCGAAGGGTCTCACCAGCTCGTACTTCCCGATGGGCTGCGTCGGCATGAGCGACAAGGTCGCCCAGCACTTCAAGGACAACGTCTTCTGGGGCGGACTGACCTACGCCAATCACCCGGTGGGCATGGCGACCGCCGAAGCGGTCATCACGGTCATGCGCGAAGAGGGCATGATCGAGAACGCCGCCAAGCTCGAGAAGGTGATGCGCGAGGAGATGGACAAGCTGCAAGCCAAGCACAAGTCGGTGCTCGAGACGCGCTGCATCGGCCTCTTCGGCATGGTCGACCTGCGCAAGAACGCGAAGAACGAGCCGCTCGCGCCCTACAACGGCGCCCACCCGGCGATGGCCAAGCTCAACAAGGCCTTCCTCGACAACGGCCTGTTCACCTTCACGCGCTGGAACAACTTCACGTGCAACCCGCCGCTCTGCATCACCGAAGCGCAGCTGCGTGAGGGCTTCGCGATCATCGACAAGTGCCTCGCGGTGACCGACGAGGCGTTCGAGGGTTAGCCAGCGATTCTGGGCCACGGTGGCGCAGAAGAGTCCATCTCGGGTTCGGGGTTTTCGATAACCCGAGCCATGAAGATCACTCGCGTCACCCAGCCCGTGAATGTCGCCCAGATCAAAGAGCTCAGCGCCGAGATGGCGAAGGCCAACAGCACCAGCTTCGTGGCCCCCGGCGCCAAGGACCCATGGCGCCAGCTCGCTATCGCGGTCGCGAAGACGGCCCCCACCATGGCGCACGCCTGCTACTCGGCGAGCCCCATCCGCAAGCACCGCGCTGACGTCAAAGAGCTCATCAAGCAGGTCATGGAGTACCACAATACGCATCAGCTCCCGATGAGCGCCCAGGTGCCGCTCGCCATCGGCGCCCTGATCATCGGCATCGAGGCCACTGGATTGTAAGCAGGGCGCCGCTCCGCGCCCCCGGGCGAGCTCGCGTCAGTGCGAGCCCTTCTTGGGCCGCAGCTCCGCCTCGCCACGCGTGAACTGATTCCACGTGGCGGGGGCGTAGCCGTTTTGCACCTGCGCCATCGTGATGCAGTCGGGGACAGGGCAGACGATCTGGCAGAGGTTGCAGCCGACGCACTCGGACTCGTCGACGCGCGGCACGCGGGTGCCCTCCTGCGGGTGGATGCACTGGTGGGCGCCGTCGTGGCAGGCGGTCATGCAGAGCTGGCAGCCGATGCACTTGTCGGCGTCGATCTTGGCGACCGTCTCGTAGTTCATGTCGAGGTCGCCCCACTCGGAGTACTGGGCGACGGCCTTGCCGATCATGTCGTCGAGCGTGCGGAAGCCTTTGTCTTCCATGTACGTCGTGAGGCCTTCGATCATGTCCTCGACGACGCGGTAGCCGCGCAGCATCACCTCGGTGCACACCTGCACCGACGAGCTGCCGAGCAGCAGGAACTCGACCGCGTCGCGCCAGTTGGCGACGCCGCCGATGCCGCTGATGGGCAGGCCGAACTCGCGGTCACGCGCCAGGGCGGCGACCATGTGGAGGGCGATGGGCTTCACGGCCTGTCCGCAATAGCCGCCGTTCGACGAGAGCCGGTCCACGCGGGGCTCGGGCACGAAGCGGTCGATGTCGACGCCGATGATGCTCTTGATGGTGTTGATGAGCGAGACGCCGTGGGCGCCGCCGCGCTTCGCCGCGAGGCCGTGCGGGTTGATGGTGCCGACGTTGGGCGTGAGCTTCACCAGCACCGGGACGGTCGAATACTTCACGGCCCACGAGGTGATGCGCTCGTTGACCTTGGGCTCCTGGCCGACCGCCGAGCCCATGCCGCGCTCGCACATGCCGTG
>JBDHVB010000221.1:0-9220 GCA_039809465.1 Myxococcota bacterium
GTCATCTCATGGGCTTGGCCGGCGTTGGTATGGAACGCCGTGAGCGCGAGGTTCGTGCAGGTGGCGCACGTGCCGTTGTAATCCGGGTCACCGCTAGCGGCGTCGTGGCGGATCACGCTCGTCTCGTAGCCGCTTGGTGAGCGCAGGCCAGTGACGGTCACGACCTGACCGACGTTCCAGTCGCCGGCCGTGAACGTGAGCGTCGCCGGTGACGCGCTCACCAACGTCGTGTCCCCCGACGCAATCGTGACGGTGACGCTCGCGCTCGGCGCCGTGGCGAGCGTGACCGCATAGGTGTCCGTCGTGCGGCCGCCTTCCGTGGTGGTGAAGGTCCGCGCCTTGCTCAGCCGCACGGCCGGGCTGTCGTTGTCTTGGTTCACGAACGGCACGCTCGCGACGATGAACGCGTCGTAAACCGGATCGCCACTCTCGACGATCACGTCCAACGTGTATGGACGGTCACCATCGGCGACCGGATCGTTCACACCCGTGACCGTCGCGCTCTGCGCCGTGTTCCAGTTCGCCGGCGTGAACAGGAGCAGCGCCGGTGTCACCGTTGCCTCGGTCGGCAGCGAAGTCGATAGCGTGACCTCGACATCCTCCAAGGGCTCGCTCCCGAGCACGACGGTGAGAGGCACCGATGCGCCGCTCTCGCTGGTCACCCGGGGCTCCGGCACGACGACCACGACGTTCGCGACGTCATCGTCGATGTTCACGCCCGCCACGTCGATGAGGTCGATGCCGCTGTACGCCGGATCATCGCTCACGAGCGGCGCTGTCACGAGCGTATACGGCTGATCGCCGTCGTCCACGTCGTCGTTCTGGCCCGAGAGCAGCACGCTACGCGGGGCGGCCCAGTCGTCGAGCGTGAACATGACCGTGGGCTGATTGACGGTGGCCTCCGCTGTCCGCGATGACGACACACCCAACGTTACGTTCGCGGTGGGCTCGCAGAGCATCGTGAACGTCACGGTCGTCGTGCCGCCAGCTTCGGTCGTGGTCACGTTGATGGGCCCGATGAGGATCTTGGTCGAAGCGTCGTCCAGCGTCGTCACCGTCAAATCGGGAACGAGCATCGCTGCATAGTCGGTGTCGGCGCTGACCAGCGGTCCGATGAACACGCTCGACGTGACGGCGCCATCGGTCAAACAATCAGGCTGGCCGCGCAACGTGACGTTCTGAGCCGTGCTCCAGCTCTCCGGCGTGAACACCAACCCGTTCGGCTCCACCTTCACTTCGGTTTCGTCGCTCGTGGCGAGCCTCATGGTGACGGACGCGGTGGGGCGGGAGGTGAGGACGACGCCGAACGACGCGGTGGAGCCGAGCTCCGACACCTCGAGGCCTTGCGTCTGCGTGAGGCGAACGCCTGGCGTACCTTGGGCGAGCGCCTCGGGGCTCACGCACCGGCCATTGCCGTTGCACACCCAGTCGAGCGGACAACGGTTCGAGCTGTCGCAGAGGACCTCCGCGTCATCACGGAGCGCCAAGTCGACCGAGCAGCTCACCAACACGAGACCGAGGCAAACGCTACTTCGCCGCATCATGCCCGCGAAGATACACCGACCCTGGGCTCAGCGTGTACCGATATCGCTGCTCCGCGCGCGAGCTTCAGAGCTGGACCAGCCAAGCCGCGCTGGAGGCGTCGCGCACCATGCGCATCGCCGCCTCCACGCGGGCCTCGTCGCGTCCGTCGAAGGTCACCTTCACCGCGTAGGGCGCCGCGTCGACGCGCGGATACGAGCCGATGGCCACGTCGGCGAACGTCCGCTGCGCCAGCGTGAGGATGTCTGCAATCACGGATTCGGTGGTGTTGTAGTAGAGCACCCGCGAGAAGAACACGTCGCGCGCGAGCTCCGCCTCGATGCTCGTCCAGCAGCGCTTCACGAGCGACGGCACCCCCGGCAGCACGTAGACGTTCCGCATGCGCACCACGGGCACGAAGCCGACCCCATGAGGGACGCTCACGGTCGCGCCCTGCGGCACCTCGGCCATCTTCAGCTGCGGCGGCGACAAGCGACCCTTGTAGTACTGCTCGAGCAAACCAATGAGCTGCGGGTCACGCGTCACCTCGGCCTCGAAGGCCGCGGCGATGCCCGCGATGGTCACGTCGTCGTGCGTTGGGCCGACGCCGCCCGTGGTGAACACGTAGGTATGCCCGGCCGCGAGCTCGCGCACGGTGCGGCCGATGACCGCGACGTCGTCGCCGATGGTGCGGGTCTCGCGCGTGTCGATGCCGCGGCCGCGCAGCGCGGCGAGCAAGAACGGCCCGTTCTCGTCGACCACTTTAGCGGACAGAACCTCGGCGCCGATGACCACGATGGCAGCCGTCGGCGTGCTCATTGCTTCAAGAGCTCCAGCACGTGCTCCAGGATCTCGGCCCGCACCGCTTCGACGCCGGCGTTCCCATCGATGGTCACGTTGGGGGTCACGAAGCGCAGGTTGTGCTCGTAGCGTTGGGCGATCTGCTCCTGGTGGCTCTTGGCGTCGAAGCGCTCGGCGACGCCACCGCGAGCCTTGCGGCGCTTCTCGGCCACCGGTGGGTTCACCTTCACGAACACCGTGAGGTCCGCCTGGCGGGCGTGCTCGTTCACGGCCTTCACGTAGTCGACGGGCGCGATGAGCGATTGGTAGGCGAGCGACGAGAGCACGTAGCGGTCGGTGATGACGTGGGTGCCCTCGGCGAGCTTGGGCGCAATCTCACGGGTCACGTGGTCGAGGCGGTCCGCTGCGAACAACGGCACCAGCGCCATGTCGTCGAGCGGCTCTTCGTGGCGCAGCGCGCGGCGCAGCAGCTGGCCAATCGGCCCCTGCGATGGCTCGGCTGTCGTGTAGACCGAATAACCCTTGTCCGTCAGGGCTTTAGCTAGCAGCTCACTCTGCGTCGTCGTGCCCGCGCCATCGATGCCTTCGAGGGCGATGAGCTTTCCGGTTTCGGCCATGGTGCTCATGCCTAGGGCAGACGAACGGTGCGCGCAAGGTCGGCCAGGGCTTGGGGGAGGCGAGGGCTCAAGCGGAGCAGGCGAGGGTCCTTGGAGCGTAGGACGCGCGCCTTGCCTACCGCCGGGAGACCGGTCTCCGTGAGGTCGATGACGAGCTCGGGGTTACGCTTGAGCATGTCCTCGCGCCCGATCTCGGGAAACGGACCTTCGCTCACCACGTTCACCAAGCCGATGTTCGCGACCGCGCTGTCGATGAAGCTCCCGGCCCCGGCGGCGACGATCGGCCGCTCGGCGACGACGATGAGGGTGCGCAGTGGCTTGTCCTTGGCGGCCTGCTCGCGCACCCGCTTCAAGCCCTCGCCGAACGCGCTCACCACCTCTCGGCCGCGCGCGGGCTCGCCGACCGCTTCCGCTATCGCAGACACCGCGGGCGCGAAGTCACTCAGCCTGTCGCTCGGCACCACCAGCACCGACAGCCCCAGCTCACCCAGCCGCCGGAGCGACGGGTCGGCCTCCGCGGTCTTGATGGCGACCACGAGATCGGGCTTCGCCGCGAGCACCGCCTCGACGTTCAGGTCCATGACGCCACCCATGCGCGGGAGCGCCTTCACCTCGGGCGGGTAGTCACAATAACGCGTCACGGCGACGACACGTGGGCCCGCCCCCACGGCGAAGAGGATCTCCGTCGTAGACGGCGCCAGAGAGACGATTCTCGCCGGTTTGGCGCTCACGGGGAGACCAAACCACCGTGGGGCCGGTGCCTCGGTAGGCACTGGTGTGGGAGCTGCGTGGCCGGCTGTCGCCATAACCACCCAGCCAATGACGATCGACCAGCGACTCGCCTTGCTCACTCACACCCCCGCCGTTACACTCGAAAGAGTTTCGTTCTTCCCATGCGCGACCTCGGCATCAAACACCTCCTCACGTTCTACGGCGCGACCCTGGCAGTAGCCATGGCGTTCCTCATCGCGCGTGGTCATCTCGAGGCGCTCCTGCCAGCGTTCCACTTCATGAGCTGGTTTTCGAGCATCCTGGGTGGGCTCGCCGTCGGTGGCGTGATGGTCGGCTTGTCGCGCTTGTCGACCGCCAAGTTCGCCTGGGCCGCGAACCTCGCCGACGAGTTCCGCAGCATCCTCGGGGGGGTCGAGCGTCGCGGCGTCGTCCTCATCGCGCTGTTCAGCGCGCTCGCTGAAGAGGCGCTCTTCCGTGGTCTCTTGCAGCCGAGCCTCGGTCTGTGGCTCACGGCGGCCATCTTCGGCGTCTTGCACATCGGGCCGACGCCTCGCTTTCTTCCGTGGACCGTCATGGCCTTCGGTGCCGGTCTCTTGTTTGGTGGCTTGTTTGCCTGGAGCGGCAATCTGGTGGCGCCGTTCCTTGCGCACTTCACCGTGAACTACTTGAACCTGCGGTATCTGGTGCCGGAGAACAGTCGCCGGGCCCTCCAGATGGCGCAGCTGCGCGGTTTTGCGGGGCTCTAGCCTGTTACGCATCGGGGTGGGGCTAATCGTAGTATGCGTGGCGCTCCCCGCGGCCGCTGCGGATTGGTGGTTCTTCAAATCACACGCCCAGCGTCTGCTCGAAGACGCCCAGGAGGCGCGGCGCGAAGGCCATTACGAGCGCGCCGAAGAGCTGCTCAGCGCGGCCGAGCGCGAGCTCGATAGGCCGTTGCCCGCTATCGTGTACGAGCGCGGCCTCATCGCCCGCGAGCACGGCAAGCAAGACGTGGCGCTCGAGCTGCTCACGCGCGCCGCCGAGGCCGACCCCGAATCCGACGCGCGCATCGACGCGGCGAGCGTGCTGGTCGAGCTCGGCCGCTGGCCCGATGCCGTCGCGACCTTGCGCCAGGCCGCCGATGAGCGCGGCAGCAGCTTCCCCGTGGACGCATTGAACAACGACCCACGCTTCGCCAAGCTCCGCGGTTTCCAGCCGTACCAGGAGCTCATCGACCAGGCGCGCATCGAGCAGGCCGGCCCCATCGGACGCATGCTCTTGCGGCTCGAGCGTCTCGAGGAGTCGGCGCGCAGCATCCGCGAGACGTTCGACGAGCTGGCGCTCATCATTCGCTTCGTGTCGCGCATCTTCGACGCGGTCTCGGCGTCGCTCGTGGCGTTCGTGCTCTTGGGGCTGCTCATCACGTTTGGCGTGCGGCAGCTCGGTTTGCTGGGCGCGCCATGGACCCTGGTGCTCGGCATGCTCGTCACCAGCCTGCTCTGGTCGTGGGGAGCGCGGATCGCGACGGTAGGGGAGTCGCGTGGCGGCGCGACCATCATGGCCGGCCTGGGCGTGGTCTTCGTGCCGTGGGTCGTGGTGGCGGCGGGGCGCTTTGCCGTCCGCCGATTCATCGAGCGCCGGACTGGGCCGTTCTCCGAGCGTCAGCTCCCGACGACCCTGGCGTTGCTCGACGAAGTCTCTCGCGCTGGTCACGCCGTTATGACCGCCAACGCGGATGAGCGGGCGCGGCACGAGGATGAGCTGATCGCGGCGAAACGTGCTCTTTATGCTCGCCTGGGCGTCGGGTCGTGGCCAAGATAGCGCCTGTTCCTCCCGACCCGAGATCCGCCTAAAGTGTTGACCCTGGCCGCATGGACCGCGATCGCGCTGGCGCAGATGGCCGCCGAGCCCGTCCCTGCCGCACCCGAGCTCGGTCCGCGTGAGGAGCGGCGCTTCGACGTCGATGCCACGAGCGACGAGCCGACCGCCGCCGATGTCGCGGGTGAGCCCAGCGCCGCCGAGGCGCACGGCGAGAGTGTCCGCGAGGACGAGACCAACGAGCTGCTCTGGGTGCCGCGGATCGTCTTGTTCCCGGTCCGCTTGGTCTACGAGGTACCGGGGCAGGGGCTGCGCGGGACCTTCTGGCTCATCGAACGCTATCGCGTACGAGACGTCTATCAGCAAATCTTCTTCAACGAAGATGGCACCTTCGGCATCTTCCCGACCGCGCTCATCGAGACCGGCTTCGGCCTGAACGTCGGCGCGCGCCTCATCTACCGCAACGTCTTCGGCCACGGCGAGGGCCTGAGCGTACGTGCCGGCTATGGCGGACAGTTCCGGCAAACCCTGCTCGCGCAGTTCCGCAGCGGCGCGCTGCTCGGCAGCCGTTTTCGCGTCGAGCTGCTCGGCGGCAACGACGCGCGCCCACGCGCCCGCTTCTTCGGCATTGGCAACGCCGGAGACATCGACGTGCCACCGACCCCCGGCGTCCCCATCGATCCGTTCGATCAGTCCTTCGCCATGAACTCGCGCTACTCGGAGCAGCGCACCCGCGCCCAAAGCGAGCTGCGCTTCTTCATGACGCGCTACTTCTCCGCGGCCGCGAGCGTTGGCTACCTGCACCAGACCTTCGGCAGCTGCTCGGGCTGCGAGGACGCGGACGAGATCGCCGAGGCGGAGGAGAACGACAGCCTCAATATCGAGGACGTCTACGACACCGCGCGACTCGTGGGCTTCAACCAAGGCCTCTCGAGCCTCACCGGCACGCTGTCGATTGCGTATGACTCGCGTGAGCCGCTCAACGACTTCATCCCCAAGCCCACTCCGTCGAGCGGCTGGCGCGCCAACCTCTTCGCGGGGCGCACCATGGGCTTCGGCGACGATCCGTCACGCTTCACACGCGCTGGGGGTGACGTCGCGCGCGTCTTCAACGTCCTGCGCGGCGACCGTACGCTCACCATCCGCGCCTACTACGAGACGGTCATCGGCGCTGTCCGCGACATCCCGTTCACTGCTTATCCGCAGCTCGGCGGTAACTTCGTGCTGCGCGCCGAGCAGATTGGCCGCTATCGCGACCGCAACGTCGGCTCACTGACGGCCGAGTACATGTGGTCGCTCAACAAGAATCTGTCGTCGTTCGTGTTCATCGACGCCGGACGTGTGTGGCGCGACATCCGCGAGATCGAATTCAAGGACACGCACTTGGGCGGCGGCTTCGGCTTCCAGGCGCACACGATGAAGACCTTCATCTTGCGCATGATGCTTGGCTACAACGGCAACCAGGCGCGCCTCGCGGTCAGCATCGACCCGCTCTTCGACATGTCACCGCGGGCGGAGTGGTGATGCGCAGACTCTTGGTGATCGCGCTCTCGCTCGCCGCCGGCTGCGCCCACGATCACGTCGGGGTGGTCCGCTTTTACGACAGAGAGGTCGTGAGCCGCGTCGACGACCGCAAGAACATCCCGCAGCCCGAGCCCTACGAGGAGACGTTGATGCCGTACTATCTCGACGTGCTCTTCGTGCGCCGCTTCACGCGCTGGACCGAGATGCACGACACCAAGCGCGCCATGAACGTCAACGCCATGGACGAGGTGCCGGACTCGACCTGGTACGTGAACCGCATCGCCGCCCGCGACGTGACGCCCGAGGAGATCCGCCGCGGTCCAGGCGACGGGCACACGCCGGAGACGTTCAAGCCCTGGGCGGTGAAGCGCTTGAAGGTGGGTGGGACCTCGGTCGGCTTCGTGGCGCAGGACACCAGCGGCTACGAGTTCATGCTCAAGTTCGACACCAAGGGCTATCCCGAGGTCGAGACCAGCGCCGACGTCATCGTGCAGCGGCTCTTCTGGGCGCTCGGCTTCAACGTCCCCGACGACGACGTCGTGACGTTCAGCCGCGAAGAGCTCGTCATCGCCGACGGAGCGAAGAAGCGCGACCCGTTCGGCAAGGAGCAGCCGCTCACCGAGAAGGACTTGGAAGACGAGCTCACCCGCGTCGACCTCTCGCCCGATGGCCGCTATCGCGCACAAGTCAGCCGCTTCATCCCCGGCAAGCTCCTCGGCGGCTGGAAGGTCGAGGGCACCCGCAAGGACGACGCGAACGACACCGTGCCGCATCAGCACCGCCGCGAAGTCCGCGCCAGCAAGCTCTTCCATGCCTGGGTCGGCGACATCGACACCAAGCAGATGAACACGCTCGATGCATGGGTGGAGGACCCCGCGGACCCCGAGATCCACTACGTGAAGCACTACTTCGTCGACTTTGGAAAATCGATGGGCGCCTGGCGTGACGAGCTCCACATGCCCTATGACGGCTGGGCGAGCACGTTGGACGTCGGTGAGATGGCCTACTCGCTCATCACCTTCGGCTTCGGTTACCGGCCTTGGGAGCACATGGTTTATCCGCACCTGCGCGGGGTCGGCTGGTTCGAGTCGAAGGTGTTCGATCCCGATCTCTTCGAAGGCGCGTATCCTTATTATCCGCACACTCTGATGGACGCGGCCGACGGATTCTGGGCCGCGAAGCTCATCATGCGCTTCTCTCCGGAGCAGATCGCGGCCGCCGTGGCTTCTGCACGCTATAGCGACAGCGCATCGGCGGACTACGTCACGAAGACGCTCATCGAGCGCCAGCGCAAGATCGGCGAGGTCTGGTTCCGCCGCGTCACTCCCCTCGACGGCATCCGCTTGTCCGCCAACGGCGAGCAGCTCTGCTTCGACGACCTCTTGATACGCCACGAGCTGGCCCACGGCGAAACCACCTACCGCGCCACCGCCTACGACACCCACGGACGAGCGACCGGCTGGAAGGCCGAAGCCAAACGCGGCGCCAAGAGCGAGATCGTCTGCATGCGCGACCTCGAGCTCGCGGCCGACGGCTACACCATCATCGCGCTCACGGTGACACGCGCTGATAAGGCCGACGGCGAGAGCTTGAAGCCCATCCTCGTTCACCTCGCTGGGAGCAATGCCGACGATGTCCACATCATCGGACTGCGGCGAGAGCACGAAGAGTAGGGCTCTGTCTGGTTTATGCTAGCACTGCACGCGATAGGAGCTGATGGACGTGACCCACTACGTGATGGTCGGCGAAGGCAAACATCCGGTGATGCCGATCGCTTCTGGCCCTGATCTTCGAGGAAATTGGCGCCAGGGACGCCCGATCACCGAGCTGGTGCCACAGCCGCTGATCTATCACCTCGATCCGGACTACGAGGGCAATCCCAAGGCGATGTACTCCGCCGAGGCGATCCCCGTCGTGCGCCAGGACGTGGTGAACGCAATGGCGCGAGCTGGCGTCGACAACATTCAGTACTTCGACGCGGTCCTGAAGAATCCCGCCACGGGCGCGGAGTACACCAACTACAAGGCCTACAACATCGTCGGCTTGGTGGCGTGCGCCGACATGGCGGCCTCACAGCTCATGGGCATCTCCGACTCCACGATGGGTGACGTGGACTTTGCGGCGCTGGTCATTGATGAAGCGAAGGCCGGCGATGCGCTGTTGTTTCGCCTGGCCGAGAACGTCAGCGCGATCATCGTTCACGAGAGAGTGAAGGACGCCATCGAAGC
>JBDHVB010000222.1:0-9138 GCA_039809465.1 Myxococcota bacterium
ATGAGCGTCGCGCGCATGGGGCACACCGCGACCGTGCTCGCGAACGGCCGCGTCGCCGTCGCTGGTGGCTACGATGCGACCAACAAGGCCTCGGCGTTGCTCGAGACCTACGACGGCGACGCCTTCGTGCGGCCCGTGAATCTCGGCGAGGCGCGCGCCTATCACACGGCGACCCTCCTGCGCGACGGCCGGGTGCTCCTCGCCGGCGGCATCGGCAGCGGTGGCGCGGTGCTCGCGACGTCGGTCATCTATGATCCGGCGACCGAGAGGACGAGCGACGGCCCCGCGCTCACGGCGGCGCGCGCGCGTCACGCCGCGGTGCTCGTCGATGACGCCGTGGTCGCGCTGGTGGGCGGCATCGACGGCGTGGCGGTGATCGGTCTGGTCGAGTTCATCGACGTCGCGGGCGACGAGAGCATCGCTGGTCCGTCATTGCGAACACCGCGCAGCGACGCGGCGGTGGGATACGTCGCGGACAAGAACGTCATGGTGGTGGCGGGCGGCTACACCGAGCGCATCGCCGAGCTCGGCCGTGGCACCGCGACGGCCAACATCGAAGTCGTGAGCCTCGAGAGCGACCTTGCCGGGAGCTCCGTCGTCTGCTCGAGCGGCGCCTTGAGCGTCGGCCGCGCCGCCGCGTCGATCGCCCCGATGCCGCGCGGCTTCCTCATCGCTGGCGGCTCGGTGAGCCCCGGCGTCGTCGGCAACACCGCGGACGCGTTCACCTTCGACAGCAGTCCGTGTCAGCCCCACATCGAGGAGGTCGGCGAGCTCTACGCCAGCCGCTTCGGCGCGGCCGCGACCGTTCTCGTCAGCGGCGACATCCTGGTGACCGGCGGCGCCGGCATCGCCAAGGGTGCGCTCTCGTCACGCAAGGCAGCAGAGATCTTCATCGTCCCCCGCTAGGTGGTTTCCTCATGGCAATCGTCGTCGATCGAGAAGGATTGGAAGCGCTGCGTGCCGCACGTGGTGCTCCGGCGGTGCCCGGGGACATCCATGACCTGCTGCGCGCCGCCGAGCGCGCCAAGCGGGACGGTCAATTCGAAGAGGCCGAGCGCATCCTGCAGGACGCCGTGCTCGCCGCACCCGAGCGCGCCGTGGTCTGGTCGATGATTGGCGCCCTCGAAGACGAGCTTGGTGAGGTGTCGGTGGCGCGCGAAGCGTATCGCGCCGCCTTGTCCCTCGAGGACGACGACGCGACCGCGCTCGCCCTGGCGCGGCTACACAGCTCGATTGGTGAGTGGGACGACGCCATCGCGGTCGCGACTCACCTGGCATTGAACGGACGGGAAGAGGCGACGCGTGCCCTCGCTACGCGCCTCGCAACCGAAGCGAAAGCACGAAAGGCTGCAAGCTGATGAGACGGATTGGTGGCAACGAAGGTCCTCGTGAGCTCCCGCGGATGCCTCGAGCGCTCGAAGCCGAGAAGACGCTGGTCGGCGTGGCACGCGCCGATGTGACGACGCCCGCTCCGCCGACCCCGAAGCCCTTGCCGAACAGCGTGTCCGACGTGCGCCTGCGTAACGCCGCGCCCAAGACGGGCCCCGACGGCATCGCCGCGGCTCTGCGCGACATCGCCGGCGTGCTGTCGACCACGACGCCGGCGCTCATGCCGATGCAGACGACTCCACCCCCCGGTCTGCAGGGCGAGATCAGCGGACACCTGCGCCGCGTCATCGGCAAGAAGAACACGCTCCAAGCGACGTTCTATCCCGACGACCGCGCCATCAAGCCCTTCGTCCTCCACCCCCAGGACGCGCAGGGCATCGCCGAGGGCGGCCGCATCGTCATCCAGGCGAGCGAAGGTGGCCTGCAGCTCCTCACCTCGAGCACCGAGAAGGTGTTCAGCATGGTCGGCCGCGTCGAGCGCGACGGCAACGGCTTCGCGCTCGTGGCGCGTGATCAGCGGGCGCCGCTGCAACGGGTGCCGCTCGCGGACGCGACCGAGGCGCTCCTCGGCAAGACGGTGCTCGCGCACATCGAGGACCCGCTCTCGCAGAGCCGCACCGCCGAGCTCGCCGAGGTCTACGGCGACAAGGACGCCTGGAAGATCAAGTTCACCGAGATCGCCACGCAAGCTGGCGTCGAGGCCACCTTCTCGAAGGCTTACAAGGCGAACCTCGAGGAGCTGAAGGCCAAGTTCAACCCGGACAAGATCGAGGGCTACGTCGACATGACGGACAAGCCCTTCATCACCATCGACAACCCGTACTCGGTCGACCTCGACCAGGCGATGTACATCGAGGACAGCAAGACCGTCCCGGGCGGCAGCGACGTCTACTACGCCATCGCGGACATCAGCTACTTCTTCAAGCTGGCCGGCGGCGAGGGCAGCGCCATCCAGGAGCGGGCGCGCCGCCTGCAGACCACGACGTACATGCCAGGCACCGACATGCCGGTCCTGCATCGCGCGCTCTCCGAGGATCTGATCTCGCTCGGGGAGGGTGTGAAGCGGCCGTCGATCGTCTTCAAGTACACGGTGGACGCCGACGGCAAGGTCGTCGGCAAGCCCACCTTCATCGACGCGGTCATCAAGAGCGCGCGCAAGACCAACTACGGCGCGGCGCAGGACTACATCGACGGCAAGACCAAGGTCGACGATCCGATCCTGAAGACCGCGTTCGACCGCCTGAAGAAGGTCGGTGGGGCGCTGCTCGAGCAGGCCAAGAAGCGCGAGATGATCACCGCGCCCGAAGGCGAGCCGTGGGGCACCATCGACGAGCACGGCGACCTCAAGGTGTCGCGCCGCGGCGCCCTGTGGATCGAAGAGGCGAACGCGCAGATCTCGATCACCGCGAACGCGCTCGCGGGGGAGTTCCTCGTCGAGCACCACGCACCCGCGTACCACCGCGTGCACAAGGCGGCGGACGAGGCACGCATCGCGTTGTCGCGCGCCGCGGTCATCACGCTCGGCGTCGATTGGCCCGAGAAGATGTCGCCGGCCGAGATGCTGCGCCGCCTCGACCGCTCGATGCCGAAGTACCGCGCCATCCGCAACCTGGTGCTGCGCGCCCAGCCGCGCGCCATCATCTCGGCGGACCCGACGAGCCACGAAGGCTTGAAGCTCGCGCACTACGTGCAGGTGACCGCGCCGATGCGCCGCGAGCGCGACGGCCGCAATCACTCCTTCATCCGCGCGGTGCGCGACTCCCTGAATCTCGACACCAGCCGTGGCGCCGAGGTTCTGGAGCAGGCCGCGGTGGCGCAGGAGCGCGACAGCCGCATCGAGCGTCAGGTGCGCGACATCATCTCCGCGAAGGTCCTCGAGGAGCACAGCGGCAAGACGCTCAAGGGTGAGGTCACCTTCATCTCGCCGCGTGGCTTCGAGGTTTACTTCCCCGAGGCCGACGTCGAGCGCTTCGTCGAGCTGCCGGGCCGCAACCGCCTCGAGGCGAACGGCACCGAGCTGCACTCCGACGGCGGCAACCCCATCGTCATCAAGCTCGGCGAAGAGATGGATCTGCGCATCGGCAGCGTGAACGCCATGGCGGGCAAGGCCGAGGTCATCCCGCTCGCCACCAACGCGGCGCCGAGCACCGGCAAGCCGCAGCGTGCTGGCGAGGCGCAGCCGCTCGACAAGATCCGCGGCACGGGCTTCACGTCACCGCTCGTCGGCCGGCGTGTGACCACCGAGGCCGTGGTCACCGCGATCAACCCTGTCGGCTTCTACATCGAAGACCCGAACGGCGAGCCGGGCGGTGTGCTGGTGCGCACGCGCGGCGCGCGCGTCGCTCCTGGCGACGTGGTGCGCTTCACCGCGACGGTCCGCGAAGCGCGCGATCCGAACAACGAGTTCGCGCGCTCGCTGGTCGAGCTCGTCGAAGTGACTCCGCCAGAGCGGATCGGGACCGCCAAGGTGCCGGACCCGGTGGACCTCTCGAAGCTCGGTCCGCCGCCAGCCGACGCCAAGGGCGCGACGGAGTATTGGCGCAAGCTCCTCGGCCGCATCGTCGCCATCGGTAAGAGCGAGGCCATCAGCCCGTCGAACCGCTTCGGTGACCTCGTGGTCCTCCCGGAGAGCTGGCCGATGGACAAGTCGACGCGCAGCCGCCACGGCGGCATCCTGCATCGCGAGGGCATCGAGAACTTCTCCAAGGCGAGCATCAAGTTCCGCGACGCGGCGGGCAAGTCGCCGTCCCTCTCGGTCGGCGCGGTGATGGCGGGCGTGGAGGGCGTGGTCGGTTACCGCTCGGGTGACTTCCAGATCGAGCTGACCAAGGCGCCCAGCGTCGTCAGCAACCCGCCCACCGTCAGCGAGGTCACGAAGCTCGTCGGCGACGAGAACCATTACACCATCGCCAGCGTGAACATGCTCAACATCAATCCGTTGGAGCAGGAGCGCGCCAAGCGCTTGGCCAAGCGCATCGTCGACAACCTCAAGTCGCCGGACATCATCTCGGTGCAGGAGATCCAGGACAACGACGGGCCCAAGCAGAGCGACGTCGTCAAAGCGGACCAGACCTTCGAGATGATGGTGCGCTTCATCAAGGAGGCGGGCGGCCCCGAGTACGAGTACATCGACGTCCCGCCGCAAAACGGCAAGGACGGCGGCGAGCCCGGCGGCAACATCCGCTGCGGCTTCCTCTACCGCAAGGACCGCGTTTCGCACGATCCGGCGAGCGTCAAGCGCGTCGGGGAGGGCGACCCGAGCTTCATGGACTCGCGCAAGTCCGTGATCGCGGAGTTCAAGTTCAAGGAACGCAAGATCCGCATCACCAACGACCACTTCGCGTCGCGCCGCGGCAGCACGCCGTGGAACTCGGATCACGAGCCGCCGATCGTCGGCGGCGCGGAGAAGCGCGTGGGCCAGGCCGGCGCGGTCCGTAGGGACGCGGAGCAGGCGCTCGCCAAGGATCCGGACACCGACCAGTTCATCCTGGGCGACATGAACGACACGCTGCAGTCGGCGACCGTCGCGGAGCTCACCAGGAACGGCATGGTGAACCTCGCGATGGAGCTCGTCCCCGCGGACGAGCGCTTCGACTACAACTACCGCGGCACCCAGCAAGTGCTCTGTCCGGTGGTTGGATCCGCCAAAGCGTTCAAGGAAGGCCGCGTCGAGATGGAGTACCTCCACGCCAACTCGGTGAGCCCCCTGGACGACTCGGACCACGATCCATCGATCTTGCGCGTCCGCGCCTAGAGTCGCGAAGCCCCCAAAGGTCTCGTCGTCCAATGACAGACATCATTCAATTGATCTCGGATCGAAAATTCGACCGAGCCAAAAAGGCTTTGACGGCCGATCGATCATTGTTGGCCGCGACCGCCCTGGATGATCCGGATCGCGAAGGGGTCTTTCACGAAGCGGCGACTTGCGGAAGCGTCGAGCTCATGAAGTACTTGATCGGGCTGGGCGGTGATTTCGATCGCGCCGCGCCTGCCGCGCTCTACATGACGCCGCTCTGCGAGGCGGCGCGAGTGGGTGACGACCGAATGATCGAGCTGCTGCATCGGAGCGGCGCCAGGATCGACGGCGCTGACGCGTCGGCGCTCTCGCCGTTGATGCTCGCGGCAAAGTCGGCAATGCCGACGTCGGTGGACTTGCTTCTGAAATGTGGCGCGGATCCGAACCGCCTCGGTTTCGTGCAGCGCTACATGCCCTTGGATTTCGCCGACTGGGAAGATTCAGCGGAGTGTCGAGCGCTCATTCGTGCCGCCAGCGGACACTCCGTCACCGACGACTACGATTGGAAATCGCAGCCGGGGTATCCCATCATCGCCACGGTCAGCAGTGAAATCGGTGCGGTCTTTCCAATGAAGCTTGCCTCGGCCTCGCACGACGTTTCGATCCGAGTTGCGCAGAGTCGGACGAAGCCGCGCGCGATGTATGTATTCACCGATGAGCTTCACGAGCATGGCCGCACCGAGCTGGCGTTCTACTTGGCGCCCACGTGGGGCATCTTGGCCAACTACCGGGACGGCATGAGCCGGCAGTCGTTTCCGATCGATGTTCTGCGTACACTGGGCGCGCTGATCCAGTCCGGATCGCTGCGAATTCGCGAGGGCCAGGTATTCAAGCGCTCCGAACCGCCGCTTGCGCATCTGGCGTGGCCTGACGGTGTGTCCGCGCTACTGGCGACGGATCACGGCTCCGAGAAATCCGCAGCGGCCTCGGAGTCGGCCAACGACAGCGCAGACACGGTCGACCTGCTCGTGTTGGCGCCGCTTCATCAGAATGGCGCTTGGGACAAAGGGCCGAAGCAACTCGAGAAAGCTCTCGCATCGGCGCGTAAGGCGCGCTTGCCGAAGCTGATGTTGCCGGACCCCCTGCAAGCTCGGGCGTGAGCGGCTGGGCAAGACCCATGACAGAGCAACGCTACCTTGCCTGAGCGGCTTCGTTCCCTAGCGGGCAAGTTGCCTTCGAGGTGAGCCAGCCGCCGTTCTGGTGCCATGACGTCAGCCGCGTCTCCCGCACCGTTGTGTGCCGCGTGACGAGAATGAAACCGAGACGACGATAACGGGGTGTTACGTCGTTGGTTCGGGGAGACCATGGGCACGACGAGCGGACCATCCAAGCTTTCGCCTGCCGCCGCGACGCTGCTGCCTAGCGCGGAGCCTCTCGACCCCGTATCCGCCACGTCCGCGGCGATGCCTTCGGGGGACGAGGTCGACTCCCCGCATGCGCGGCGTGCCCTCGGTACGATTAGCGCGGGTGAGACGCGGCTTGGGGATCCTCGCAGTGCTTTTACCTCGATGCGCCTGGGCCCGGACGCCGCGCTGCGAAGCAACGCGGTGCGTGCTTGGGCGGCGCAGCCGGAGAGCCCGACGTGGTCCGTTTATAACGCCGCGGTCGATCGGCGCTTCACCGCCACCGATCGCGCGCGGATGAGCGTGCTGATGACCCCGCGCGCCGATCAGACGACCGTCGACTACATCGTCCAGCGCACGCGGGAGGCGGGTCCACAATGGCTTGCCGAGATGAACAGTCGCTACTTCGTCTACGAGGACGGACGCGCCGACGGCGGCTCTGGACCGCGCTCGACGTACTCCGCGCTCGAGACCCTGCGGAACGGCGGCGTATGCCGTGACCAAATGGGGTTCATGACGGCGGTGCTGAACTCCGCCGGTTATCGCGCCTTCACTGTCGGCTACGACTCGGCAGGCACGTCGCACGCCGTCACGCTGTATCAGGATCCGTCGACCGCGCGCTGGGGCGTCGTCGAGTATGGGCGGGTGCACATGCTCGACGCGCAAACGCCGGCGCAGGCCATGGTGCGGTTTGCGCCCGGGGCGCTTGCCTTCGATCTCTACCGGAACAACGGCTACGAGCGCGTGAGCGTGGGCTCGCGCTTCTACACCGACCGGGGGCTGCGCTTGTTCAACGCGTTGCGCGCCGGCGATCAGCCCGCGGGCTTCGGGGAGATCGGCGCCGCTGCTGGTACCGACGGGCTCGCGGCCACGGCGCCTCTGGGGGCCAACACCAGCATCTTCGCGCGCTCCTTCGGCGGAGAGCCTGGGCTCGACGCGCAGCTCGGTGGCGTCGCGCACCGCTTTTCGAACGGCGCGCGGGTCACCGCGGGCGTGGGCTCGCTGCGCTTCGACGAGCGCACCATTGGTCCCCGCCAGATGTTTCACCGTGATCAGACCTTCGCGTTCGTGACCTTCGATCAAGCCGGCCGAATCAGCCAGACCAGCGTCGCGCCTGGAGTGACCTTCGAGACGGGCTTCGACTCCGCGGTCACGCTGGGGTTCGCGCCTGGCGATCCCTCGGTCTCATCGGCGCTGACCGACGTGCGTGCGAACGTGAACGCGACGCTGCGTGCTCGCGTCGCGCCAGGCGTCGAGGTCTACGGGCGCGGTGTCGCGGGCATTGGCACCGCGACCGTGAAGTACGTGATGACGGACGGCCGTGACATCGGAACGCTTCCTCTCAACCGGCGGTTCGAGGCGAGTGTGCATTACACGCCGTCCAGCAATGTCTTCGTCGACGCGAAGATCGAGCTGCCCTTCGGCGTGCAGGCCGACAACCTCCACGACCGCCCAGCCCTCGATCTGCGCGGCGGCGCGTTGCTCGGCGACTGGGCCGTCATGGCCGGCGCGCGCGCCTCACTCTCCGGCCGCAGCGAGGTGCTCTCCGCGGGCGGCAGCGGCGTCGACACCGTCTACGTCGGCGTCCAGCGCTCGTTCTCCGCCGGCACCGTCGCGTTGCAAGCCTACAGCGGCTCGCAGTACGGCGAGCGCAACGCCGGCGCGTCCATCGGCTTTCGCACCACGCCAGGCGCGCTCCTGAGCGCGGTCTCCAACTTGGGACGCTGAGCGGGCGCGTCGCCGCGCGGCAAAATCAACCCGCGGAGCCCACCAGGAACGGCATGGTGACTGTAAGTCCGCCGTTACATTGCGTTACTTGCTCGCGAGCTTGGTTTCTGGGCAGACACCGCTCATGTCTCACCGCCGCGCGCTCAGCCTCTTGGTGTTGCCTCTCGTCCTCGGTGCCTGCGGTGGCGGCAAGAAGGACGGCGACGACCCCAATGCCGCGCCGGTCGCGTCGTTCACCGCGTCCGCGATGACGGTCGTGGCCGGCGAGGCGCTGGTCTTCGACGCCTCGGGCTCGACCGATGCGGACGGGGACGAGCTCACCTATAGCTGGAGCTTCGGGGCGAGCGGCCGCGGCGGCACGCGGCGCATCGCGCACGTCTTCTCGACCACCGGTGACCAGCCGGTCACGCTGACGGTGAGCGACGGTCGCGACACGCACCAGGTCACGCAGACCATCACGGTGACCCAAGGCCCGGCCGCGGTCGGCAGCGCCGCGACCAGCGTGCGTGTCATCACCCCGTCGCTCCAGCCCATCGAGGGCGCGACGGTGCGTCTGGTCGGCGGTGCGTCCGCTACGACGGACGCGGCCGGGAGCGCGACGCTCGCTGTCGGCACCGGCGTCCGTCAGATCATTC
The DNA here is from genome assembly GCA_039809465.1 of Myxococcota bacterium. Taxonomy (GTDB): domain Bacteria; phylum Myxococcota; class XYA12-FULL-58-9; order XYA12-FULL-58-9; family JALHOP01; genus JALHOP01. The sequence continues at coordinate 8,892 of JBDHVB010000222.1, forward strand.
GCGTCGAGGCCCCTGGCTTCACGCGCCGCACCCACGTCGCCCAGCTCAAGGACACGGCGACCGCTGGCTACCTCGAGGTCGTCATGCAGCCCCTCGGCGCGGCCCGGTCTCTCGCCGACGCAGGCGCGGGCGGCAGCGTCGAGGTCGATACGGGCGCCAAGGTGACGCTCGGCGCGCGCGCTCGTCGGCGCCGCCGGCACGCCGGTCACTGGCGCGGTCGACGTCTACGTGGCGCCGGTCGACGTCA
>JBDHVB010000223.1:0-9067 GCA_039809465.1 Myxococcota bacterium
GGTCAGCAAAAGCTTCGGTGGTCGCACGCTCTTCAGCGACGTGAGCTGGACCGTCAACGCCGGCGAGCGGGTCGGTTTGGTGGGCCCGAACGGCGCCGGCAAGACCACCTTGCTCAAGATCATCGCCGGCGACGAGCCCCGGGACGGCGGCGCCATCACCCTCGGCAAGGGGGTCAGCCTCGGCTACCTCCCGCAAGAAATCACCCGGGAAGCCCACGGCACCATCCTTGGCCACGTCCTCGAAGGCAGCAGCGAGGTCATGACCGCCCGCCGCGCGCTCGCGCAGGTCGAGGCCCAGCTCGAGACCGCCGACGCGGACAACGCCGCGGACCTCGCGCACCGGCAGGTCGAGCTCATCGAGTCGCTATCGCGGATGGGCTCGCACCGCCTCGAGTCACGCGCGCACCGCATCCTCGAGGGCTTGGGCTTCCGTCAGGACCAGCTGCAGGGCCCGATGACGGGGCTCTCCGGCGGCTGGGCCATGCGCGCCGAGCTCGCGCGCCTCCTCTTGTCGGCGCCGCGGATCTTGCTGCTCGACGAACCGACGAACCACCTCGACCTGTCGAGCCTGCGCTGGCTCGAGAATTTCTTGGCCGACTACGACGGCGCCTGGGTGGTGGTCAGCCACGACCGCTGGTTCTTGAACCGCATGGTCACGAGCATCGCCGAGCTCACGCCCGACGGCATCCTGATTTTCCCGGGCACCTACGACGACTACGTGGAAGGCCGCGAGGAGCTCGACGCGCAGCTCGCGGCGCAGGCCATGGACCGCGAGCGCCGCATCGCGCACCTGCGTGCTTTCGTGGAGCGCTTCGGCGCCAAGGCGAGCAAGGCGACGCAGGCGCAGAGCAAACAAAAGGCGCTCGACAAGCTGTCCGCTCAAGCGACCGGCGCGCCCAAGCCCAAGAAGAAGCAACGCGCCCTCAAGCTCACCCTCCCCCAACCCACGCGCTCCGGCGACATCGTGGCGCGCCTGACCGGAGTTAAGAAGGCCTACGGCACGAACGTGGTCTACGACGGCGTCGATCTACAGATCCGCCGCGGCGACCGTATCGCGCTGGTCGGTGACAACGGCGCGGGCAAATCGACGCTGCTCAAGATGCTCTCGGGCACCCTGCCGCCCGACGCCGGCACACGCGAGCTCGGCACCAACGTCTCGACCTACTACTTCGCGCAGCACCAGATGGACGCCCTGGAGCGCGGTCAGACCGTGCTGCAGCACATGCGCGCCGCCATGCCCGACGCCGCCGAGTCCACGGTGCGTGGCATCTTGGGCGCCTTCCTCTTCAGCGGCGATGACGTCGACAAGCTCGTCGACGTGCTCTCGGGTGGCGAGAAGAGCCGCTTGGTCCTCGCCATGATGCTGGCGCGCCCGGCCAACTTGCTGCTCCTCGACGAGCCCACGAACCACCTGGACTTGACCAGCCGCAGCGTCCTCGAGAGCGCGCTCTCGGGCTTCGCCGGCACCGTCGTGTTCATCAGCCACGACCGCTACTTCATCGACATCGTCGCCACGAAGCTCGTGGAAGTACGCCCGGGCCCCAAAGGTCATTCGATTCTCACCGAGTTCGCCGGTGATTATGATTATTACCTGTGGAAGCAACAGGAGCTGATGCCGGCCGCGGCTCCCGTGGTGACCTCGAATGACGAGGCGGCTTCGAGCAGCCAACTAAGTCGTGAAGAAAAGAAGTCACAACAGCGCGAGGCTACGCGTAGAGCCAAGGAGAGCGCCCGTCTCGAGAGCGAGATCGGCGTGCACGAGGCCCGCATGCGCGAGATCGACGCCTTGCTCTGTGACCCGCAGGTGTACGCCGACGCCGCCAAGAGCAAGCTCCTCCTCGACGAGCGCGGTAGGCTCGATGAGCAGCTCCCAGGCCTCTACGCGGCATGGGAAGCGGTCAGCGGCTAGGAGCCGCGCGTGAGGCTCATCGAGCGTCTGCTCAAGATCGTCTTCTGGACGGTCGCCGCTGTGTTCGCTTTGGCGGTCATCGCCGTGGTCGGCGCCAAGCTCTACCTCGATGACGAGCGGCTCGCCGAGCTGGTCGAGAAGAACTTGAACGAGCTGTTCGCGGGTCACTTCGAGGTCGGTGAGATCCACTGGTCGCTGCCCTTCCGCTTCATCATCGACAACGTCGCCATCGACGACCCCGAGGGCCGCCCGGCCATCCGCGCGACGCATGTGGATGCGCGACTGCGCTGGCGCGCCCTGCTTCACGGCACCCTCGCCATCGACGACATCGCGGGTCACGGCATCGACGTGCGCGTCCTCGCGATGACGAAGGATCCGAATCTCCTCGGCATCGCCGAAGCGTTCTCCCCCAAGAGCCCGGTGGTCCCCGAGCCCGACGCCGAGGACGACGGTCCGCCGCTCACCCTCGAGCTCAACGGCACCCTCATCGACCGCGTCGAGCTCGTCTACGACGACAACACCACACGCATCGTCATCTCGGGCGGTCACCTCGAGGACGTCACCTTCGGCATGAAAGGCGACATCCTCGACATCTACGGTGACGTCGAGCTCGCGCGCTTCGCCATCGAGACCGACGGCTTTGCCTACGACGGCGGCCCGGGCCGCGTCCACGCCGAGGCGTTCGACATCGACGTGGGCGACACCTTGGGGTTCGCGGCCAAGAAGGCGCGCATCGTCATTGATGGCGTGACGCTCGACGCGAGCGGCGACATGCACTTCCCCGATGGCGGCCTGCCGACGGGCACGGTCCTCGCCGACGCGAACGTGCCGCTCGACCACGCGCTGCTGAAGGATCTGTTGCCCGCACGTGGACGCGGCGCCGTGGCCGTGCACGTCGAGAGCGACGGCACTCTCCTCGACGTTTCAGTGAAGGGCCGCGACGCGAGCCTGGGCGGTCTCGCTTTCGACAGCCTCACCGCCAAAGGCAGCGTGCAGGGCGAGCGCCTCGACATCGATCGCTTGCAAGTGAACGTCGAAGGCGGCAGCGCCACCATCGCGGGCGAGCTCGAGCTCGCGGCCCCGATGCAGCACGACATCAGCGTGGATCTCGAGCGCTTTCCACTCGCCGAGGTCGTGCACGTGTTTGCTGCAGCGGACGCGCCACTGCCAGCACGGCTGAGCGGCCGCATCAAGGCGCGCGGAGCCGGGCTCACGCCGCCCACCTCGCGTGTCGATGCCGACCTACGGGCTGAGGGTCTGCCGCGCGACTTGCCCGTCGTGCCCGACCCGCTGCGCATCGACGTCGAAGCCAACGTGATGCCCACCTTCGCCAACGTCACGCGGCTCGCGGTGTCTGGCGACGGCGCGCTCCTCGATGCCCATGGGCGCATCCCCTTCACGCCGAACGGCGCCATCGACGCCTCCCTCACCCTCACGCACAAGCGTCCAGCGGCGACGCTCGCCAAGGCCGGCGCCGCGGCCCCAGTGGACATCGAGAGCCTCACCCTGACCGCCAAAGCGGGCGGTACGTTGGCGCGGCTCGCCGCCGACGCGCTGCTCGAGGCACATGGGGTCGGCGTGGCCGACATTGGCCCCGCCGACGTGAGCGCGCCGTTACACCTCGAGCATGGCGTCGTGACCCTGAGCGAGGCGACCGTGGGCATCGGCGGTGGCCGCGTCGTCATCGATGGGACCGTCGGCGTCATGGACGAGCGCGGCAACACGCGCGACGCCATGCCCATCACGGTGAAGATCAGCGCGCACGACGTCGAGCTGCGTGAGCTCACCCATTCCGCGGCCGCCGGCAAGCTCGTCATCGATGGCCACGTCGACGGCACCGTGCAAGCACCGCAGGGCGAGCTGGTCATCGGTGTCGAAGAGTTTACGGCTCAGGGCATCGCCTTCAACAAGGCGCGCGCGGTCGCGGTGCTCACTCCCACGCAGGTCGAGGTCCGCGAGCTCACCCTCGATCCCAAGGATGGCGGTGATCTCACGGGCCGCGGCCGCTACACCTTCGCCAGCACGCAGGTCGACGCGGAGCTCGGTGTGCGTGATCTCCCGCTCGCGGCCGTCCTCGCTCTCGCCGCGCCCGGAGTGCCGCTGAGTGGCACCATCGTCTCACGGCTCTCGGTGAACGGCCCGGTCGCAACTCCACGCATCAAGGGCAATGTCCGCGTCAGCGAGCTCGCGTCGGGTGACGTCGCCATCGGCACGCTCGACGCCGACATCGGCGAAGCGAAGATCGCCGGCGGCAAGGCCCAGGCCATCCAGCTCACCGCGAACCTCCGCGGCCCACTCGGCAACGCCAATGTCGAAGCGGCGTTCGAGCCAGCGACCTCGAAGCTCGACGCCAAGATAGGTATCGCCGACGTCGCCTTGGCCAACGCGCTCACCGCCGCCAAGGTCGGCTTGCCCCTGGACGGCAAGGTCACCCTCGACGCCGACATTCATGGCAACCTGCCCTATCCAGCCGTCAAAGCGGACCTCACGGCCTCCGAGCTGGTCATCGACGGCACCACTCCCGAGACCAACACCCTGACGATTGCGCTCACCACCGACGAGCCAGACGGACGCTACGATGCGCGCATCGACTTCGGAAAGATCCTCGCGGCGAAGACGCGCTTCTGGCCCAAGCGCGGCCCCAGCGCCGAGCTCGAAGCCACCTTCAGCGACTTCCGTGCCTCGGCGTTCTCGACGAAGCTCGCCAAGGCAGGCTACGACCTCACCCTCACGGGCAGCACCAATGTTCGCTATAGCGCACCAAAGTCGGTCACCGGCGACCTGACCCTCGAGAAGCTCGCGGCGAGCGTCGACAGCCACACCGTGCAGCTCGCCCAGCCCTCGACCATTTCGTTCGAAGGCCCCAACGTCAGCGTGCCCAAGCTCACGCTCGAGGGCGCGGGCAGCTCCGTCACGCTCAGCGGCAACTTGCGCGACGGCTCCGTCGCCGGCGAGCTCGTCGGTGATCTCGACCTCGCCATCCTCGGCCCCTTCGTCACCGCCGTCTCCGAGCCGACTGGCGTCTTGCACGTCGTCGCCAAGGCGAGCGGCAAGCTCGAGGACCCCAAGCTGTCCGGGGAGATCAGCATCGGCAAGGAGGTGCGTTGCCGGCCACGCGGCATTCCACAGGAGCTCGTGGTCACGAGCGGAAGCATCGCGCTCGAGGGCGACAGCGTCGTGGTGAACGACCTCAAGGGCCGCCTCGAGACCGGCACCTTCGAGGTACGCGGCCGCGTGGGCTTGGCCAACTGGCAGCCCGACAGCTACGACGTGCGCGTCATCGGCTCGAAGCTCGCCTTCCAGAACCGCGAGCTGCGCGTGCAAGCCGACGCGGACTTGAAGCTCTCGGGGCGCGGTGTCGTCCCGGATGTCTCCGGCGAGATCGTCGTCCTCACCGGCCGCTACAACAAGAAGTTCGCCTTGAAGGACTTCAACTTCGTGGGCCGCGAGCCCGACACCTCGGCTCCGCTATCACAGACAGCGCCCGCGCTAGCCGCCATGGATCTCGACATTCACGCCACGAGCCGCGAGGACGTCGAGGTCTCGGTCGACGCCAGCGCCTTCGCCATCGCTCTCCCCTTGCAGCTCGATCTGCGCATCCGCGGCACGCCTCTGTCACCGAGCATCGGTGGCCGCATCACCGCGCAGGCGGGCAGCATCAAGTTCCCGGAGGCGACGCTCTCCGTGCAGGAGACCTTGGTCACCTTCATTCACGGCTTGCCCCCGTCCGAGGGCGCGAGCATCCAGCTGGTCGCCGAGGGCGAGGTCCCCGCGAGAGGCGAAGACTCGACCGCCGACGAGGTCTATCTGGTGTCCATGACCTTGGCGGGCACCTTGGCGACCATGCAGTTCGATCTCTCGGCGTCGCCGGGGCTCGACCGCAACCAGACCCTGGCGCTGCTCATCACCGGCAAGGCGGGCTTCGATCAGCTGTTCTACGGCTCGGGGAGCACCACCGGCACGGCGAGCGGCAACAGCACCTCGCCCGAGGTCGACGCCGCCATCGCGCTCGCGGGCGCGGGCGTGACCGGTCCACTGACGGGCTTCGTCGAGAATCAGCTCGAGGACCGCATCAACTTGAAGGTCGATCTCTCGGCGTCGTTCACCAGCGACCAGGTGCGCGTCACCGCCCGCAAGGAGCTCACTCCCCGCCTGCGTCTCGAAGGCTCGGTGCAGCGCGCGCTGCAGGCGAGCGGCACGAACTTGAACGTCGCGACCGCCACCTTCGTGCTCGGCAACCGCTGGTTCCTCCAGGCCATCGCGCAAGCCGCGCAAGGCAACAGCGTCGTCACCGACAACTCCATCGTGCGTCCCCGCAGCGACAACCGCATCGAGATGCGTTACCGGTTGATCGGCGACTGATGCGGCGCTTGCTCCTGATAGCTTTGCTTGCGGCACCCTTGACCGCTCGGGCGGACGGCGAGGCCGTGAGCAGCCTACCGCAAGTCGCCGAGGGCACGCTTTTCTCGCAGTGCAACACCTTGAACGACGGAACCATCGTCGCGAACGGCCAGGGCAACGTCGAGATCCGCCTCGTGGGCGTCGACATGGGCCGCAGCTGGCGCCGCCTGTGTGCCCGCATCGTGCAAGCCGCGCACGTCCAGGATCCACCGTTCGATGGGCGCACCATCCAGCTCTTCCACGAGCACTTGATGCGCCTGGGCTACTTCGAAGCGGCGCGCTGCTCGCTCGACAAGACACAGAAGCGCCTGTCTTGCGACGTCACCCAAAGAAAGATGGTCTACTCGAACTCGGTATCGGGAGACCTGCCCTTCGCCATCTTGAAGAGCGACGTGAAACAGCGCCTCTACCTGCGGCCCGGCGCCTTGCTCGACGACCAGAACGAAAACCTCGACAAGCAATCGCAGCGCGTCCGCGATTACCTACAAGACGCAGGTTATTTCGACTCGGAAGTCGATCTCGTCACCACCCCCGAGGACGGCGCCGAGCCCAACGCCGGCGTGCACGTCGACGCAAGAGTGAGCCACGGCAAGAAGTACCGCATCGGCAAGATCGACATCACGGGCACGAAGCTCCTCAGCGAGGACGACGCGCGCGACTACCTCACGCACTACTGGCTGCCGTTCGTGCGCATCCACTTCCAACCCCTGACCTTCACCGACGACCTCGAGCGCATGGCGCGCAAGCTACAGCGGCGGGGCTGGCCACAGGCGCGCGTCAAGGGCAGCTACGAGCTCGACGACACCAGCGGGCTCGCGCACATCACGCTCGACATCGACAGCGGTCCCATCGTGCGCGTCGCCTTCATCGGCAATCACGCCATCGACGACGACGACCTCCTCGACGAGTCCACTTTCGAGGACAGCCAATCCGTCGACAGCGGCACGGTGGAAGACATGGCGGACAAGATCCGCGAGCACTACCAGCGGGACGGCTACTACGACGCGCGCGTCGAGGGCAGCCTGCGCTCGGTGAGCAAGATCGTCGCCCAAGCCACCTTCGAGATCGTCGAGGGGCCGAACGCCAAGCTCACGCGCATCGTCTTCACCGGCAACGACACCTTCGACCAGAAGTGGCTCGAGAAGAGCACGGGCCTCCTGCTCACCAGCTCGAAGCGCTGGGTCTACTCGTATTCCGACCACGACATCGCGGTCTTGCGCGATTTTTACTTCAAGCAAGGCTTCGCGAACGCCCAGGTCGCGACGAGCATCACGCCGATCGCCGAGGGTGAGCTGGAGCTCACGTTCGCCATCGCGGAGGGGCCGCGGCGCACCATCGAGAGCGTGACGCTCAAGGGTCTCCCTGATTCGCCGAACGCCCAGATCGCGAGCAAGCGTCTGGAGTCCCGAACCGGCCAGCCATTCGTCGCCGAGCAGGCGGAGGACGACAAGCGCATGCTCTCCGCCTTGCTCGCCGCCGACGGCTATCCGCGCGCCGAGGTCGAGCAGGAGATCGACGGTCCCGAGGCCGAGGTGGGCGGCAGCATGCGCATCGCCTACCGCGTCAACCCCAACGACCGAAGTCGCTATGGCGGACTCCTCCTGCGTGGCGATTTCCGCACGCGCCGCAGCCTCATCGAGCAAGAGCTGGGCCTCGAGAAGGGAGACCCCCTGGACGTCACCGCGGTCGGCGCGGCCACACGCCGTCTACGCTCGCTCGGCATCTTCAGCTCGGTGCAGCTCACGGCGCTCGACGACTACGCGGGTGGCGAGACCTGGATGCTCGCCGCCCTCCAAGAGCGCCCCGCCGTGCGTCTCGACGGCACCGTGAGCTTCTCCACCAACGACGCGTTCCAGGTGGGCGGCGACTTCACCGACCGCAACGTGCTGGGCCGCGGCATCCAGTTCACCTTGCGCCTGCGCTGGGGCAACGCCAACCAGGCGATCGGCTTCCTCCCCGCCATCGGCAACATGGACGAAGCCGTCGCGACCTTGCGCGCTCCCCGCCCTCTCGGCTTGCCCTTCGACGTCATCTATCGCGCGAGCTACGTCTATGAAGACCGCAGCCGCTACGACGAGGTGCTCGGGAGCACCAACGACCTCGACCCGGCCATCGACCGCAGCAACCTCGGTGACTACGACGAGCGCCGCGTGCGCGCCGCGGTAGGGCTCGTGCGCACCTTGCTCGAGCGCGGCAAGTGTCTGTTGTGTCCGCTGATCGTCGGCAGCTTGAACTACGAAGTGTCGGGCGTCACCACGTGGTTCTCGGACGGCCGCATCACCGCGAACTTCGGCCGCATCTATCCGCTGCTGAGCTTCGACGCGCGCGACTCGGCGACCGACCCGCGCCGGGGTTACTACGCGGAGGGCCGCATCGAGCTCGCCGAGCGCTTCATGGGACTCATGCTCGAGAACCCCCAGGCCTTCTGGCGGTTCGTGTCGCGCCTGTCGATCTTCGTGCCCCTCGGCAGTCCGCTCAAGCGGCCACACCCCAAGGACGACATCGCGATCGGCGGTCCGCTGGTCTTGGCCATGAGCGGCACCTACGGCGTCGGCGCGCCGCTCGGCGCGAACCCCGACACCTGCAACAACAGCGGCCAGCAGCGCTGCGAGCTGCCGCCGTCCGAGGTCTTCGCTTACGGCGGTGACTTCAGCTTGCGTGGCCTGCGCCTGCGCGAGTCGTTCGACGCGGTCAACGATGCCCGCACCATCTTCAACGGTACCGGCGAGCTGCGCTGGTACATGATCGAGAACCTGG
>JBDHVB010000224.1:0-9018 GCA_039809465.1 Myxococcota bacterium
CGCCCCTCGGCTTTCGGCTTCCTAGTCGCCATCACCCTCACCTGCCGCCAACAACTTACGCGACGAGCGGCCCTTCACCGACTCCCGGCGCGCCTTTGGCGTTTCCTCTTCTTCGTCTTGGGCGGCCGGCATCACCTTGGGCAAGGCCTCATCGGCGAGATCCCGCGCCAGCTGCTCCGGCTTGTACCCCCCGAAATCACGCAGCGCCTGAACCGCGCGCTCGACCAGCAGCGTCGCCATGCGATGCGCATCGCTACGGGCACAGCGGCTCGTGAGCTCCTTCATGAGCTCCGGCCGCAATGGCGGACCGATGAGCGCGCCAAGCTTACGGGTGCGCGGCAAGAGCGTGCTGCCCTTCGGCATCGCCTCGAAGGTCCCCGACAGATACATGGGGAGCACCGGCACCTCGGACGCCATGGCGAGATAGCCAATCGACGCCTTGAACGGCTGCATCTTGCCGTCCTCGCTGCGCGTGCCCTCGGGGAAGATGAGCAGGCTGTCGCCGCGCTCGATCACCGCCAAAGCCCGCCGCAACGACGCGCGCGTCGCGCCGTGGCGCTCGATGGCCAAGAGGTTCGTGAAGTTCTCGAAGTAAGTGCGCTTCAAGCGGGAGCCGAAGAAGTAGTCGCGCGCCGCGAGCGACACCAAGCGGTCCCCCGCGTCTCCCATGGCGAGCTCCACGAGCCCCGCGTCGAGGTGGCTCGCGTGATTGGCGGCGACGATGAAGCCCGTGTCACGCGGGATGTAATCGCGGCCACGGATGTCGACGTCCATGACGCGCTCGTAGAACTTCTTCTGGTTCCAGCGCAGGAACGCCTTGCCCGCCTTGGCGATGGGAGACGGGATGCTGATGGCCTCGGGGTCGGAGGTCGCCTCGTCCTTCTTCACCACCGCCTTGGTCTTCACCGTGGCCGGCGCGGCGACGAGCAAGCGCGCAAGATCCGCGACGCGCTCGATGGTCATGAGCTGCTCGCTGGTCACGTCACGCTTCACGTGCGCTTCGAGCGCGGTCGCGAGCTCCACGAACATGAGCGAGTCGAAGCCCAGCTCGACGAGACGCGCGTCGGCGGCGACCTCGGCCACTGGCCGCGAAAGCAGACCGGCGACCACCTGGCGCGCCAGCATGACCGGCGTCGACTCGTTGTTGGCGGCGTGCTGGACGTGCGCCGTGGCCTGCGACAGGCGCATGAGCTCGGCGACGACCTCGGGGCGCTTCACCTTGCGGGTCGAGGTGCGCGGCAGGTCGTGATCGACCAGGTGCACCACCTTCAAGCGCTTGTGGTACGGCAGGGTGTCGCTGGTGCGCTTCACGTGATCGTGGATCTCGCGGCGCACCTCGTCACGCGGCCGGTCGCCATAGCTCGGCACGATGAGACACGCGACGCGCTCGCGCCCCTCGGCGGTGAGCCCGACGACCGACAGCTCCTTGATGGCTTCGTGCTTGCCGTACAGCTCCTCGAGCTCGTCCGGGTAGACGTTGCGGCCGTCGGCGTCGACGATGACGTCCTTCTGGCGGCCCACCAGGAACAGGCGCCCTTCGCTGTCGACGCGGCCCAAGTCTCCAGTGTGGAACCAACCGTCCGTCAAAGCGGGCGATGCGTCGTCGCCCCAGTAGCCGAGCATGACGTTCGGGCCACGCGCGATGACCTCGCCGATGCCATCTTCGTTGGGCTCGTGGATCTTGATGTCGACGCCGTGCAGGGGCTTGCCGACGCTGCCGGTGATGACGCGGTCGAGCGGATCGGTGACGGTCAGCACCGGCGCGGTCTCGGTGAGGCCGTAGCCCTCGGTCATATTGAAGCCGACGCCGCGGAAGAACTCGAGCACCTCGGGCGACAACGCCGAGCCGCCGCTCACCAGGTACTTCAAGCGGCCGCCTAAGGCGCGGTGCACCGGGTACGCGAGGAGCGGCCCCAGATTGAACTCGGTGCGGTCACGCACGAACGCGTTCACGGCGCGCACGCCGTCGAGCACCAGGCCCGCCAAAGCGGTGTTCTCGTTGATGCGCGTCTCGATGCGCCGCTGCAACAGCTGCCAGAGCGCCGGCACGCCGATGAGGCCGGTGACGCCGCGCTGCAAGGCACGCTGGAGCGTCTCACCGTTGAGCTCGGCCAGATAGGTGATGGAGGCGCCGCGCGACAGCGGCAACAAGAGGCCGGCGGTGAACTCGAAGGTGTGATGCAGCGGCAAGACGCTGAGGAGGTGGTCCTTCTCGTCGAGCGTGAAGATGCCGGCGAGGCGCGACACTTCGAAAGTGAAGTTGCGGTGCGAGAGCATCACACCCTTGGGCTTGCCGGTCGTGCCGCTCGTGAAGATGAGCGACGCGAGCCGCGCCGGAGCGTTCGGCACCACCAGCTCTCCGCGGAAGCGGACAGCGTCCTGCAGCGACCAGACCGGCGCGTCGATCTTACCGACGCGCTGCGCCACCTTCGGCGACAGCAGCACACCAGCAGCCTTCGCGGCCTGGGCGATGTTCACGATCTCGTTGGGCTTGGCGGCGCTGTCCACCGGCACGACGGTGCAGCCGGCGCGCAGGATGCCGAAGTACGCGGCCACCCACTCGGGGCGGTTCTCACTGACCAGGAGGACGCGCTGGTCGGTCGCGCCCTTGGTCTGCTCGAGCACGAAGGCCGAGACGCGCTCCGCGAGCTGGCGCAGCTCGCCGTAGGTGAGGTGCTCGAAGGTGTCGCCGTCGAGGTAACGGAAAGCCAGGCGGTGGCGGTGCGCGTGCGTCGTCGACTCGAACATGTCGACGAGGTCGCGGTGCATGTGCGCCATCTTCGGCTTCTCGGCGAGCTCCTCTTCGAGCGCCGGGAACACGTACTTCTCGAGGCCGGGGATGTGCGTCTTGATGAAGTAGTCGCGCCAGAGATAGCCCTCGGGCGCCCAGTTGAGCTGGTCACGCTCGGCCTGCGGCACGCGCTGCATGAGGGCGCGGGTGTTGTCGCAGCGGAAGACGTACTTGTTCTCGGCGACGAACGGGATGAACAGGTCGAGCACCATGTTGATGCGCGACGAGCTGGTCTCGACGAACTCGGCGATCTCGCGTGTCTTCGATAGCGGCTCGCGCATCCAGCCCAAGCGGTCGGGGCCGATGCTGTCGATGGTCTTGATGACCTGCGACGCCGCTGTCTTCAATCGCGGAGTCGACACCTTGTTGAAGGTGTGGAGCGGCATGGGCTGGGTTTCGTAGTGCCGCTTGAACCAGTCGATGAGCGCGGGGCCCGGGCGCGAGGCGCGGACCTTGGTGACCTTGCCCCGGGCGCGCGTCTTGCCTTCGTAAGCGGTGAGCTCGAGCGCCTTGCGGATGGTGAGCGGGTTCACGTCGCCGGAGGCCGCCTGGTAGACCATCTTGTTGGTCTTGGTGAGACAAGCCGCGCCGGCCGCGATGATGGCCGTGGCCACCATGTCGCAGGGGATGACGTCGAGCAGCAGATCCTCGGCGAAGGGGAAGTGCAGCAGCCCTTGGCGCACCATCAAGATGAGCGGCGCGGTGGTGGTGAAGCCTTCGTTCCAGCCGGGGAGCGGGAAGGTATGCGCGCTCTCGACGATCGACGGGCGCACGATGCTGGCGGTGAGGCCGTGGTTCTGCGCCGCGTCGGCGATGACCATCTCGCCCAGCGCCTTAGTGAACGTATAGGTGTTGGTCCAGCCCCAGAACTTGGCGCGCTCCATGCCCACGCGCTTGAGCTCGGTGCCGAGCCACACCTTCTTCTGGCGGAGCACGGCGGCCTTGAGCGCCGCGCCGTCGGAGGCGTCACGGCCCTCCTCGGCGAGCTTGTCGATGGCTTCCTTGCGCCACTGCGCCTTGGTGGCGGGGTCGTCGGCGCGATTGCGGACTTCCTGCGCGAGCTCGCCCAGGCGCGTGATCTCGCGCTGGAAGTCGAAGTCGCTGGCGCGCTGATCGGTGACGTCGGGGAGGCGCCCCAGGATGGGCTCGTCCTCGAGGATCTGGCCGCTGCGCTTGCCCGCGACGAAGCAGGTCGAGACGTGCACGAGCGCCGCGCCGGTCTCCTTGGCGAGCTTCACCACGTTCTGCGTGCCGATGGCGTTGATCGAGAGGGCGCTGTCGACCGACGGATCGAAGTCGACGAGGCCGGCGCTGTTCAAGATGAGGTCCAGCCCTTGGAGCTCGGCGAGCGCTTCGGCGGACAGACCGCAGTTCTCCTTGACGATGTTGCCGTCGACCGGCGTCACCTTCTCGTCCAAGAACTTCTCGAGGTCGTGCGGGTGGGCGCGCACCACGGGCCCCATCGCCGGCGATGCCATGACCTTCTTGGCGAAGCGCTCCTTGGCGCGGTCCGATGGGCCGGGGCGGATGAGGACGTAGATGTGGCCGATCTCGGGGAAGCGCGTCAGCAGGAACGAGAGGACGACCTTGCCGAGAAAACCGGTGGTACCGGTCAGCAGGACGCGTTTGCCGGCGTACGTGGCGCCGATTGGCAATTCGCCCGGGGGGCTCTCATGGGCTGACATCGAGGGCCGCTGTCTAAGGTACCGCCACTGAAACGTCAATTCGCAGCGCGGCGCGAATTGGGCTTGATTAGGCCATTTTAGGCGCTTTAGGCCGATCGCCGGCCCTTCCGGCGGTGCGTGTTATGGCGTAAACGACAGAGCATGGCGTCTCGGCCCCTGGGAGTCTTCGACTCGGGCATCGGCGGTCTCACGGTGGCCGCCGCGCTGATGCGCCGCTTGCCGGGCGAGGCCTTGGCCTACCTGGGCGACACCGCGCGCGTCCCGTACGGCACCAAGTCGCCCGACGTGATCCGCCGCTATGCGCTGCGTTGCTCGCAGTTCCTGGTCGAGCAAGGCGCAAAGCTCGTGGTCATCGCCTGCAACACCGCGAGCGCGGCGGCGCTGGACGTCGTGCGCGACACCTTGGGCACGCCGGTCGTCGGGGTCATCGAGCCAGGCGCCGAGCTTGCGGCCCGCACCACCAAGAATGGCCGTATCGGCGTCATCGGCACCGAGAGCACCATCGCCAGCGGCTCGTATCAGCGGGCGCTGGCGGCGCTCGACGCACGCATCGAGGTCTTCTCCACGCCCTGCCCTCTCTTCGTGCCACTCGCCGAGGAGGGCCTCGCTGGCCATCACGCGACGCGCTTGCTCGCGGAGGAATACCTTCGGCCGCTCGTGGCCCGCGGCATCGACACGCTCGTGCTCGGCTGCACCCACTACCCGCTGCTCGTGCCCGTCATCGCGGACGTTTGCGGCGGCGCAGTCACCATCGTCAACAGCGCCGACGCCGTCGCCGAAGTGGTGGCGAAGCAGATCGGCCCGTCAACGCACGCCGAGAGCCCCACGCATCACTTCTACGCGACCGACGTGAGCGAGCGCGTGAAGCGCGTCGGCGGCGCCTTCTTGGGGAGCGCCCTGGGCGAGGTCGAGCTCGTCGACTTGTGAGCCCGCGAGGCCCCCCGCCTCAAAGACTTCGCCGAGCGATGATCGGCCGCGCCGAGTAGCCGAAGGCGTGGCCGTATGCGGTGACGAAGTCGTTGTGCTTCTGGTTCTCGGCGGGGGCCTGCTTGAACATGCGCGGCGCCATGAAGGTCACGAAGTCGGTGAGCGCTTGCGAGGTGGCCTTCTGGAGCTTTGCCTGCTCGCTGGGGTCCTCGCAGACGATGTAGCGCTCGTATTGCTCGCGAATGGCCATGGACTCCTTCTGCACCTCGGGGTCGTCGAAGTCAGGCAGGCGCGACGCGGCCTCTAGCGCGAGCGCCGGCGGTGGCGGTGCCTGCTCGGCGGGCTCGGGTACGCCATAGCGGCGGCGATAGAACGCCACGAAGTCGCCCGGCGCGAAGACCTTGCCGAAGATGTTGCCGCTCGCGGTGCCGACGCTCTCCGACTCGGGGAACTCCTCGTAGACGCCGTACTTCCAGTCTTTGTCGATGAACAGCCCCCGATGCACACGGAACGGTCCGGTGAACTGCTCGTTGCCAAGGACGATCTTGTTGTTGAGCGTCGCGAAGCCCTTCGCCGTCTTCGCGCTGGTCGCGTAGACCTGATTGACGACGACGTAGTCGCCGAACGTCGGGTTGATGATGCCGCCCTTTCCGTTCACGTAGACGATGAAGTCGATCTTCCCCGTCGTGGCGGTCTCGAGCGCGTGCTTGCCGGGCGCGAGCGACACGGGAACGTCGGTGTGTGGCGCCACGGTGTGCTTGGCGCCGTCGATGGTGACGTCGACCGGTGCGTCGGTCGGGTTGTCGATGCGGAAGGAGACATTGCCCGAGCACGCGGTGAGAGCCGCCGCGGCCAGGGTGAAGAGAACGATGCGCATGGGCACCCTTCTATATTAGGCTGCGCGCCGCCTACAGATGGAACTGAGCAAGCGCGCATACGTCATCGTGACAGGCCTCGCCGTGCTGGTGGTCACCGCGGCGAGTCTGCACGGTATCGCGGACGTTTGGCTCTGGGGTCACAACGGCTTCAACGGCGCCGCCTTCTTCAATGCCGCGAAGAACAGCCTGCGCTTCGGGGTCGTCGGTCAGGCGCTCTATCACTTCGACACCAAGCCACCCCACCCGACCTCGCTCTACACGAACCATCCGCTGCTCGTGCACTTCCATCTCATCGCCATGCAGTGGCTGTTCGGCGCCAAGGAGTGGGCTGGCCGCGCCGTGCCGGCGTTCTACAGCGTGCTCGACGTCGTGGTGCTCGCCTGGGTCACGCGGCGGCACTGGTCGCGCGAGGTGTCGGCGATAGCGGTCGTCGTCTACGCGCTGACGCCGCTCAATCTCATCTTCGCCAACATGATCGATCACGAGCAGGCGTCGATTGTCTTCCTGCTCATTGGCCTCGATGGCGTCGTGACCTGGCTCACGACCGGGCGGCGTGGCGCGGTGGCGCAGGCGTGCGTCGCTTTCGCGGTTGCCGCCCAGTGGGATTGGCCCGCCTATCCCATCGGCTTCTTCGTGTGGTGCGTGGTCTTGGTGCGCGCGCGCAATCGTGGCGCCATGCCCTTCGCGGTACCGTTCGCCGCGACGATGCTCGCGAGCTTCGCGGCGTTCTTCGGTTGGATCTGGTGGATGCGCGGCAGCCTCTCGAACATGAAGGCGGCGCTCGCCATGCGCACCGGCGCGGTCGACGGCCTCGCGGCTCGTTTGTGGGAGCGCAGCCTCGACCTCTACGGCCCCATCCTGCTCACGCTCTTGGCGGGCTGGCTCGTCTGGACGGCGCGGCGCAAGCGCGAGCCCCGCGACGTCATCGTCTTCGCGTTCCTCTTGGGCCAGGTCTTCCACACGCTGGTCTTCAAGCAGGCCGGCTACATCCACGCGTACTGGACCTGGCACGCAAACCCGGGGCTCGCCATCGCGGTAGGCGAGCTCGTGGCTTGGGGCTTCTTCGTGTGGGGCAGGCCCGCGTACGCTATCGCGGCCGTCGCGCTCGCCGTGCAAGGCGTCTTCGCGATACGGCAATTCCAGTGGGGCTACGCCACCGGCGCCGGCTCCTACGCGTACGCCGCGAGCGACACCGATCAGCGCGAAGAGAACCTGTGGGCCAAGGATGTCGCGCGTATCTACCCACGCGACAACACACGCTACTGGCTCTCCCAGAGCATCTACCGCCGCCGCATCGAGTTCGACATCCAGCTCGACGCGCCCATGCTCGCCGGCGAGGGGTATCTCTCGCGGCTTCGCCACGCGCAGTACGCGCACGAGGTCGCGCTCGTCGATCTGCATCACCTGACCGGCGACGCGGTGACGCGCGAGGCGCTGCGTCGAGCCATGCACGAGCACGCGGCCATCGTCTGGGATGGACGCTTCATCGCCGTCGATCTCGCGGCGGAGCCAGCCCCCACGCGCACCTTCGCGCGCCAAGAGGAGCCGGCCAGCTGGCTCTGGAGCTGGTTGCATCAGCCAGGCGCACCGCGCTTCCACTGGCGCGAGGTCGAAACGCAAGGTGAGCCGTTCCAGCTCGAGACCGTCACTGGTGAACAGCACGGCGGCACGAGCGGTGCTCCATTCGTGTGGACCTGTCCCACCGGCGACGCGCTGCTGCGCATCGATGTGGCATACGACGGCGAGCGGCTGACGGCGCTGCGGCCGCATTGCGCGCGTGCGGGCGGGCCCTGGGTGGGCGGACGTTGGGTCGAGCGGCCCAAGGGCGTGCTCGGAGCGCTCATCGGTCATCCACGTGCGGCGCTGCCGACGCGTAGCCTTGCTTGCCCAGGTGGTGACCCTCTTCGCGACTTGAAAGTCACCGCCGACCGCACGGTGCACGACCTCGCGCCGGTGTGCGGTGGCGAGCGCGTCGTTGTCGGTCTTCGCGGACACTATGGCGATCTGGTCGACGGCGTGGCAGTCGAATACGCACCGTGAGCTTCGGCGTCGTCATCCCCACCTTCAACGAGAGCGCAACCATCGCCTCGACCATCGCCACGGTGCAGGCTTATCTCGCCGAGCACCATCCCGGCGCCGAGCTCATCATCACCGACGATGGCAGCACCGACGGCACCCCAGCGATCGTCGAGAGCGCGCCGACGCCCCCCGAGGTGACCCGCCGTCTCGTGCGCCTCCCAGCGAACCGCGGCAAGGGCGCGGCGCTCAAGGCCGGCATGGCCGACACCACCGCCGATGTCGTCGCCTTCTTCGACGCCGATCTCGCCTATCCTCTCGAAGCCCTCGAGCTTGGCCTCGCCGCCATCACCACCGGCGCGGACCTGGCCCTAGGCGCGCGCGACCTAGGCACCGCGACCGACAGCCGCGCGCTCTACACCTTGCCCCGCAGGCTCGCGACCCACGCCTTCGGTGCCATCGTCAATCAGCTGCTCGCCCTCGACGTCGGCGACACCCAGTGCGGCTTCAAGCTCTTCCGCGGCGACGTCGCCCGGCGCCTCTTCGAAGAGCTGACCTTCGACGGCTTCGCCTTCGACGTCGAGCTCATCTGGCTCGCCAAACACCACGGCTACATCATCGACCGCTTCCCCATCGCCATGCGCCGCGGCGACCGCAGCGCCGTCCGTCTCATCCGCGATAGCGTCAACATGCTCACCGACATCGTGCGCTTGAGCAGGCG
>JBDHVB010000225.1:0-8991 GCA_039809465.1 Myxococcota bacterium
CAGCTCGAGCCGCTCGAGCGCGCCCTGAAGAAGGACGAGCGCCTGGTCACGCATCAGCAGGTGAGCCAGCAGATCGCGCGCGAAGCCGTCACCTTGGTGCGCAACCACGCCAACGCCCTGCCGATCCGCGCTGTCCGCTATCGCAAAGTGGTGGTGCTCTCGCCCAGCGGCCCGTTCGCCAACCGCATCGGCAAGGAGAAGTACGTCGAGGTCGTGAACACCGCGTACATCCCCAGCCGCGAGCAACGTAACGGCGACACCGAGCGCATGATCGCCGCAGCGCGTGGCGCCGACCTCATGATCTTCGCGACCATCAACCGCTACCACCTCGAGATGGCCAAGCGCGTGATGAAGGCGTTGCCGAACGTGCCCGCAGCCATGGTGAGCTTCGCGTCGCCCTATTACCTGGAGAGCGTGCCCGACATCGACGCGTACGTGTGCACCTACAGCTACCTCGATGACGCGCAACGCGCCGCGGCGGACGCCCTGGTGGGTGGTCAACCCATGACCGGCAGGCTCCCCGTGACGATCCCCGGCTTCTACCCGTTTGGCCACCGCGCCGAAGGCCGCATGGCCGAGGGTCCTTCCGATACAGCGGTGCAGTGAGATAGTTGCTGGGCAGCGTGAGCACCCTCGACCGCTACGTCCTGCGTGAGATCGGCGTCCCCATCGTCGTGGGCTTGAGCCTGTTCTTCGTCGTCGTGACGTTCGTGCAGCTCTTCACCATCTCGGACGCGACGACCGGCCTCGGCATCACCGGGCCCGACATGGCGCAGGCGCTCCTCTATTCGCTGCCGCCGCTCACGGGGCTCTTGCTGCCGGCGAGCGCGTTGTTCGCGACCCTCCTGGCGATCGGCCGCATGTCGTCCGACCGCGAGGTCATGGGGATGACGGCGATGGGCGTGAGCCCGTATCGTTTGCTGCGCGTGCCGTTCGTCCTCGGCGTGCTGATGGGCGCCGTCTCCTGCTACGCCTTGGTCGTGGGAGAGCCCTGGGGCGTGCGCGGTTTGCGCGACCTCATGGCGCGTGGCGCGCAGCGTGCGCTGGCCGGCGGCGTGCGTGCCGACGAGTTCCAGGAGTGGATCCCCGGCGTCACTTTCCTCGCGCGTGAGCGCAGCGGCCGTGATCTGCATGGCGTCATGCTCGCCGACCGGCGCGATCCCGACCGCGCCGTGGTCATCACCGCCAAGAGCGGCCAGGTGGTGAGCGGCGCCGCGAGCCGCGACATCGTCTTCGCGCTGCGCGACGGCAGCATCGTGGTGCACGACGCCAAAGCGGACTCGGCGCGCGTCATCCGCTTCGAGACCAGCGACTACCGCATCGACGTGCAGAGCATCGTGGGCCGCAAGGCGAAGACCCTGCCGGCGGTGCAGGCCAAGGACGTCTGGACCCTCTGGGACGACCTGCATGACGCCACCTTCACCGGCGACCGCGCCCTCGAGATCGTCGTCTTGAATAGAAAGCTCGCGCTGCCCGTCGCCACGGTCGTGTTCGCGCTGCTCGCCGTGCCGCTCGCTTGCTCGCGGTCGCCCGCGGCGCGCGCGCGCGGCTTCCTCTACAGCTCGGCGCTCGTGGCCTCGTACTATTACATCGGCCGCTGGGCCGAGCTCACCGCCCGCAGCGGCAACCTCAACGCCGTCCTCGCCGCCTGGCTGCCCAACATCCTGGGCATCATCGGTATGTCCATCCTGCTCATCCGTTTTCGCGGAAAAGCCGCATGAGGCTCATTCGCTACATCGCCCTCATCTACGCTGGCGCGACCTTGCTCACGATCATCGGCCTCGTGGTCATCGTGGTTGGCGCGTCGCTGGTCGAGGGCAGCGGCACCTACATGCGCGCGGGTGCCGGCGCGGGGACGGTGCTCGAGCTCGCCGGCTATCGCGCCGCGGGCTTCGCCTATCAGATCATGCCCGCCGCGGTGCTCTTGGGCGCGATGATCGCGGGCACGACGCTGGCGCGGCGCGGCGAGCTCCTGGGGATTCAGGCCTCGGGCATCGGCCCGTCGCGCGTGTGGATGGCGTTCGTCGGCGGCTCGTTGTTCTTCACCGTGGTGACGGCGCTCGCGGGTGAGTACGTGGTGCCTTGGTCCATCGTGCGCCTCGACCGCGAGCAGACCGCCGCGCTGGGCCGCAGCGACACCAACAGCAACTTCTACAACCGGCCGGTGCAGTGGTTCCGCAAGGGCGATCTCATCTTGTTCTTGCCCGAGGTCGACTTGCCCAATCAGCGCTTCAACCGGCCGGTCATCTACCGCATGGCGGGCGGCGAGCTGCTGCAGGTGATGGAGGCGGAGTCGCTCACGTATGCGGCCGACGGGTTCCACTTGAACCAGGCACGGGTCCTCGACACCGCGACCTCGACCTTCACGCACACGGCCGATCTGCCCCTCGAGCTCGACGCGACCCCAACCGCTTTGGCGGACGTGACGGGCGACCCACGCCAGATGCGTTTGCTGCAGGTCGCGCAGCTCGCGCGGCGGCGGGCGGCGGCGGGCTTCGATGCGACGCCGCACTTCCTCGAGCTGCACGGCCGCTTGTCGCACCCCTTGAACGCCATTTGGCTCGCTCTGGTGTGCGCGCCTTGGGCGCTGCACGTCGACCGCAAGCGCTCGCTCGCGGTGAATCTCGGCATCGGCGTCGTCGCCATCGCCATGCTGCTGACCCTCATGTACACCTTCCGCATGCTGGCACTGGGGCATCAGATCGCGGCGCCGTTCGGAGCCTGGGGGCTGTCGTTGGTGATCCTCGCGGCGCTGCCCTTGAGCTTCTGGTCGTATCGCAGGCTGCGCGCGGCATGATCCGCGGATTTCTCGCCGAGGTCTGGGCAATTTGCCGGGACGCGCTCGCGCTGCTCGTGGCGTGGCGCTGGCGTTTGCTCGCGGGGCTCGCGGCGTTCGCGTTGGCCGCGGTCTTCACGGTGCCGCGCGACGCGGCGTGGGTCGAGAGCGTCCGCGCCCACGACACGCCGTTCCTGGTCGACCTCGCGGAGGCGTTCAGCTTCTGGGGAGACTATCCACGTGGCCCGCTGATCGTCATCGCGCTGTTGTTCGTGGCGGGAGTGGCGCTGCGCAAGCCGTACCTGCGCCGCACCGCTATCGCGTGTTTTCTCGCCGCGTCGATCGCGGGTACCTGCGCCGTGAGCCTACGCTCCCTGGTCGGCCGCCCACGCCCGCGCTCGCCGCTGCCCGACGGTTTGTACGGTCCAACCCTCGACCACACCCTCCACAGCTTTCCGAGCGGTCACGTCGCGAGTGCCTTCGGCGCCGCGTGTTCGCTATTACCGACAATCCCGGTCATCGGCGTGCCCGGCCTCGTCTTCGCGGGCGGCGTCGCCTGGTCGCGGTTGCACCGTAATTACCACCACCCGACCGACGTCATGGGTGGGGCGGGATTGGGCACCATCTTCGGCCTCGCCTTCGGTGTAGCAGTTCGCCGCAGGGGAAAAATGCCGCTTGGCAGCGCCTGAGCGACGCCTCAGCTTATCTCCTCAAAGGGGGATGGAATCATGGGTGAGCTCATCGACAAGGCGAAGGGTGCCATCAAAGAGAAGGTTGGCCGTGCCACGGGCGACAAGAGCCTCGAGAACGAAGGCAAGGTCGATACTCTCAAGGGTAACGTCAAAGGTGCCATCGACACCGCCAAGCAGCGCGTCAAGGACGCCGTGAACGACGCCAAGCGCGATCGTAACGACGTCAACGTGCCGCGCTAAGCAGCTTCGCGCTTCGAGCAAACCCGTGGGCTTGGTCTGCATTGGCGGACCTTGCCCCGGGGTCTTGCTCTTTGTGGTTCTCGGGCGCTATTTGCCGCGCCAGACACCTCCAAAGGGCGCACAATGGCACTTCGCATCGCAATCAATGGCTTCGGCCGCATCGGCCGCCTCGTTTACCGCATCGCTTCGGAGCACCCGGAGCTCGAGATCGTCGCCGTCAACGACCTGGTCCCGGCCGACAACCTCGCGTACCTCCTCAAGTACGACACCATGCACCGCCGCTTCATGCTCGGCGGTAAGCCGGCCGAGGTCAGCGCCACCGAGAATTCCTTCACGGTGAACGGCAAGACCACCAAGACCATGGCCGAGAAGGATCCAGCGAAGCTCCCGTGGAAGGACCTGGGCGTTCACTACGTCCTCGAGTCGACCGGCTTGTTCACGGAAGGCGAGAAGGCGGGGCTCCACCTCCAGGCGGGCGCCAAGCGCGTCGTCATCTCGGCTCCCACCAAGAGCGACGCGGCGCAGGTCCCGACCCTGTGCTTCAAGGTCAACGACGAGGGTTACGACCCGGCCAAGCACACGATCATCTCGAATGCGTCGTGCACCACGAACTGCTTGGCGCCGATCGCCAAGGTCATCAACGACGCCTTCGGCCTCGAGGAGGGCTTGATGACCACGGTGCACGCCGCGACCGCGACGCAGCCCACGCAGGACGGCCCCTCGAAGAAGGACTGGCGCGGCGGCCGCAACGCCTACCAGAACATCATCCCGGCCTCGACGGGCGCCGCTAAAGCGGTCACGCTCTGCATCCCGAGCTTGAAGGGCAAGCTCACCGGTATGTCGTTCCGCGTGCCGACGGCCGACGTGTCCTGCGTCGATCTCACCTTCCGCACCGCGAAGGAGACCTCGCTCAAGGACATCAACGCCGCCATGAAGAAGGCGAGCGAAGGCGCGATGGCGGGCGTGCTCGGTTACACCGAGGAAGAGGTCGTCTCGAGCGACTTCATCAGCGACCGCCGCAGCTCGATCTTCGACGCCGGCGCCGGCATCGAGCTCAACAGCCGCTTCTTCAAGGTGGTGAGCTGGTACGACAACGAGGCTGGCTACGCGGCCCGCTGCGTCGACATGCTGCGCATGATGGCCGAGAAAGACGGCATCCGCTAAAGCGTTGACTTGGCTCTCGGGGCGCCCGTGCTTCACGGCACCGGCGCCCTTTTTTTACGCTTAGGGAACCTTGGTGGCGAAGCCGACCTTTTCGGTCGCCATCAAGGCGGCGCGGTCGCTGCGCGCGAGGCCGACCTTGGTGGTGCGCGCGGGGCTGAACATGTCCTCGTCGTCCTGGGTCACGACGGCGGTGATCTGCAGCTGATAGCCGGTGGCCGCGGGTAAGCCAGCGGACAGACGGCGCAGGCGGCCGCTGTTGAAGGCGGGCGAGGTCGTGGTGACGTAGGTCACGGGTTTCGTGCCGTTCTTGTCGAAGATGCCGAAGACGTAGGTCGCGTCGATGACCTCGCTGGTCGCGAACGCCGTCTCGTCGACGACTTCGTTCTGCGCCGCGCCGAGCGGCGAGAGGAGCTCGGGGCCGGTGGGCGCGGTGGCGTCGATGAGGGTCGTGGTCGCGGTGATGCGCTCGTACATCTCGGTGCGCTCACCACGGCGCAGGCGCACCATGACCGGCACGTCGCGGTCGATCGGCACGACGAGCGAGTTCTCCGCGGCGGTGAGATCCTCGAGGTGATTGATCTCGACGGTCGAGTTGCCCGCGACCCACAGGAGCGCCACGTCATCGACGAGCTCGCCGTCGCCGTCACGGCCCTGAACGTTGATGGTGCGGTTCACGAGCGGGCGGTTCAGATCGACGACGATGTGATTGCCGCCGCCGCCCGCGAGGGTGACGGCTTGCTGGCCGAAGCGCTTGAAGGCGCTCACGACGTTACCGAGGCGCGCCGAGGTGATGGCGCGGAACATCCCGGCGACCTGGGTGCCGCTGGGGGCGGGGAGGGTGGTCGCGAAGTTGTAGACCTCGGCCGAGACGGTGCCACGGCGGGTCTCTTGTCCGCTATCGCAGTCAATGGCGGCGTCGACGTTGTCGGTGTTGTCGCCGCCGGTGACCTGCCCGGTGAGCGTCATCGAGCTGGGCTGTGACGCCGCGGTGACGTGCAGCATGCCCAGGAAGGGCGTCGCGCTCATGAGATCGAGGTAGATGTTGTTGATGTAGCCCGTCATGCCGTCCGGCTCGAAGACGACGTTCACGTCGTAGGGCGGCGCGATGTCGGCGACGGTGAACGAGCCGGTCGCGTCGGTGATGGCGTCGACCGAGGCCGTGGCGCGATACGCCAGCACATGGACGATGGCGTTGACCGCGGGCGTGCCGTTCGAGAGGTGCACCTTGCCGGTGACGGTGATGGGGGCGCGCTCGACGAGCTTCAAGAGCGTGCTCGACTGCGCGTCGCGCTCCTTCTCGACTGCCGGCGTCGCGGTGACGACGATTGAATTCTCACCCTTCAGCGCCTGCGCGTTGGCGGCGAGCACCAGGGTCGTGCGGTCACCGGTGATGGTCGAGCTGCTGAACGTGCCGCTGACCCCCTCGGGGAGCCCGGCGAGCTGCAGGCTCACCGCTTGGCCGACGAGACCCCTTGGCCGCGCCAGAATGACATCGACCGCCGTTGCCTCACCGATCACGAGCTGGACGTCGGCCGAGCCGAAGGTCACACCGAGGACGTTCTTTCCGGGCTCGTCTTCGTTGCTGCACGCCACGAAGGCGGAGGCCAGGGCGAAGGAGGCGAGAGCCAGGACACCGATCTGCTTGATTGCACGATGGAACATGGGGGGCCGGACATAACCGACCCACACCCGTTCTCCAAAAAGCTGGCCGCCCAAGAAACCACCCGGTGCATTCCTGCGGCGTCGCGGCGGCTACGGCTCGCGGATCATCTTTTCGGGGCGGACGACCTCGTCGAACTTCGTGGCGTCCAGGAGGCCTAGCTCGAGCACGGACTCCTTGAGGGTGATGCCCTTCTTGTGGGCGTTCTTGGCGGCCTTGGCGGCGTTGTCGTAGCCGATGACCGGGTTGAGCGCCGTGACCAGCATCAGGCTCTTGCCGACGAGCTCGGCGATGCGCGCCTCGGCGGGCTCGATGCCGGCGGCGCAGTGCTCGTTGAAGGACTCGCTGGCGTCCGCGAGCAGGCGGATCGACATCAAGACGTTGTGGACGATGACCGGCTTGAAGACGTTCAGCTCGAAGTTGCCCTGCGAGGCCGCGAAGCCCACCGCCGCGTCGTTGCCCATGACCTGGGCGCAGACCATCGTCAGCGCTTCGGACTGCGTCGGGTTCACCTTGCCCGGCATGATCGAGCTGCCCGGCTCGTTCTCGGGGATGGTGATCTCGCCGATGCCGCAGCGCGGGCCACTGGCGAGCCAGCGGACGTCGTTGGCGATCTTCATGAGCGCCGTCGCCAAGGTCTTGAGGGCTCCGTGCATGAAGACCAGCGGCTCGTGGCCCGCGAGCGCCGCGAACTTGTTGGGCGCGGTGACGAACGGCTTGCCGCTGATCTTGGCGATGTTCTTGGCGACGCGCGGCGCCCACTCCTTGTGCGCGTTCAAGCCGGTGCCGACGGCGGTGCCGCCGAGGGCCAGCTCGTAGACCGCGGGGAGGGCGAGCTCGATGGCCTTCACGGCGATGTCGAGCTGCGCGACGTAGCCGGAGAACTCCTGGCCGAGCGTCAGCGGGGTTGCGTCTTGCAAGTGAGTGCGGCCGATCTTCACGAACTTGTCGAACATGACCGCTTTAGTGGACAGCGTGCTGCGCAGCTGCGCGACCATCGGCAGCAAGTGCTCGACGATCTGCTCGGCGACCGCCACGTGCATGACGGTGGGGAACACGTCGTTCGAGGACTGCGACATGTTCACGTGATCGTTGGGATGCACGGGCTTCTTCGAGCCCATCTCGCCGCCCAGCATCTCGATGGCGCGGTTCGAGATGACCTCGTTGGCGTTCATGTTGGTCTGCGTGCCGCTGCCGGTCTGCCAGACGACGAGCGGGAAGTGATCGTCGAGCTTGCCGTCGATGACCTCGTCGGCCGCCTTGGCGATGGTGTCGGCGAGCTGCTTGTCGAGCTTGCCGAGCTCGGCGTTGGTCTCGGCCGCGGCCTTCTTCACGATGCCCAAGGCGCGGATCATCGGGCGGGTGAAGCGGTCACCGCCGATCTTGAAGTTCTGGGTCGAGCGCTGCGTTTGCGCGCCCCAGTAGCGGTCCGCCGGGACCTCGATGTCACCCATGGTGTCGCGTTCGAGACGGTTTTTCATGCGCCCCCATTAGTCGGGCGGCGGCTGTCTTGCAATGTCCTCACGACGAGCACCGCCTCGGCATATCGGCGTCGTCCCCGAAGCCGTGCTCGGGAAAGGGCTCCGCTGAGCTCGTGAACGAGCCCTAGAATGGCTGGCGCAGAAACTCCTGTGGCGTACAGACATGCAGTGCCGTGCGATTTTTGAAGTCCTTCGCGTTCCACGTGACGAGGTGGGTGATGCGGCGGCGCGATGTCTCGGCGGCAGTGAGGGCCGCAGCGTCGCCGAGCTTCATGCGCTTGCAGATGCGCGCCGCGATCGCCCCGAAGTCGAGGCTCACTTTCTCGAATGACTCGGCGTACAGACCGTAGAGCGCCGGCAGTCTGTGCGCGAGCCGTGCCGTTCGCTCCGGCGTCGAGTGAAACGACAGCGCTCCCGCGACTTCGAGGCTGACGCTCCATGAGACGACGCCGCGTCCGGTGAGCTTGAGGCGCTCCAGGAATCGGCTATTTACTCCCGCTCTTTTGTCCGCCGGGAACGCAAGGTCGATGATGAAGGGGCCCGCGTCGACAAAGACGTAGCCGGGGCGTTTCGCCATGCTTGATAGTCCTCGAAGGTCTTGAACGGGCCGGCTTTGCGCGCGACGTCGGCTCGAATGGCGGTGAGCAGTGCATCGTCATCGTCGTCGCGCGAGGGCAAAACCAGGTCATCGCATGACACCATGTACGCAAACCGCCGTCCGCGCCGCGTGATCAACACGCGCTCACCACGCGCAACTGCGGCCAACGCTTGGCCGGTGCCATTCTTCAGCTGCTTTGCGCTCATCGTCTTCATAGCTATTCCAACGTAGAGTAGCTACTTCGCTTTGTCGAGGGCTCGGATATCACGGGCCCGCGCTGCGCGTGCATGGGTAGCGGCGGGTGCTACTGCTCGGTCTTCACCGGCGTTGCCTGCTTGTCGGGGAGCGGGCCGGGATAGCGCGCGCGCAGGGCGGTCATC
>JBDHVB010000226.1:0-8965 GCA_039809465.1 Myxococcota bacterium
GGAGGGACGCGGCTTCACGGCACGAGCTTGCGGCGAGCAAGGCGTCGAGGCGCTCCTGGGCGGGGGGCTCGCTCTTGACGTCGCGTCCGTCATTGCGGACGCGGGCGGGTGGCGACGCGGGTCTTTCGGAGCGCTGTGGCGGCGCATCCTGGAGCAACGCGGGCTTCCCGGAGCGCTGTGGCGGCGCGTCCTGTGGCGACGCGGGGCTCTCGAGGTGCTGTGGCGGCGCGTCCTGTGGCGCCGTGGGTCTCTCGAGGTGCTGTGGCGCCGCGTCCTGAAGTGACGCGGGCCTCTCGAGAGGCAGTGTGGGCGCGGCGGGCTCGCCTGCGCTCTCGACCTCCCACTCCGCGGGCGCCTCGAGATCGCGGACACCCGCGGCGGTCGCGACGCTGACGACCCCCTCGATGACGCTCACGTGCACCCGGTTCTCGTATCGCGCCACGGCGAACACCGTGCCCTTGACGCGCACCGCGACGTCACCGGCAACCACCGCGACATCTCGCTCTCGTCTTGGCGCGACCTCGAGCTCGACCCGGCCGGAGTCGAGCTCGATCAGTGTCTCGCGCGCCTCCACCCGGGCCAAGCGCAGCTGCGTCGCCGGCGCGAGCGCGACGTGGTCACGGCCGATGCGCAGGCGGGCACCAACGTCACTCCCGGTACGCACACGGCCGGCGGCCGCGAGGTCGGCACCGTTGCTCGCGCTCCACGTGTTGGAAGCACGGCCCTCGACATCGACATGTCCGCTGCTGAGGACAATCGACGTGTCCAACCCGGGTGAGCTGTCGCGGCTCACCACGACCGCGACCGCCGCCGCTGCCGCCGTGGCGACGAGCCCTACGGCAACGACGCGCCGGAGGATCCTCGACGGCGCCACGGTCAACGGCGGCAAGCGCTCGAGGATCGCTCGCTTGCTCGTGGGAGGCAGGCTGGCCGGAAGCCGAGCACGCGCGTCGCGGATCGCTTCCTCGAGCATCTCGTTCTCGTTGCTAGCCATGTGCCCCCCCAAGTGCTTCGGGAGCGTCTGGCTCGGAGCGCATGCGCTCCAGGAGCCGCGCCCGAGTGCGCTGAATACGCTTGCGCGTCGCGGACACCGTCGCTCCCATCATCACGGCGATCTCCTCCACCGAGGTCTCGGCGACGTAGTGCAGGAGAAAGGCGGCTCGGTGCTCCGCCGGCAGGGTGTCGAGCTCGACGTAGAGGCGGCGTAGCTCCTCGCGGGCGGCGAGCCGCGCCTCCGAGGCCGGCGCGGGCACGGTCTGCGTGCGTTGCACCAAGCGCGCGAGGAAAGCGAGCCGCCGCCGGCGTCCGCGCATGATGTTCATGGCCACGTGGGTCGCGACGCCAAACAGCCAGGTGGAGAACCGCGATCTGCCATCGAAGGTGTGAATGCGCTTGGCGGCTTGCTCGAAGGTGAGCTGCACTCCGTCTTGGGCCTCGGCCTGCGAGCCGAGCAGCGCTGTCAGATGGCGGAACACGTGGTCCGCGTACCTCTCGTACAGCATGGTGAAGGCCGTTTGATCCCCGCTCTTGCAGGAGTCCGCGAGGAGGGCGTCGGGGTCGCTCGGGCTGCCGGCGACCGCGGCGACTGCTCGTTGAAAAAGCGCCACGACGGTGAGTGTCCGCGACCTGAGGTTTTGGGACACCTGTCTCTACTCGAGCTCGAGATTGATGCCGGCGCCGATGTAGGCTGCTGTGTGTCCGGTCTCGCGCACGACCGCGCCGTCGACGATGAAGCGCTCGAAGCCGAAATAGCGCGTGAGCTGGGCGACGAGGTCGGCGCCCACCGAGCTGGTCGGCGTCAAGCGCCAGCGCTTTCCTACAGTGAGACGGCCGAGCATTCCCAACGCGAGCGCGGTGTGGCGGCTCCGGCTCAAGTCCTCGCCGTCGGCGCGTAGGGAGCTACGGCGCAGCACCGGTCCGAGGGTGAGCGATGTCGTCACGACGCTCGTCGGCCACGCGGCGCCGCCTCCGAGGCTCGCCTCCAGATCGTCGAGGCTCAAGGCGACATCGCGGGCCCGCTCACGCGCGGCGCCGAAATAGGCGAGCTGCGCCATCCCACCCCAACGCTCTCCCCAGAGCTCGGCGCTGGCGGCACCACCGGCCTGCAACGCCGCGTCCGGCAGTAGCACCCGCGTCCCGACCGTCAAGCCGAGCTTCACGCGGTGGGACGCCGCAGGCGCGGGGACCACCGCCTGCACCGCTGGAGCGGACGCCATGACGTCGGGCTCCGAGGGTGGAGGGGGCGTCGTCTCTTGGGCTGGAAACACGCGCACACCTTCGGGCAAGACCGTCGCGAGCGACTCGGCGATGAGCAGGGCCATGCCGTGCGCTTGACTCTCGGGTGGCCCGTGGTTCACGGGGAGCTTGCGCCGCAATAGCAGCCGTTTCCCACCCGCGGCGGCGGAGAGATCGAGCGCGCCGTCGCCGCCCACCAGCACCGAGATGAGGACGTCACGCTCCGTGAGCGGCTGTCCCTCCCAGGCACGCACCTCGCCGTTCATGCGCGGCGCCAAGGCGCGTGCCAGATCGGCCGACGAGTACGCCATGGCGTTCGCGCCCGTCTCGACGCGGGTGTGAAACGTGGCACCCGACTGCGCGATCACGGCGATGACCATCAGCGTCTCGAGCATGCGGCGAAGTCTCTCGGTTGTCTCGGCGCGTGTCCATCGGATCTCGCCAGCCTCTACGTCTGGCTACTTACCAGCGGCCGGCTGCACCTTGATGGTGCCCAGGAACTTCTCGACGCTCTCGCGCTGGCTGTTCGCCATGGCGGCACACGCCGCGATGTTCTCCTTGGCGAGGCTCAGTGAGTGCGCGCCACCGTTGATGCTCGCGACGCGCGGGCCGAAGAAGCTCTGCACGCTCTCGGCTGCTTCCGGAGTGCAGAGGTACTCGACGTGCTGCGGGAGCACCGTCTGGTCTGCGAGGCTCGCGCGCGCGAGGTACGCGTCGAAGTTCTCCTGCAACCAGCGCCAGGCGAGCTCGCGCGTCTCGCGGTGCTCCGCGAGCGTCTTGAACATCGCGTGGCGCTCGCTGACGCGCACCCGGTCGCCCAGGAGGAGGGCCAGGCTCTTCTCGGCGAGCGAAGGGTCGCGCGTGCTCGCCAGGGCGGCGATGATCGCGCGGCGCAGCACGGGGTTGGTGACGCTCGTGAGCAGGGCCGCGGCGCGCTCGTGAGTCGCGGGTCCTCCCGTGTCGATGGCCGCGCTCAAGACGGTGGCGAGCATGTCGGTCTCGGCGATCTTGTCGAGCGGCTGACCCTGCTCGAGAGCCTGAAGCGCTTGGTTGCCGCGCTTGGTCGCTTCCTCGCGCACTGCTGGGTCGCGCGCGGTGGTGGTGAGGAAGAAGGCGACCTTGACGCGGGTGAGGTGCGCCTCGTCGGACTCTCTGCCCGGTGTCACGAAGATGCTGGCGGCGCGGCGCTTGTAGATGTCGCGGCCGAGCTG
Organism: Myxococcota bacterium; assembly: GCA_039809465.1. Classification (GTDB taxonomy): domain Bacteria; phylum Myxococcota; class XYA12-FULL-58-9; order XYA12-FULL-58-9; family JALHOP01; genus JALHOP01. The sequence continues at coordinate 3,447 of JBDHVB010000226.1, forward strand.
CTCGGCGTTCGGCACGAGCTGGGGCGAGGCGATGTCGTCACGCACCACCGCGACGATGGCCATGGCCGTCCCGGCGACGCGGCTGTCCGCTGAAGCAGCCAGACTGGACGCGAAGCGCAAGGCCGCCGCGCCCGACACCGTGCCGCTGCGCAGCCCCGCGAGGATGTTGCTCGAGAGCGCCACGACCTCACTGGCGTCGAGCTTGCGGACCGTCGCGGCGTAGACCAGCGCGTCGAGCGTGGGCATGTCGGTGGTGAAACGGTAGTAGCCGCCGCCACGCGCGTTCGGCATGAGCCAGCTCGGACAGCCGCGACCCGACACGCTCACCGCGAGCTCCGGCTTGTCGAGCATCCAGCACTCCTGACGCGCGCTCGCGCCGCCGCTCTCGTAACGCATGCAGACGGGGATCTGCCACGCATGGTCGTGCTCGTCGGTGACCCCGATGGGCAGGGCGCGCGACTGCTTCATGCTCACGCGCGCCGAGCCGCCCGCGTTGCAGCGCACGTTGGTCTCGAGGAGCGGCAGGCCGGGCTGCTCGATGAAGCTGCGCATGGCGGCGGTGAGATCCTTGCCGGTGCCCTCGGAGATCGACGCGAAGAAGTCGTCCGCCGTGGCGTTGCCGAAGCGGAACTTGTTCAAGTGGAGCTGTACGCCTTTGCGGAAGGCCTCGGCGCCCACGAAGCTCTCGAACATCGAGAGCACGCCCATTCCCTTCATGTAGGTGATGCTGTCGAAGGCGTTGAAGATCTGATCGTTGCTGGGGATCGGCTGGCGGATCTGACGCGCCTTTGGCAGCCAGTCGTCGTCCATCGCCTGGTGCACGCCGTGCACGCGGTCGAGCGCGGCGCCCATGTTCGGGTTCCAGGTCTGCACGGCGCGGTGACCGACCCAGGTGGCGAAGGCCTCGTTCAGCCAGATGTCGTCCCACCAGGCGGGCGTGACGATGTTGCCGAACCACTGGTGCGCGAGCTCGTGGGCGATGACCTCGGCGCTGACGCGGCGTTGATGCACGGTGGCGGTCGCCGGATCGATGAGCAGGAGGTAGTCGCGGAAGGTGATGGCGCCGACGTTCTCCATGGCGCCGTAGCCGAAGTCAGGGACGGAGATGATGTCGAGCTTGCCGAACGGGTAGCCGATGCCGAAGTAGCCCTCGAGCGTGGTGAGCAGCTCCTTGGTGTACTGCAGCGACTCCTTGAGGGCGCCGCCTTTGCCCTTCACGGCGACACCGCGCAGCGGCAGCGGCTCCTTGCGCGCCGGGTTCGGCGGGATGGCGCCGGCGTCGACGACGTCGAAGTCACCGACCGCGAAGGTGATGAGGTAGGTCGGCAGCTTCTCGGTGGTCTTGAACTTGGTGGTCTTGAGCGTGCCGCTCTCCTGCTCGGAGGCGATGGTGGTGGTGCTGATGGCGACGTGCTCGCGCTTGGTGACGAGCGTGATGTCGAAGGGCGTCTTGAAGCGCGGCTCGTCGAACGAGGGGAAGGCGAGGCGCGCCGAGATGGGCTCGAACTGGGCAAAGGTGTAGCGCCTGTCCGCCGCGGCGACGGTGTAGATGCCCTCGAGCGCGTCGCTGTACGTGGCTTCGTAGGCGAACGAGAGGGTGATCTCCTGCGGCTCGACGGTCTTCTGGAAGCCAATGAAGGCGAGGCCATTGCCTGCTTGCTCGCTATAGCGAACGGGCTGCGAGGTGCCGTCGGCGAGCTTCACGGTGGCCGAGGCGACGCGCAGGCCTTGGCCGTGCAGCCACAGGTGGTCACGCCGCTCGTCGAGCTTTACGTTGATGGTGACTTTGCCGCTGAAGGCGTCACGGTCAGGGTCGATGGTGAGCTCGATGGTGTAGGTGAGCGGCGTTGCATAGGTGGGGAGCTTGCCGCCCGGCGCGTCGCTCGTGTCGATGGGAGCTTCGCTCTTGCCACCGCCACCGCCGCTGCCGTCCGTTTTCGCGGTGGTCTGCGTGGACTTCGCGCAGGCGGTGAAGAGCACGAGCGACAAAAAAGCGAAGGCGTTGCAACGCAACAAATTGAGCTCCCGGACACGTTATTTGCCGTTTCGATAACAAGCGGCTGGGCGGCGGACAAGCGCGCGAGTCTCGGAGCTCAGGCGGGCCGCAGCCGACCCTTGCTGCCCGCCAAAGCGTGCCCGCAGAGCTTGTAGAGCAGGCGCGCGCCGACGTTGCCGTCCCACTGCTCGGCGAGGTCGGGGCTGCTCGCGACCTCGACGACGTCGAAGCCCACGAGGCGTCGCCCAGAGGCACGGATGGCCGCGAGGAGCGCGGTCGCTTGGTGCCAGGTGAGGCCGCCGGGCACGGGCGTACCGGTGTTGGGGCAGAGCGAGGGGTCGAAGCCGTCGATGTCGAAGGACACGTAAACGTCTTGCGGCAGCTGCCCGATGATGCGGTCGACGAGCGCGCCGTAGGGCTTCCCCGACTGCAGATGGGCGGCCATCGCGAAGTCGGTGAAAGCCGTTTGACGTCCGCCAGAGCGGTCGATGATCGTCATCTCGCTCTCGGCGACGTCGCGCAGCCCGACATGCACGAGCTTCTTGGCCGGCAGGCGGTGCACGACGTTGTGCATGACCGAGGCATGTGACCAGGCAAAGCCCTCGTAGGCGTCGCGCAGGTCGGCATGCGCGTCGATGTGCAGGATGCCCATGTCGGGATAGCGCTCGAGGTGGGCGCGGATGCAGCCGTAGGGCGTGGAGTGATCACCGCCGACGAGCCCGACGATCTTGCCGCTCTCGAGCCAAGCCCGGCTCTCCTCGTAGACCCAGCGGTTCAAGAGCTCGCCGTAGCGGTCCGCTTCGGCGCGCGCCGCGCTCTTGTCGGCGCCGCTCGTGGCCCCGCGGGCCCTGTCGACGCAGCGGCTGGTCTCGCCGTTCCAGCGCTCGACCTCGGGGTTCGATTGCAACATGGCGATGCCGGCTGCGTAGGGGCGGCCGGTCTCGAGATCGAAGAGGTCGATCTGGTGGCTCGCGCGTAGGATCGCGTCTGGACCGAAGCGCGCCCGGCGGCTGTAGCTTGCCGTCGCGTCGAACTGCACTGGGATGAGCACGAGCCCCGCGTCGACTGGCGGGATGTCGAGGCCGAAGATGCCGGCGTCGCCAGCGGAAGGACCCTCGGGATCGAATGCCATGCGAGCCACGGTAACTAGCGGTCAGGTGCGGCGCAATGCGAGAACGGCGGGGTGAACGTGACGCATGATGCGATCTTCGCTGGGCGGTTGCGCCTGTGGCAGCCGGCGCGCGGGGAGGGCTATCGCTTCAACCTCGACCCTATCTTGCTCGCGGGCTTCGCGCGGCGGGCGGGGCACGTCATGGATCTGGGCGCGGGCTGCGGGGTGCTGGGGCTCGCGTTGTTGTTCCTTGGCAAAGCGGAGCGCCTCACCGCGGTCGAGGTGCAGCCGGAGATGGCCGAGCTGGTCGCGCGCAATGCACGCGAAAACGGACTCGAGGATCGCGTCACGGTGTTGTCGGGCGACCTGCGTAGCCTCGTGTTGCCGCGGGTCGAGCACGTGGTGTTCAACCCGCCGTACTTTCGCGCAGGGGAGGGGAGGAGGGCGCCGAACGATGGGCGCGATGCCTCACGGCATGAGCGTCATGGGGGATTGAACGACTTCGTGGCGCGGGCCTTCGCGTGCACGAGCGCGTATGCGAGCGCGGTGGTGCCGGTCGATCGCGCGAAGGAGCTGCTCGAGGCGTGGACGGGGCTCGGTGGCGCGGTGAGCCGTCGCCGTTCTGTCGGTGCGCGGGCAGGGGATGCGCCGCGACACTCGTTGTTCGAGGGCGGTGTCGTTATGGCGGACACTGTGGTCGAGCCGCAGCTCGCGGTGCATCGGGATGGTGTCCGCGACTTTACGGCTGAAGTCGCGGCTTGGGTCGAAGGGCGCTGATCAGGTCGCGCTGGCTGGCGCTTTCTCGCTCTCTTGGCTCCGCAGCTGCTTGATCTCGGCTTCGAATGCAGTGATGGCCTTGTGGGCCTCGTGATTGAGCTCGTTTTGGCGCTGCATGCCGGCCCAGTTCGACGAGGTGACCCAGGTCGCGATGCCAGCGAACGCCGCGCCAACCGCGGCGACGCCACCGGCGATCCAACCTAGCGGCTGCGAGAGCATGGTGCCGACCGAGGCCGCGACGACCGCGCCGGTCGAGAGCAACTGCGTGGCAGCGCCGGTCGCGATGACGGCCTTGGAGCGTAACGCCGGCAGCTCGGGATTGCCCTTGCCTTCGAACAAGAGGGCCTGACTCGCCAAGGCCTTCGTGGTTCGCGCGCCTTCGATAGCGGACTTGGCGCTCCAGAACGCCGTGCCGATGCCGACGACGAGCGCGGCGCCCGTGATCAACGGATTGCTGAGGTCGAGCGCGGTCAGGTTCTGCAATAGCGGACCGCCCGCGGCGACGCGCTCGATGATGGCCGGCGCGCTGGTGTAGACCATGTGTCCGGCAAAGCCTGCCGCGGTCGCGAGCGAGCCTGACTCGACCGACTTCTTGACGAGAGCCATGACGCCAACGCGCGCGTCTTGCTTGATGGTCTCATCGGTTGGCTGCGGCCGGCCGGCGAAGGGCAGGGGATAAGAGTCCTCCTGGATCGCGATGCCCATCTCCGCCATGAACTCCTTGGGGATCGGGTAGTGGTAGACGACCTGCTGCGGGGCTTCGGACGGACGAGTGGCGAGTGCGTTCATTGGTGTTCTCATCATCGGCCGGGCGCAGGCGTGGTTGTGCGAATCACCCTGGCCGGATGGCACCTACTTGTGACGCTCGTGCCTCAAGGCCTTTTCGACCACGCGCTCGACGGCCTCGCGGACGCTGTCGTCTTTGATCGCGTGGGTGACGGCCTTGGCGGCGGCGACGTCGTCGCGGTGCGGTGCGGCCTTCACCCAGGCGGGCTTCTCGGACCGTGTGAGGGGCGTGACGCGGCCGGTGACGACCTTGAGCTCCTTGACCATTTCGCCGCCCAAGGCTGCGTTGACCTTGGCGATGATGTCCTCGCGCAGGAAGACGAGCTCGTTCTGCCAGGCGGCGCTGGCGGCTTTGACGATGAGCACGCCACGGCGAAAAGAGTCGGGCTCGGTGCGGTTGGCGATCTGCTCACCCACGGCCTGCCGCCAGGCTCGGCCGATGGTGAGCCGGCGCGCCACGTCGGTGAGGCCCAGGGATTGAAAAGCCTCCTGGAGGGCCTCGGACATGCCGGAGGGCGGCTTTTGGCGGCGGCTGGCCACGGAAGACTTCTACGTGAGGCTCCGCGAATCGACCAGAGCCTTCGCTTGCGAGGTGCTGCGAATCGACCAGGAGCTTTCGTTCGGCCACTGCGAATCCACCGGGTGCTTTCGTTCCTTTCGTTCGGTCACTGCAAATCGACCAGGCGCTTTCGTTCAAGGAGCTCTCGTTCAGGCGCTTTTCGTTCGCAAAGGCGTTTTCCCCACTTGCCAACACATAAGACAATTCTTATGTTTTTAAAATGAGTGATTCGGAGGTCTTCCGCGCCCTAGCGCACCCAACCCGCAGAGCCGTGCTGACGCTGCTCGCCG
>JBDHVB010000227.1:0-8847 GCA_039809465.1 Myxococcota bacterium
GTTCTTCCCGTTCGGCGCGCGGTAGATGTACGCGTCGAAGGGACTGGTCGCCTCGGTGCGGAAGATGATGGGGCCGAGATCAGGCAGCAGCGTCTTGCGGCCACCCATGAGGAACGGGTCGACGCCGCCTTGCTTGCCGGCCGCCGCGAGCGCTTCCGTGTCGATGTAGCGGTGCGCCGTCATGTCGAGGCTGGGCATCTTCGGCTCCTCCTCGAGGCCGCGGATGTTCAGCGAGCCGGGGCCCAGGAGCTTGGGCTTGATGCGCTCCTCGGTGACGTTCCACGACAGGTCGTGAGTGAGCGTCTTGCCGTCGCCGCGCTTCACCGTGATGCTGCGCGTCTGCGACGTGGGCATCGGCTCGGCGACGCGGCCGCGGAGCACCGTGACCATGGTCGCCGCCGCTGCGTTGTCCGCCAGAGCGTTGCTGTGTGGCAGGTACTTCATGTTCTCGGCGATGACGTCGGCGATCGGCTTGCCGTCGATGGCGATGACCTCGTCACCCTCGGAGAAGGGGAAGCTCTCGCGCGGCAGCTTCTCGCGGTCGATGGAGCTGATGGCGAAGGTGTCGCCGATGGGGCGGATGCGGAAGGGCAGGCGCGCCGAGGCGGTGCGGTTGAGCGCCATGCTCACGTGGTAGTCGTTCATCGCGTTGATGAACTGGTGGGCGTGCAGCTGGAAGGCGGCGAGGTTCTCGTCCTGGCTCTTCGCCGGGTCGACCACGATCCCCGCCTTGAACTTGGCCTCGGCGGCATCGACGTCCCAGCCGAAGTCCTTCTTCTTCACCGGGAAGGCGCCGTAGCGGTTGCGGTAGCGGTCGGCGAGCGTGTGCAGCTCGTTCTCGAAGAGCGCCTTGAGGGCGGCAGCGCCCTTCTTGCCCACGCCGGCGGCAGCGGCCGGCGCGGCGTTCTCGGCCTTGGGGGCCGGGGCGGCGCTGAAGACGTCCGATTTGAGGTCGACTTTGGTGGATTTGGCGGCCGGGAGCTTGGCCAAGGATGCGGCAGACGAGACTTCGCCTGCCACGCGGTGGAATGGCGTGACCTTCATCGATAAATCTCCAGGGGGATTCGCCAGTATCGTCAGGCACGTGCAGCGGGTTGCGTTGGGGTGCTAATCTTCGGGACCCATGTCAAAAGCTTCGTTCGACGCGCCCCCTCCGCCGGCCGACCCCGAGGCCTTGCGCCGCGAAAACCAGCAGCTCCGCAAGGAGGTCGAGCGCTTCCGCGCCGCCGAGGCCAAGTCCGCCGAGCGCAAGAAGCGCATCGCCAAGGCCGCCGGCTCGATGATCTTGCCGATCTTCGATCGCCAGCGGGTGGTCCGCAGCTTCATGGCGCTCATCGAGACCGTGGCGGGGTTCGCCGGGCCGCGCGAGAGCTGGCCGACGCGCGACGACGTCATCAACGACGGCAAGATGTTCGCGGTCGCCTTCATGCGCTTCGTGGTGAAGCGCCGCATCTTCATGCTCGTGTTCTCGCTGCTCGCCTTCAGCGTGCCCGGGCTGCAGCTCTACGTGGCGCTCAAGCAGAACGAGATCATCGAGAACCAGAACAAGTACTTCGACATCCAGGTCTATGACACGGTCACCCGCGCCATCACCAGCGGCGACACGACCGCCAAGCAAATCACCACCGCGCTGCTGGCGCGCGAGGACTTCGACCTGTTGAACGGCATCATCTCGCAGGTCTTCACCACCGAGGCGAGCGGCGCCTTCAGCTCGCAAGACGTCGGCCGCTCGCAGCCGCTCTTCCTGCGCGAGACCGCCGCGCGGGGTCACCTCATCGCCGCGCTGACGCAGGCCATCGAGCGCCGCGGCGAGCACGTCGGCGCCAGCAAGACCTGGAAGGAGCTCGAGCCGACCCTGCGCGCCGTGATGGTGGACGCGAGCTACCGCGTGCCGCAGCTCCTGCGCATCAACCTCGGCAGCGACGATCAAGTGAACCACGAGGCTTTGCGCTATGTGTTCAACCTGGGGCTGCTCATCCGCAAGGCCTGGGCTTGCGCCGTGTCCGCTTCGGAAGACAAGCGCTTCTTCGCCGCGGTCTCCGGCTACTTCAACGGCGCGGCGCAGGCGCGCGCCGGCGGTGACGCGCAGTTCTCGACGGTGTTCGTCTCGGGGACCCAGGAGGTCTTGCTCGACCTCGCGGAGCGTCCAAAGCTCGGTGACGCGCCCAAGACCACGCCCGACGACAAGGTGCCGGCGCTCCTCACCAAGGGGTTCCAGATCTTGCGCCAAGGAATCGCCCCGAAGAACGGCGGCGCTTGGGATAACTTCAAGAGGACGTTGGAGGTCCCATGAAACGGCTCGCATTCGTGCTCGTGCTCGCCACCGCTTGTGGCTCGCCGCAGGGTCAGGGCCCAACCGCGGCGCCGAACGACTCCAACGCCTGGCGCAAGGGCGTCATGCCGCCCGAGCTCGCCAGCTACCTCGTGGCGGTCGGTGAAGGCGAGAACGAGGACGACGCGCGCACCGCCGCGCTGAAGGCCCTCGAGTACGCGATCTGGGGCGAGCTGCCGCTGCCGCCCGGCCCCACCGTGCCGCGCTCCGACCTGGTGGAGAAGAGCGACGCCGGTGATACGCACGCCGTGCTCGTCGCCGTCGACAAGACGGTGCTCGCGCGCCTCATGCAGGCCCGCATCGACGCCACGAGCTACGCCGCGGACGACCCGCGGGCCCCGTACGGGACGCGGCTCGCGACCGCCATCGAGAACATGGTCAAGGGCCGCGAGAAGCAGCGCGCCTGCAGCTGGGTGACCACCTGCGCGACGGACGAAGGTGGCGCGATGCGCGAAGCCTTGCTCGCGCGGCTCGCCGAGCTCGAGCTCGTGACCAGCCCCAATGGCTTGCCGTTCCGCCGCGGCGTGGGTCCGCTAAAGCAGGCGGTGGTCACCGCGCGGGTGCGTGACAACCCGACGGCCTCGGCATACGGGGTGATGCTGCGCGCCCTCGACGGCACCCAGCCGTTGGGCGGTCCGGTCGCGACCGCGAGCGATGGCACCGCGCGCTTCAACCTGACCGGCTGCACCGGCATGCAGGCGCGCGTCATCCTCGACGCGCCCCAGCTCACCGACGTGACCTTGCCGGAGGTGACGGTGCAGATGCGCGAGATCACCTCGGCCAACGCGCGCATCGCCGTGAGCCTCGAGGTCACCGCGGAGAGCAACAAGGTCGCCGCGGAGCCAGCCGTGAAGAGCATGGTCGACGCCCTCGCCGCCGCCGGCATGGACAAGCCCGAGGCGCTGGCGCCGCGCTTCGTCACCATTCTCGCGTCACCGCGTCAAACCGAGCTCGCCTTGAAGGACATCTCGGAGCTCGCCGACGGCGCCATCGACGTCGTGGTCTTCGGCACGGTGCAGACCGCTTTCGCGAACCGTATGGGCGCCCGCTCGGTGTGGCACGAGGCCAAGGCCAAGGTGTTCGTCTACGACATCTGGACCGGCCAGCTCATCGCCGAGCACAGCCGTGAAGCGCAGGCGGTCGGTTTGGGCGACGGCGCCGCGCAGGCCAAGGCCATCGCCGAGGTGGCAAAGCTCCTCGCCGCCGACATCAAGACCGACATCGTTGGGTTGTCGAGTGGCGGTGCGGTGGCGTCGGGTGGGCACCGCTGACGGTCCGGGGGTTTTTGAGGTCTACGAGGCGGCCCGCCGCCGATTGACACACGCGGATGCATACAGACAGTATGTATGCATGCATACAGTGCGTATGACGATGAACATCGATGAGGCACTCCTCGCGGAGGTGACGGAGGCTCACCCGGGAGTGACGAAGACCGCTTTGGTCGAGCGCGGGCTCCGAGCGTTGCTTGCCCAGGAAGCTGCCGAGCGACTCGCGCGGATGGGCGGCACGGCGAAGCGCGCACAGCGGTCCAAGCGATCTGCGTGGCGGAAGTGATCCTCGTCGACACCAATGCCTGGATACGCCACTTACGCTCGAGAGACGCGCAGCTCGTGAGCTTTTTGCTCCAACAGCATGTCCGGACGTGTGATGTGGTCATCGGCGAGCTTCTGCTGGGGAGTGGGCTACCCAGGACCTTCACGGATGACCTTTTGGCGTTGCCTAGCCTGCCGTCACCGAGCGCCGCCGCGACGCGTGGCTTCATCGAGCGTCATCGACGAATTTTCGCAGGAGCAGGGATTGGTTGGGCCGACGCGCAAGTCGTCATCACGGCTTCGACCCACGGGGCGCGGATTCACAGCGCGGACCGAGGCGTACGCAAAGTATGCCGAGCGCTCGATGTTGCTCTGGCCTGAGCGCCTAACGCCACGCGCTCCAGTTGGCACCACCTCGGGCAATTAGAAGTCGCAATTCGCCGTACTGCAATTGCTGCACGTGCCTATGGAGCTACAGAACCCGCATCGGTCGCCGCTACAGGGGCACGGTGTCCCCGCGGGCAAAAGTTGACCCTCGCCTGAACACATTGTCGGCGAGGTTCCCGTGCACGTCCCCGACGTGTGGCATGTCGAGCCACCGCAGCTTGTCCCGGAAGGTCTGTGTTGGTCGGCGGGACAGCTGTTGGATGCCCCATCGCAATACTCGGCAACGCCGCAGATCCCTCCGGCGGCGCGGCATTGGTAACCTGCCGGGCGCTTGGCATCCGCGGGGCAATCCGCGTCGAGGCCGCTACAGATTTCGGCGACATCGCAGCCATCTCCAACGGCGGCACGGCAGACATTGCCGACGAGGTAGCTTTCCGGACAGAACTTGCTCACGCCATCGCAGTAGTCGTCAGCATCGCAGACTGAAGCGCTTGCCGCGTCGCACAATGTTCCGTTGCCCTTGACCGCGTCTGGTGGGCAACGATTGGCGCCGCCGCAGAGCTCCTGTACGTCGCACGTTGGGGCAGTCGTCGGACTTGCGGCCCGGCAGATTTTTGTCGGCGGCTCGCGCGCGTCTGGGGGGCACTCTTTCGACACCCCGTTGCATGACTCCGCGATGTCACAGCCTCCCGGATTGAGGGGTACATCGAAGTCGGCGCGCTCACGGCAAACGATGCCGAAGCTTTGCACCGCGTCGTAGCACTTCTTGGAAACGCCATCACAGACATCGGCGCGGTCACACGGCTCCGTCGGCTCCGTCCCGCACGGCGTGTTTGCGGCCGCGACCGCATCGAGTGGACAGTGGGCGCTCGTGCCGCTGCAGGTCTCTTCTCTGTCGCACGTGTCGGTCGCGGCTCGGCAAACGACCCCTGCCGTGAGGAAGCTGTCGGCCGGACACTCCGCTGATACACCATCGCATACCTCTGGCGAGTCACACGCCCCGGCGGCTGGACGGCACGTGGTCCCCGCTTCTTGGCCGTCGCATGACATCACGGACACCGCGTCAGGCACGCAACCGCTCGTGGGATCACAGTGCTCGTCATCGGCGCACCTGAGATCATCGACAATGGCCAGACAAACGGAGCTCCGGCATTGAGCGACGAGACAGCCGCTGGAGGGAGGGCAGTCGGTGCGCGCCGAGCATTCGGCCTCCCCGCAGGCGCTGGGAGCGAGGTTGCTGCACTTGGCGTCGACACAGGTCCCGGCGTGACACGCCGCCGGAGCCGAGCACGCGACGTCCGCGCACGAGCGCGTCAGAGCAACCTCGACCGCCGTGGCGCCGGTGACCTCGACGTCCACTGGTCTGGCCACGACGTCTGCTCCATGATTGCGGAGTGACGCCGCAAGCGTATGCGCGCCGGGCGCGAGCGACAGGGAGCCGACGCTAATTGCTGGCACCCACGCTTGACCAGGTTGGGCCACGACGCTGATGCGCTGCTCCTCGAGCGCGACGACGACCTCGTCGAACTCCAAGCCAGGTGCGTAGTCCGTCAAGATATCGACGCGCACGCTCGACGGCGTGAGCTGTGCCTGCTCAGACCCGCATGCTGCCCATGTCGCCGACATGCCAACCGTGCAGGCACCTAGAACGAGAACGAGAGCCCTGCGCATCGGGGACTCCTTGTGCAAGCGAGCGACTCGCGAGAGTAACACAAAACAGTGACGAGCGTTTGTCCGAGAGTCTGTTATTGCGGGCTATTCGATGAGCGTCACGACGGGGCCGAGCTGGCCTGCCGTGGTGAACGGGAGCAGCCCGCATCGGAACGAATGACCCGTAACGGCAGTGATTCCGTATGAAACCAGCACGTAAGGCGTTCCCGGGAGCAGCGCGAATGACTTCGTGAACGATGCCTCGTCAATGTTCAACGTGACGTTGCTCGTGGTCGGGACGCCCAACGCGGCCGTGGCATTGACGCCGGCGAACGCGACGCCTGTGCTGGCGGAATAGGAATCCCCAGAGAGCGCGAAGGTCAGGACGTCGGCATCGGAGCCGGCCTGTACGAGCGTCACGTTTGCGGTGGCGTTCGTCGGCGTCACCGGTGGGACAATGGAGCCGATCATCGTGAGTGGTTGTTGATTGCTACCTGGTGTTTCAAACCCGGTGAATACCATCAGATTCGTCGAACCACTCGCCATGGGTGGCAGGTACTCGTAACGTGGTCCGGAGCCGAGCTCGATCGTGAGTTGACGCTCACCGTCAATGCCGTTCGGTGTGACGAAGACACGAGGAGTGACTTCCCCGAAGCCTGTAGGTTGTTCTCCTGGGGTGTTCGGGTCCTGATCGATGCGATGAATCGCATCGCCGTACCCAATCGCGAACGTCATTGTCGCGAACTCTGGATACGCTTGCATCAGATAAACGGCTGCGTCCGGCCCAACTGGTGAGCTCGCGGTCAATGATGTCCTCGCGGCAGGGACGAGGATGAGACGCAAGCCATCTGCGGCGTTGAGCGGCCGTGCGCGGCTCCCGATGGCAATTGCGGTGAACTGCTCCAGGTCCGCGACAGGGAACGTGAACATCGCTTCGGTGCCATCTGCGCTGAAGACCGTGAAACGTCTCCTAGATCCGATAAGCACATCGCTTCCCCCAATAGGTGTTGCTTCGCCAAAACCCACCATCGAAAAGAACGGGGTGAGCCGGTCGACCTCGTTCACGTCAATCGCCAACGGCGAGACGTCGAACGCTGCGTTGGCGAAGCGCAGCTGAGCACGTCCTATCCCGGCGGGTGGCGTCGCTAGACCTTCTTCGAGCACCACCACTTGTAGCAGCTGTGCGCCAACGACCGGTCTGTTCACCGGGCTCGCATACCCTGCAAAGATCACGAGATACGTCTTGTCGGCGCTCAACGTGATGGCAGCGGATTGCGCCACGGTTGACCCGCCCGCGACAGCCTGACCCGCGATTCGCAGCTCGACATCAGCGTCCACGGTATCGATCGCCGAAAGATTCGTATAGTCCAGCGCTGTGCCATCGAACAGCTGCTCAGCAGCTTCGCCGGAGGCAGCGACCGTGAAGCTCAGCGATCCGGCATCTGGCGATGCATGAACGACGCGGATCCGCACCCGGCCCGGAAGGCCCTCGTCGTTGACTTCGTCGCCGTCGCCCGGATCGATGGGTCTTGGATCACGCTCGTTGCACGCCACCAGGGCGAGATTGAATGCAAGACACGACGCGAGCGCATATCGGATCGCACACATGAGGAAACCTCAATTGCTATTGAGTTGCGCCTTGGAGGAAGACGCAAAGCCAGCAAGGATATTCTCGTTTAACACGTTTTTGACAAGTTCGCATCGTCAATACTTCAATACGTTGCGAGGCAAGAGCGCGAAAGCGGAGCAGCCGTCAGGACTTGCGATACCGATGAACCCCGTCGCACCTGGAGTGCGGCTCGTCCAAGTGCCCTCGAAACGCCAGATCTCTCCGTTCGAATTGGCCGCAAAGCGAACGGCTCCAGCCGTCGACACACCAACGTAGCTGCCGCTCGAGAGCTCGTTCGTGTGCGTTGCGCCGTTGGTACGTTCGACGAGGCCGCCGTCCAGCACCACCAAATGCTCGCCGCCAGGCAACGCGGCTCCCGCATGAATGGCGCTCGATGCAGGTGCGCCAAGTCGCCCTCCCGGCCAGCTATAGCGGGCAAGGGTCGTTCTTTGCACGTTCGCGAACGCACCATTGGCGCTGCTCGCGTAGACCTCGAAGTCCCGCCGCCACAGAGCGCGCCAGTCGTCATTGCTGTCCGCGATGGCGGTCCATGTGGCTCCGTTCCAACGATAGACGGACGACACGCCGGCGGTGTAGATCTCGGTCGATGACACCAGCGCCACGACCTTGAGCGCGATGGCGCCCGGGCTAGGTAGAGTCGTCCAAGTCGCGCCGTCATAGAGAACAACAGCTCCGCCAGCGCCGACGATCGCCACACTGCCGTCGCGGCTATCGACCGCCGCGAGATTCGTATCCGCGAGCCCGACAACGTCGACGTCACGCCAAACGTCACCATCGTAGTGCCGAATCAGACCGCTATCGCCTACCACATGGATATCGTCAGCTGCCGCGGCCCATATGGCGCGTAAGGTACCGCTGGCGAGCTCCGGCCCAATCGATATCCAGCCTCCACGACAAACTCCACCGCAGCAAATATCGCTGCTGCATAGCGCGTTGCTCGTGCACGTGACGCGTTCCTCTTCGAGCACGCAGTGACCCGTGCCGTCGCAAACTGGTGCGCCAACACACTCGTCCGCCGTTTCGGTCGCGAGCGGCAGGGGAGAACAAGCTCCATCCATGCCGCCGGTCTCGGCGCTGACACAGCTCACGCATGGCGTGTCACATTGCACGTCACAACAAACGTCATCCGCGCAAAAGCCGCTTGCACACTCGCCGGCGTCGCGACAGGTGGTGCCTGTCGGTCGTGCATGGCAGGCACCAGCGCCGTTGCACGCCGTTCCTCCCGGACACTGGTCGAGAGGATCTTGCAGGTCGAGCACGGGTGCGCACTGCCCGTCCGCTATGCCGGTTGTCGCGAACGTGCAGCTAAAACACGG
>JBDHVB010000228.1:0-8818 GCA_039809465.1 Myxococcota bacterium
CCGAAGACGATTCCTTAGCCGGCCTGGCGCGGGCTGACGGGCTTCTTCTTGATGAGCTCGCGGGCCTTCTTGGCTTCATCGCTCTGCACGGGCGTGCTCAGAGCTCTTTTGGTCGGGAAGTTACGGGTCTTGAAGACCTCGCTGGCTGCGTTGAGGGTGTCCTGAAGAGCGGACTCGATCGACGCGACCTGGGTGCCTTGGATTTGCTGGGCGTTCATGTAGAGCTCCGAAGTTTAGGGCGTGCCGTGATTTGCAACGCATCTCCATCATCGGAGGTGGTGCCAGCCGGCTGCCGTCGTGTGCGCAGCCGTGGCGCAGTTGATTTTCCGTGCTCCCCGCGGCCGATCACTTCTTGAAGACGATGTGTCCGTCGCCGTCGATGGCGGGGTAGGGCTCGCCGCGGCGCGTGTAGTAGTCGGCCATGTCGGGGTGCAGGTACTCGAAGAGCAGGCGCTGGCGCTCCTCGTCGCTCAAGCGCGGCGTGGCGTACATGCCCCTGGCTTCACGCTGGCGCTGCGCCTCGTACAAGATGACCGCGGCGGCGACCGAGACGTTGAGCGAGGCCACGAGGCCCACCATGGGGATGACGACCTCGGCGTCGACCTGGGCGAGCGCCTCCTCGGTGACGCCGTCGAGCTCTTGGCCGAGGAGCAACGCGGTCGGCTGCGTGTAGTCGTAGGCGCGAAAATCCACGGCGCGTGGCGAGAGGTGCGCGGCGATCAGCTTGTGTCCTCTATCGCGGATGGCGGCGATGCCGGCGACGACGTTGGTGTAGGTGTGGATGCGCACCCACTTCTCCGCGCTCTGCGCCACCGCGGGGTTCGCCCTGATGCTGCCCGGTGGGATCACCGCGTGCGCGTCGAGGACGCCGACCGCGTCACAGGTGCGCACCACCGCGGAGAAGTTGTGCGGCTTGTGGACGTTCTCCATGAGCACGGTGAGGTCGGGCTGACGGCGGGCGATGACGGGCCCTAGCTTCTCGAGGCGCTCGCGGCTCACGGCATTACAAGCAGCAGCGGAAGCCGCGGTCGGCGGGAGCGTTGAAGGGGGCGTCGCGGTACTCTTCGCCGACGCAGCGCAGGGCGACGTTGTTGCCGTTGTAGCTGCCGCCACGCACGGCGCGGTCGTTGAGCACGCCGCTCCCGGGGATGCGCTCGGCTTTCGTGGAGGTCCACTCAGAGAGGTTGCCGGACATGTCGAAGACACCGAAGTCGCTGCCGCAAGTGTCGAGCGAGCCGGTGAGCAAGGGGTTCGACGTCGAGTAGTTGAAGAAGCCGTTGCAGGCCTTCTCGTCCATCGCGTCGCCGTAGGGATAGATGAGCGCGTTGGGGCCACGGCAGGCGCGCTCCCACTCGGCCTGGGTGCACAGGCGCTTGCCGGCGTTCTCGCAGGCGGCCTTCGCTTGATAGAACGACACGCCCGCGGCTGGCGCGATCTGCAGGCCCGCGACCGCGCGCGCCGTGGTGCTGCCGTCGGTGGTGTCGCTGGTGTCGAGGGTCGCCTGGAAGGCGTTGCCGCGCGCGCCGTCGTCGAGGCCGGCTTCGAAGACGTCGATGCAAAACACCGTGCCGTTCGCCATGACGATCTTGCGCATGAGGCCGCCGTCGGTCTCGCACTGCACGCCGGGGATGGCGTCGATGTCGGGGATGGCCTCGGACGGAGGCGTCGCGTTGGGATCGTTCTTCGGATCGTAGCGCTCGGCGCATGCCAGTGCGCAGGCGGCGAGGCTCACGGCGAGCAGGCGCTTCATCGCGCACCTCCACGGCGGCGCACGAGCATGAGGAGCGCCAAGGCGGTCGCGATAGCGGTCAATGGCACCGCGGCTTCGGCCGAGCAGCCGCCACCGCCGCGCAACACGCGCTGGGGTCCGAAGTCGGGGTCATCACCGAACGAGCCATTGGGGTCCAGACCGTCGCAGGCGCCGGTGCCTGGGCCGTTCACGTTGACCGGTATCGCGGCCACGTTGAAGGCGGGGATCTCGGCGGAGGAGACGGCGGCGACCGGCTTGAGCTCGGTGGCGAGCGCGTCGCAGGCGGTGATCATGCGCGCGCGGATCTCGCGGATCTGACCCGCGGGGACGTCGAAGTCCTGGACGAAGACGCGGCCGGTGTTGTTGTCGCCACCGCCGCCGCTGATCGACAGGTTCGTGGAGCCCTCGGGGACGCTCAAGACCTCGAAGCCCTGCACGCGCGGCGGCGCCGACATCTGCACGCGCACGCCAGTGGCCGGGACGTTGCCGGTGTTGCTGATGGCGATCGAATAGAGCAGCTCGCCACCGACCTGCACCTTGCCGTTCACCGCGGAGAGCGGACGGATCTGCGTGTCGGCGATGAGCGACGGCTGGAACACGTCGACCTCGAGGGCCATGACGGCGAGCGCGATACGGTCGCTCGCGGTGCCGTAGGTGACGCTGACACGGCGGGCGTTGGGCTCGAGCGCCTGGCTGATGTTGAAGCGGTCGATGTCGACGCCGGTGACCCCGCACAGGCCGTCACCACCGCAGCAGGTGAGCGTGTCGGGCGTCGTGCAGGTCGGGCCGTCCGGGCGGCGCGGCTCGCTGTTGATCGTCGAGTTGAAGATGTTACCGATGGGGTTGTCGTCGTCGCTCAAGCACAAGCCCGGGCCGCTGCCGCTGATGCTGCCGTTCACCTGGATGAACTCGTCGGCGCCGCAGGGGAGCTTCGACGGATCGTTGTTGGCGAGCAGCAAGTCGCCCTCGAGCGCGTAGAAGGCGAGGCGTCCCGCGGCGGGGTTCGAGATGGGGTTCACGGTGTCGAGCGTGATGGAGTTGCGCGTGCCCGAGACCTGCTCGAGGCCCTCGAAGAGACCGATGGTGCGCAAGGGCAGGGCGTCGTCCTCGAGCACCAGCATGAGCGCCCACGAGGCGGCGGCGTTGGTGTGCGTGCCCTGCGGACGACCCGAGCCCGGCGGCGGTTGGGTCGTGCAGGTCTGTCCGTCTTCGCAGACGGCTTCGGTGCCCAAGCAAATATCGGCGGTCACGTCACTCACCGTGTAGGCGCCGTCGAGGCCGCCGTTGGTCGCGACCAGATCGGTGACGTCGAAGCGCGACATGAAGAAGGCGATGTTGCCCTCCTCGGTGCCCTCCGACTTGAAGAAGGTGGTGACCGCCGGTGTCGTTCGCGCTTGGATGGTCACGGGTGTGACGCGCCCCGGGAGCAACAAGCTCACCGAAGTGTCGGCGGCCTCACGGGCGCGCTGCGTGACGAAGGCCGGATCGGCCTCGCCCGAGATGCCGTCGGTGTCGAAGATCTCGATGCCCGGGTAGTCGGGACCGTCGTCGCCAAAGAGCGAGCCGCCCACGTAGAGGAACGCGGAGCGCACGCGCGGCCGCTCGGGGAGGTCGGAGGCGCGGACCACCGCGGACGCGCTCTTGTAGAGGCAGTCGACGCCGTTCGTGGTGCCTGGCGCCGGGCGCACCAGCGAGGCGCCCACGAACACGAACTGCAGGCGGCCCGTGTAGGGCTGGCCGGCGAGGGCGATGTCATCGGCGCGGAGCGGCCCCGAGGCAAACAGCACTGCACAGCCGATGACGAGGGCGAGGTAGCGAAGTGTGGGTGCTGCCCGGAAGCTCTTCACGCGCGGCATCGTAGCAGCGAAGCCACGAAATTGACAGCGACGCGTGGCGAAGCGACTGTGCATGTACGATGTGGCTAGCATTGAGCCTTGCCGCCGTTGTTTCGGCGGCCCCCGATACCTCGACCCACTATTTCAAAGGTCTGACGCGTCCAGCGGTGGCCTCCCTCCACGCCAAGGCCGACAACGGCCCGGTGATCGTGGTCGTCGTCGACGCGATGCGTCCAGACCGCCTGAGCCCGTACGGCGCGGCCCGTAATCCGTCGCCGGTGATGAACGCCTTGGCGGACGACGGCGTCACGCTCACCAACTACTTCGTCAACGCCAACTGGACCCGGCCGTCGACCGCGTCGATCCTCACCGGCCTCTTACCCAGCGACCACCAGGTGCAAGGGGAGGCCGACAAGCTTCGTGATCAGTTCACGACGATCGCCGAGCTGCTCGCCAAGAACGGCATCCCGACCGGCGCCGTCATCGGCAACGGCAACGCCGCGTCGGCCTTCGGGCTCGCGCAGGGCTTCACCGAGTTCGCGGACACCGTCAAGCACTGGAAGGGGCTGCCCACGGCCGACGAAGTCGTCGACCTGGCGCTGCCGTTCGTCGAGCGTCACAAGAACGAGCGCTTCTTCCTCTTCGTGTTCATGGTCGACCCCCACGACCCGTACCATGCGCCGGGTGAGTTCGAAACGCGCTACGTGACCGACGGGAGCGTTCCGCTCGTGCGGACACCACACTGGGAGATCGGCAACTACACGCCGGCCCAGGTCACGCGCATGCAAGAGACCTACGATGGCGCTATCGCGTACACCGACCGCGCCTTGGGCCGCTTCTTCGGCCGCTTGAAGGAGCTCGGGGTCTACGACAAGGCGACCATCATGCTCACCGCCGATCACGGCGAGGCCTTCGGCGAGCACGGCGTCTTCCTGCACGCCCACCACCTCTACGACGAGATCGTGCGCGCGCCGCTCATCATCAAGGCGCCGCACATGAGCAAGCGCGGCGCCTACTCGCCGGTGCTGGCGCAGAGCATCGACCTGTTCCCGACCATCGCGCACGGCTTTGGCTTGAAGACCTCGCCGGAGCTCCTGGGCACCGATCTGTTCGCGCTCATGGCGAACCCCGGCAAGCCGCGCTCGGTCATCGCCGAGTTCACGAACTTCGGCATCAAGCGCCGCATGCTGCGCACCCTCACCGACAAGGTGGTGTGGCAGCTCCCCGCGGACGAGGCGCAGTTCATGGCGACGGTGAAGAAGAAGTCGCTGCTGCCGAGCGTCACCTTCGACCGCGAGACCGTGAAGCTCTTCGACATGGCGAAAGATCCGCTCGAGCAGCGTGACCTGTCGAGCGAACAGACGCTGCGCGAGCCACGCTGGGCCACGCTCCTGAATAGCTTGCGCGCTTACGAGAAGCGGCATGCGGCGCAGAGCGCCACCGTCGTCGAGCGCATCGACGCCGAGACCGAGCGCGATCTGCGGGAGCTCGGCTACATCGACTGAGCGTTGCGCGGTCCCCAAGCTTTGAGGCACTGGCAATAGCCGATGCCTCGTTTGCTCATCATTGGTCTCGATGGCGGTAGCTTCAATCTGCTCGAGCCGCTCATCGCCGCGGGGCACATGCCGAACCTCGCGCGGCTCATGCACGAGGGCGCCCGAGGCGAGCTGCTCTCGACCATGCCGCCCGCGACCCTGCCGGCCTGGACCTCGTTCCTCACCGGGGCGACGCCGGGGGAGCACGGCGTCACCGACATCTTCGTGCGGCGTGGCTATGCGCTGACGCCGGCGAGCGGCGCGCTGCGTGGTCTGTCGACCTTCCTCGAGGTGCTGTCACGGCGTGGTCTGCGCGTCGCGTCGATTGGCGTGCCCGGGACCTATCCGCCGCTCGAGCTCAACGGGGTGTGCGTGTCGGGGTTCGACGCGCCGGGCGTGCACAAAGCCTCGCGCGCATCGGTGTCGCCGGCGAGCTTCTATCCGCAGCTCGAGGAGCTGGGCGGCTACCGCTACGCGACGTTCAACGAGCATCGCCAAGGGCCAGGCCGGCTGACCCTCGCCGCGGACGCCTTGTGCGCCGACATCGCCCGCAAGGAGAAGCTCCTCACCGCGCTGTACGGGCGCGAGGCTTGGGACGTCTTCTTCACGCACCTGCAGGCCTCGGACACCGCCGCGCATCATCTCTGGCACACCTTCGACGCCGGCTCGCCGCGTGCCGTCCTGCAGAGCGATGCCTTGCCGCGCGTCTACCGGCAGCTCGACCAGCTCATCGGCAGTCTGCTTGCGCGGACATGGCCCGACACGCGCGTCCTGGTGGTGAGCGATCACGGCTTTGGAGGCGCTTCGACGACCGCGGTGCACTTGAACCGCTTGCTCGAGCGGACGGGCTTGCTGCGCTTCCGTGAAGGGCGCGGCGCCGGGCCCGTGAAGCGCCTGGTGCGCCGGGCGCTGGGGGAGCTGCCGCCCGAGATCATGGGTCCGCTCGTGCGTACACTCCCCGAGGGCGCGCGCGCCCGTCTGCAACAGCGGCTACTCGTGAGCCCCATCGACTGGACACGGACGTACGCGTTCTCGGACGAGCTCGACTACGCGCCATCGATCTGGCTGCATCGCGCCGACGACTTCGCCTTGGGCACGCTCCTCGAATCGCAGACCAAGCTGCTCAAGGAGCGCATCCGTGAGCTGGTGCTCGCGCTGCGTGATCCCGTGACCGACGCGCCGCTCGTCAAAGCGGTGCACCTGCGTGAAGAGACGCCGATGGCCGGGCCGTATCTCACGCGCGCGCCCGATCTCATCATCGAGCCCGCGTGGCCCGGCGGCTACCGCCCATCGTTTTTGCGCAGCGACGGCCCTGGCGAGGTCGTGCGCATCATGGCGCGCGACGAGTTCTCCGCGGCCAAGGGCGCGGGTATGGCCGGTGTGCACCGCCGCGAGGGCATCCTCATCGTGCACGGCGAGGGCATCGCCGCCGCGACGCTCCCGCGGACGACCATCGAGCAGGCAGGCGCCTTGGTGTACGAGCTCCTCGAGCAACCACTCCCGAAGGGGGTCGCCGCCGCGCCCAAGCTCGGCGACGGGTACACCGCGAGGGAGCGCCGCGCGGTGACGAGCCGGCTACGCTCCCTCGGCTACATCGACTGACTCACTCGATGGTGACGTCGCGCCGCATCCAGCTGCTGCCGCCACGGCTGTCGCGCAGCACCACGTAGATCGACGCCGGTCCGCGGTAGCCGGGCTCGACGTGCCACTTGCCCTTGCTGTCGTCGGGGTCGCGGAAGGTGCCGCCGTCGGCGATGAGGCGCGTGTCGCTCACCATCTCGCCGGAGGTCACGAAGAAGCTGGTCCACAGCAGCTCCTTCACCGGATCTTCGCCGGCCGCGACCGAGGCGTAGTCGAGCTCGACCTGCGACGGGTCGACGTACACGAGGACATCGACATCGGGACAATCATCGATGTCCTTCGCCTCACACGCGGCGATGGTGTCCGCGATGGCGATGTCGGTGATTTGTGGGTTGGTGTTGGTCACCTCGTCGTAGGCATAGATCGGCGTATAGCCGACGACGAAGCTCTCGGCGCCGAGCGACGTCCCAGCCGCGTCGACGCAATCGACGCCAAAGCCGAGCCGTGGCGGGTCGACGTTCACCAGCCTGCCGGCGCAGACCGCGAAGTACACGTAGGCGAGACCGTACTTGGGCGTGTTGCCCGGCGTCGCTGGCCGGCGGCTGATGATGTCGGGGGTGATGGCGAGCGCGTAGTGCGTGTCGCCCAGGGTGATGGTGGTGTCGAGCGTGTCCAAGCAGCGGCCCGCCTGATCACCTGGTGGGTTCTCGCAGCCCGGAAACCAGGCAATCTCGAGCGGCGTGCCGTCCTGCGAGAGCGCCAGCATGTCGAGCTGCACGGTAGCCCCCGGGCGGGCGAACGGCTCGTCCGCGACCACCGCGAGGACGCGCGCGCCTTCGAGGCGCGACGCTGGTGGGAAGTCATCCGCGCAGGCGACGACGCTCACGCAAACCGCGACCAGTAACGCTCTCATAGCTCACCTCGCACACCGATGCTGGGGAAGAAGGGCAGGCCGTAGGCAAAGCCCGCCTGCGAGTTGTCGAACTTGTAGACGGGACCTTCGACGTTCTTGTGGTTGTAGACGTTGATGACGTCCGCGTAAGCAGACAGCTTCCAGGCCGTGAACGACCAGCTCTTCTCGATGCGCAGATCGAGCTGATGGAACATCGGCATGCGCGCGCTGTACTCGCGGCCCGTGACGCAGCCGTACTGCCCCGACGAGGAATCGAAGCGGCCGCCGATGCACGGCGTGTACGGATTGCCGCTGACCAAGCGGAAGCGGCCCGAGAGGAGCCAGCCCTTGCCGAGCTTGACGCTCCCCAGCGCGGTGAGGATGTGCGTCTGGTCATACTCGAACAAGCGTCGCGCTTCGCCGGGCGTGTCGACGCGGGTCGACCGCGATAGCGTGTAGGCGAGAAAGCCGCTGGCGCGCTCGCCGTCGTAGCGAATCAGGAGCTCGCTGCCGAAGACGCGGCCGGTGCCGCGGTTGCTCGAGACGAGGCTGCCGTTCGCGTCGGGCGTGCGCGACACCAGGTGATCGAGGCTCTTGTGAAAGCCCTCGAACGACAGGGTGAATGCGCGCGCCAGCTCCTGCTCGACACCGAGCGATTGGGCGAGCACGCGATCCGACTGGAGGCCTGGCGAGCCGACCACGGGGAGCGACTCACGCCAGACCGGCGGCTTGAAGTAGAGACCCGCCGCGCCCTTGATGGTGGTGCGCGGGAAGGTCGGGTGCACGTCGTAGCGCGCGTTCAAGCGTGGGCCGAAGTCGAGGTTGTCGTTCTCCTTGTCGTAGTCGAGGCGCAGCGACGGCACGACCTCGAGACCCGCGAGGGGCGTGATGCGCGACTGCATGTAGATGGCGGGCCGCGTGAACCAGCCGCCGCCCTTGAAGACGCGGCTGCGCGCGGTCGCGTACGGACCCGGATCCTCTTCGCCGGGCATCTGGAAATCGGGGAAGCGCAGGTCGGTGGTGTAGTCGGAGAGCACGACGTCGTAGCCCGCTGAAACGGACATCCACTCGGCGACCCTCGCTTGCAGCTCGCCGCGCAGCGCGGTGCTGTAGATGCTGCTCGCGATCTTCTGCGGGCCGACGCTGAAGTTGGGTGTGTCACGGCCCCAGCTCGCCATGAGCTTCAGGGTGAGGCCGTCGGTGAGCTGATTGTCGTAGTTCGCCT
>JBDHVB010000229.1:0-8766 GCA_039809465.1 Myxococcota bacterium
GCTCATCGACGTGCTCGGCCCCGAGGGCACGGGACGAGACTTCGCGCGGGTCATGACGACGCTCGCGGCGAAAGGGGTCGGTGACGCCGTCGACGCGGCGGCGGCGGAGCGCGCCATCGAAGCCGCGGATCGCATGTCGAGCGCTCGAGCGGACAGCGCCCCCACTCAGCGTATCGCGCTCGTCACCTGGTTCCTCTTGCCATCCGCCAAGAGCAGCGACGGTCTCGCGGCGCTTATTCCGCGCGTGCTCACGACCAACCCCGATGACCCCGAGGTGTGGGGCGCCTTCACGTACATGGCGCAGGTCGGCAAGCTCGTCGAAGCGGGCAAGACGTTTCTCGACGCGGCTGCCCGGGGCGCGACCACGGCCACGCAGCGCGGCAAAGCCTACTACCTGCGCGGTTGCTTGGGCGTATACGAGAACGACACCGAGGGCGCGCGCGACGCCTTCACCTCCGCCGCCAAAGCGGACCCGTTCGAGGGCACCTACAAGAAAGCGCTCGCCGACGTGAACGCGGGGGTGAAGCTCGAGTGCAAGATCGTGGTGACCCCGTTCGCGACGCCGCTGCGTGATGCCCTCGCTCGCTGAGCTTCGGGTTTTCTCGACCGCTATAGCGAACGACGCGGCAACGTTCGCAGGACCACGAACCCCACGACGCCCGAGAGGATCGAGCCCACCAAGATGCCGACCTTGGCCGCGGCGTGCGTCTCCGGCTCACCCGTGAAGGCGAGACCGGCGATGAACAGCGACACCGTGAAGCCGATGCCCGCGAGGATCGCGACGCCATAGAGGGCGCGCCACGTTCCGCCTGTCGGCATGGGCGCGAGCCTGACCTTGATGGCAATGGCGGCCGCGAGAAAAATGCCGACTTGCTTGCCCGCGAAGAGGCCGAGGATGATGCCGAGCGGCACGGGCGCGAGCAAGCGGGCGGCATCGAACCCTTCGAGCGAGACGCCAGCGTTCACGAACGCGAACAACGGCATGATGACGTAGACCTGCAATGGGTGCAGCGTCTCCACGAAGCGCTCGAGCGGCGGCTCGAGATCTTCGATGCGCTCTTCGATGTGCGCGAGCTCACCACCAGCGAGCTTGCTCTCGTCGTCGCACGGCAACGCCAGCAGATAGGCGCGCAGATCGCGGAGCACCTCGCCCGGTGAGCGCCGATGCGTCGCGGGCACGGTCAGCCCCGTGATGACGCCGGCCAGCGTCGCGTGGATGCCGCCATGATGGAGCGCCACCCAGAGCGCTACCCCGCCGGTGGCGTAGACCAGCCAGTGGGCGATGCGCATCCGGTTGCAGGCGAAGAGCAGCGCCGTGATGACCGCGGCGGCCGCTAGCGCTTCGACGTGCAGGCCGCTGCCGTAGCGCAGCGCGATGACGAGGATGCCGCCGATGTCATCGAAGATCGCCAGCGCCACCACGAACACGGCGACGCCCGGCGGCACCCGCGTCCCCAGGATCGCGAGACAGCCGATGACGAAGGCGATGTCGGTCGCGACCGGGATGCCCCAGCCCCCCGCCGCGGGGCTGCCGGCGTTCAAGAAGCCGTAGACGAGCGCTGGCACCAGCATGCCGCCGAACGCCGCGATGGCAGGCAGCAAGGCGCGCTGGAACGTGCGCAGCTCGCCGCTCACCAGCTCACGCTTCACCTCGAGGCCGACGACGAAAAAGAAGATCGTCATCAAGCCGTCGTTCACCAGCGTCAGCAGATCGAAGCGCACCACCTCACGGCCGACCCCCACGACCAGCGACGCGTGCGTGAAGGCATCGTAGAGCGGCGCGAGCTCGCTGTTCGCGATAATCATCGCCGCCAGCGCCGTGACGAACAGCAGGACGCCGCCCGCCGCTTCGTGGGCGAGGAAGCGTTGCAGCGGCGCGACCACCCGGCCAAACAGCGGCACGCCATGATGCTCGCGCGAAGACATAGTCATGCGTCACTAACCTCAGCCGCGTCGGACAGACAAGACGCGCGTGGAAGAAACTTGGCTTGCATGGGCTCCCCCGGGTAACTGATCGGTCGTGCAGCGTTGGCTCTGGCGACTGGTCCCTGTCGGTATCTCCCTGGTCGCTTTCGCGTGGCCGCTTTGGTTCATCACGCGCACCCCCGGCGCCGACTGGGGTTACTTCGACGCGCTGTCGCTCGTCGTCCGCTCGAGCGTTCACAGCTACGGGCGCTTCCCCATGCACGACCCGTGGGTGATGGGCGGTGTCGACTTGCTCGCGAATCCGCAAACGCGGATTTTCTCGCCGGCGGGCCTTCTCGATCAGCTCTTCCGGCCGCACATCGCCAACGTCCTGTCGCTGGTCATTCACGGCATCTTCGGCGCCTGGGGCATGAGCGCGCTGCTGCGGCGCTTGGGCCACGACCGCGTCGTCGCGAGCCTCGGCGCCATGATGTTCATCGGCGGCTCGTGGTTCATGCTGCACTTCTGCGAGGGCCACGTCCCCTATGGCTCGATGCAGCTCTTGCCGTGGGTGGTCTACTGGCTGCTGGAGCTCGACGAGCCCGCGGCGCAAATCAAGCTCGTCGCGCTCCTCGCGTTCTTCCTCCTCGATGGCGGCATGTACGCCTTCATCTACAGCTTCTACGCGGCGCTCCTGCTCCTCGTGCTGGGGCTCGTGCCCATCCGCGGCTTCATCGCGAGCATGCGCAAGGACAAGATCCTGGTGCCCGTGCTCGGGGTCGCGTTCCTGGGCGTCAGCGCCGTGAAGCTGGTGCCGGCCCTCGACGCCCTCGGCCTGCGCGAGCTGAAGGTCGACGAGAGCACCACCATGGATCCGAGCCTCCTCGTGGACGCTTTCTACGACCCCGATCAGTGGTTCTTTCGCGACGCGCAGCCGCTCCTGTGGAGGTTCCACGAGGTCGGTTGCTACCTGGGCTTCGTGGCGACGCTCCTGGTGCTCATCGGCCTCGCGCGGCCGCGGGTCTTCAAGACGCACTGGCGCTGGTTGGTGTTCGGGCTGGTGTTCGTGTGGATCGGCACCAACTGGCTCGCGCCGTTCAACCCGTGGACCATCATCAGCAGCATTCCGCTATTACGGAACGCGCACGTCCAGAGCCGCACCTTCATCTGGCTCTACTTCGCGTTCGTCATCCTGCTCTGCGCGGCCGTCCGCGAGATCCGCTGGCGGCCCTGGATTGGCCGTGCCGTGCTGATGCTCGCGGTGCTCGAGATCGTCGTGGTCTCGCAACGCCAGTGGTATCGCGCCATGCAGAACGCAGGCGGCGAGCAGCGCTACCAGGCGACCAGCAAGGACATCACCCAGCGCGCGTGGGCCCACACCATCAGGTGGGGGACGAAGCCTGGTCACTACTTCGCGGGAGGGTTCGGCTCTCTCGACACCTACGAGCCCGCGCAGACGCTGCGCAATATCCGCTTTCGCGGTCAACCTGGTTATCACGGCGAGATCCGGGTGCTGGGTGGCGACGGAACCGCCGAGCTGCGCGAGATCTCGCCGGGGTACATCGCCTTCACGTACGCGGGCACGACGCCGGCGATGGTGCGCATCAATCAGAACCAGCTGGCTGGGTGGGAGGTGACGCAAGGCGACGCCGAGCCCGCCGAGGACGACCTCGCGCTCGACGTGAAGATCGCGAGCCCCGGCGAGATCATCCTGCGCTACGCACCGTGGTACTGGCCCGACATCGTCCTGGCGTACTTCCTCGGCATCTTCCTATTCGTTGGCATGACGCTACGTTTGCGGCACAACCTCGTGACGTGAGCGAGTTCGACTACAGCGGCATTCCGGTCGGCTTCTACGACCAGGTCGCGCGTGACGGCACGGGCAACGCCATCCGTCGCGCCTGGCACATGCAGAAGTTCCAGCGCATCTACGACTGCCTGCCGGACGGTCCCGATCTCTCGATCCTCGACATCGGCTGCTTCGCCGGTACCTTCTTGTCGCTGCTCGACGAGACGCGCTTCACGCGCCAGCTCGGCGTCGACATCCTGCCCGAGCAGATCGCCTACGCGAACGCACATTATGGCTCCGCGCACCGTGAGTTCCGCGCCATTCACGACGTCAGCGAGATCCACGACGTCACCGAGACCTTCGACTGCGTCACCTGCATCGAGGTCATCGAGCACCTGCGGCCCGACGTCATCAGGCGCCTCATCGACAACGTCGCCCAGGTGCTCAAGCCCCACGGCTTCTTCGTGCTCTCGACCCCGAACTACGCGAGCACCTGGCCGCTGGTCGAGCTCCTCTTGAACCGCTTCTCCGACGTCTCCTACGAGGAGCAGCACGTCACCAAGCTCAACGCCTTCACCCTCGAGAAGAAGCTCGCGACCATCGCTCCGAGCCTCACGCGCTGCTTCGACCTCGAGCTCAAGACGACGACGCACTTGATGACGCCGTTCCTCGCGCCGCTCGGCTTCGACGCGGTCATGAAGCTGTCGAGCGCCGTGCCCCACAAGAAGTGGCACGTGCCCTTCGGCAACCTCTGCCTCGCCGTGTTCAAGCGTAACGGCGAGCCATATTGAGCGCGGCGCCGGCCTAAGCGCGATGGGCCTTCGCGAAGATCGTCCTGATGGTGTCGATGGTGTCCGCTTCAGCGGCGGGCTTGTCCTCGCGGTAGCGCTTGACGCGCGCGAATCGCAAGGCGAAGCCGCTCGCGTACACGGTCGAGGCTTGCACCGTGTCGAAGGCGACCTCGACGACCAGCTCGGGCTTCACGTGCACGACGTGTCCTTCGCGGCCCAGCGCGTGCTCGAGGAACCACTTGGTCTGCCAAGCCAGCATCACGTCGGTCATGCCCTTGAAGGTCTTGCCGAGCATCGCGTAGCCGCCCCGCGCCGGGTCGCGCGCGCCGAGGTGGATGTTGCTCAAGAAGCCTTTGCGCCGGCCGCTGCCCCACTCCGCGGCGAGCACCACGAGGTCGAGCGTGTGCGCCGGCTTCACCTTCAACCAGCCAGCGCCGCGCCGGCCCGCCTCGTACGGCGCGTCCAACGCCTTCAGCATCACGCCCTCGAAGCCACGGCTCACGGCGTCGTCGTAGAAGCGCTCGGCCTCTTCCGCTGAAGCGGTCACGATGCGCGGCACCCGCTGCGCGGGGGTGAGCAAATCGCTCAGCGCGCGTTGGCGCTCGGCGTACGAAACATCGAGCAAGTCCGCCCCGTCGACGTGGACGACGTCGAAGAAGAACGGCGTGAGTGGCATGGCGGCGCGCTGGGCGGCGATGTCCAGCTTGCGGCCGAAGCGGCGCATCGTCACCTGGAAGGGCTGCGACGAGCCGTCCTCCCGCATCGCCAGGACCTCGCCGTCGAGCACCAGCGACCGCGCCGGGAGCGCCAACGCCATCTCGACGACCTCCGGCAAGCGCGCGGTCACGTCGTTGCCGTCCCGCGAGAAGACGCGCACCTGTTCGCCATCGCGGTGCACCTGGATGCGCGCCCCATCGAGCTTGAGCTCCACCGAGGCCTCGCCGTGCGCCGTCAACGCCTCCTCGATGTCCGCCGCCGTCTGCGCGAGCATGGGCTGCACGGGCGCGAGCAAGCGCAGATGATAGCGCCCGAGGCCTTCCACGCCGCCGCGCATCGCCGTCGACGCCACATCACCGACGGTCGACGCGAGCATCACGGCGCGCCGCACCAACGCCTCATCGACGGTCGCCGCCTTGGCGATGGCCGCGATCATCACGCCTTCTTGGGCCCCCTGCCGCAGCTCGCCGATGAGGAGGCGCTGCAGGAAGCTCTGCTCCGCCACCGTCGCCAGCCCCATGAGCTTCGCCAGGGCCTCGGCGCGCGCCTTGGCCGAGCCCGCTCCCGAGAGCCCCGCGATACGCGTGAACGCCGCGTCGACGTCACGCACCTCGAGCGTC
Organism: Myxococcota bacterium; assembly: GCA_039809465.1. GTDB lineage: Bacteria > Myxococcota > XYA12-FULL-58-9 > XYA12-FULL-58-9 > JALHOP01 > JALHOP01. The sequence goes on from JBDHVB010000229.1 coordinate 5,823, forward strand.
GCCTCGGCGGCGGCACCGATGTCTCGAGCCGCCGACACCGCCGCGTAGCCCACGCCGATCCGCCCTTGCGGCACGATGCCGGCCAGATAGTCGACCACCAACGGCACTTCGTCCGATGGTGTCTGCTTCAGCAGAGCAGCGATCGCGTCGACTTTCTGGAGACGGGAGCGCGTACTGCCCACGCGCTCCGAGGTCTCGACCACCGCGGAGAGACGCATCCTATTGCGCGCGCTGCTCGTTCTTCTCGGCTTCCTTCTTGGCGGCGGCGCGCTCCTTCTGCGCTTCCTTCTCCGCCTTCACGGCGTCCTTGCTGGCCTCTTTCTTTTTCTTCTCGGCTTCCTTGTCCGCCTTGGTCTCTTCCGCGTCTTTCGCCATCTCGGCCTTCATCTTGTCCGAAGGCTCCTTGGCGATCTCGGGCCGCACGCTGCCGCCAATGCTCGCGAGCGACACGCGGTTCTCGACGCCGGGCAAGATGGCCTTCAGGAAGGCGTTACCGAGCAGCGAGAAGACGGCGCCCATGACGCTGACGTCCGGGTTGTCGAGCTTGCCTTGGAAGGTGACGCGAGTCGCCACGTCGTCGGTGCTGCCGTTCTCGAGGATCGAGGTGACGCCCGCGACGAAAGCCTCCCAGGCGAGCTCGACGACGTTGTCGCCTTCGTCATTGCCCTTCAAGTCGAGCACCTTCTTGCCCGAGATGATCGGCTTCACGTATCCGCTCATGCGGTCACGGGCGACCGCGAACTCCGAGAAGACGCTCATCGTGCCTGCTTCGAAGTCGAAGCCCGCATAGGCGCGCGTGAAGTCGGTGAGCTCGGTGAGCGGCAGCCGGCGCAGCGCGAGCTCGCCGTCCACGTCGGGATGGTCGGGCGCGAACATGTTGGCGCGGAATCCAGCCTTCAAGCGGCCCGTCTTCTGGACGTGCGCGGTGAGCTCGCCCGTGGTCGGGCGCTTCTCGGCGTTGTCGCCAGGGCGCGTGCGGAGATCGCGGATCGTCAGGTCGAGGTTCGCCAAGTGCAGATCGACCTTCGGCTTCTCACGCTCGTCGAGGTAGGTCACGCGGCCGTTCACGACCTCGAATTTGTTGATCTCGAGCGCGACCAGCTCATGCAGCGTCTGCGCGATGCTGACCGGCGGATCGGTGGTCGTCTCTTTCTCGGACTTCGCCGCGACGAAATTCACGCGCGGCTCCACCAGCTTCACGCGCGCGGTGATCTTACCGTCGAAGAGGGCCTTCCAATCGACCATGATGTCGGTCTCGGGGATGTGCAGCAGCGGCTCGGCGTCCTTGCCGGCGCCGCGCTTGACGATGTGCAGGCCTTCGAACTGGTAGGCGCCGCGCCACAGCGAGAGACCGACGCCGCTGATGTGCCCATGATACTCGGGCATGGCGGCCAGCTTGTCGTTGACGACTTTCTTGATGACGAAGGGCGCCGCGAGGCGCGCAATCACCAAGATGGCAACGAAGATCCCGAGCCCAATCAAGCTCTTACGCTTCCTGGTCATACTATTCTCCCCCACGTAGGCTAAGGCTTGGAGGGGCGCTGGCAACGCCGACCTGCGAAAATCGCGCGTTTCTGCTACCTTGCCGGCCCCATGACCTCCCGACACGACAGCGATCGCCTCACCGTTGGTGACAGGACCAGAATCATCGTCACCAGCCCCAACATCGTCCCAGCCGCGATCGCGGGCTTCGTCCTGTGCATGCTCATCGGCGGCCTCATTTTGCTGCGGACGCATCGCCTGCGTACGCCCGCGCCGCCAGCCGAGGAAGCCGACACCAGCGTCGGCGTGGCGCGCGCCACCGCGACCATCTACGCCAACACCCGGCGCTATGTCGGACGCCTCGAGCCCTGGGCGCACGCCGTCATCGGCCCCAAGACCCTCTCGGCTTACGTGGCCGCCGTCATGGTCCGGCCGGGTGATGACGTGGTGAAGGGCGACACGCTCGCGACCCTCGACTGCCGCAACGCTTTAGCGGTCGCGCCACAACGCGAGCCGCAAGTCGAAGGCGCGCCATCCGCTCCAGCACCGCGCGGCGTCGGCGATTGCACCTTCCGCGCGCCCTTCGACGGCGAGGTCGCGACCCGCACCGCCGACCCCGGCACCTTCGTCGCCCCCGGTCAGGCCATCCTCACCCTCGTCGACCGCTCGACCATCCGCCTGGTCGTCGACGTGCCCGAGTCGGACTTCAACGAGGTGAAGCCCGGCACCGCGGTGACCATCCGCTCGCTCGCGACCGGCGGCACCGTCACCAGCCGCGTATCGCGCCGCGCCCCCGCCGCCGACATGAACAGCCACTCGGTGAACATCGAGATCGACCTCACCGACGACGAGAAGCTCCTCCCGCTCGGCACCACCGCCGAAGTGGTCACCCAGCTCGGTGAGCCAACGAGCGCGAGCGAAATCCCCGCGAGCGCCGCCAAGATCCGCGGCGACATCGCGAGCGTCATGGTCGTCGACGGCGACACGGTCTCCCGCGTACGCGTCAAGCTCCTCGGCGAGCGCGACGGCAAGGTCTACGTCGAGCCGACACTCGCCCCCGGCACCCAGGTGGTCGTCGACAGCGCCAAGCAGCTCCGCGACGGCGATCACGTCACCGTCCGCAGCAGCGAGGCGACGGCGCCTTAACCCCGCGCGAGCGGCCGCGGAAGCCTCCATGACAAGAGGCTCCACCTCGCCGGCAGCGCCACCCAATACATCGGTGGGAGCAGATCGTGCTTCAGCACAATCGGCTTGATCAGCTCTTCTTGCCCGGCCGATAGACGCGGCCGGCGGGCTGCTCGACGAAGGGTGAGCGCAGCGATGCGCGCAACGCTATAGCAGACTTTGGCTCAGCCGCGGGCTGCCACGGCACGCTCACGCGCGGCGCCACGAAGTCCGGGGGCTCCTCGAGCTTCATGTCGCCGAAGGTCTCGCGGTACTCCTCGCGGAGGATCGCCTGGTA
>JBDHVB010000230.1:0-8612 GCA_039809465.1 Myxococcota bacterium
CGTCCTTGAGCTGCGGACACACCGGTCCGTGTGCGATAGCGGACAGCGTGCCGCTCTCGAAGCAGCCGTAGGGCGCCGGTGGTTGCCAGCGGCGCGCGCCGGTCGGCGCGGCGGCGTACGGAACACCTTTCCAGCTCCAAGTCGCGCCGCTCTTCACGCCAGTCACGGCGCCGCTTGCCGTGATGACGGTGCCGGGCGTCGCGGCCGCACTCGAGCAAGGCTCGGGCGGTGGCGGCGCGTCGTCCGGCACGTCGCCATCGGACGTGTCCGCCGGATCGCCGCCGGTGTCGGTGTCGGTTTCCCCCTGAGGAGCCGGCGCGCCCCCACCATTGCCACCGCACGCCACGAGCAGACCGATCAGGACGACGAGCAGAGAGGTACGCATGCCGATTGGACACAGCACCCCGGCAAGGATGGAAAAACTTTCGCCCGAGAAACTAACGCCGGTTCTTCTTGCGCGCCTTCTTCTCGGCCTTGCGCTTGTCCTTCGACTTTTGCTTGGCCTGGCTGTTCACCGGGCGCGGCGCCATCTGGCCCATGCGCGCCTTCAAGAACTGCTGGTACTGCTGCATCGAGACGCCAGGTGGCAGACCACCGGGAGGCAAAGGCATGCCACCCGCGCCGCCCATCCCAGGCATCCCGCCCATGCCGCCGGGCATCCCGCCGCCCGCGAGACCAGGGAGGCCACCTGGAGGCATGCCAGGCATACCGCCGCCGAGACCCATCTTCTGGGCCATCTGGCTCAAGTCGCCCATGCCCATGCCGCCCATGACGTCGTTCATGTTCATGCCCTTGAGCTTGCGCAGGGCACCCAGCTGCTTGAAGCCGGGGAGGTTGCCGAGCAGGCCGGGCTGGGCCACGAGGTTCTGCATCAGGCCTTGCATCATGCCGAAGCGCTGCACGAGGTCCTTGACCTCCTCGGGCTTGCGTCCGCTACCGCGGGCAATGCGCTTGGCGCGGCTCTCGTCGATGATGGCGGGCTTTTCGCGCTCGGCCTTGGTCATCGAGTGGATGAGCGACTCCATGGCGACGAACGCCTTGTCGTCGACCTGCGCGCCGTCCGGGAGAGAGTCACCGAAGATCGGGAACTTCTCGTAGATGTCCTTCATCGAGCCGACCTTCTGCAGCATCTTCAACTGCTGCAGAAAATCGTCGAGGGTGAACTGGCCGCGCAGGAGCTTCTTGGTGTCGCGCTCGGCCTGCTTCTCGTCGACGACCTGCTCGAAGTCCTGCATGAGGCCGACGATGTCGCCCATGCCGAGGATGCGTGACGCCAAGCCCTCGGGGCGGAAGCGCTCGAGCTTGTCGAGCCCTTCGCCTTGGCCCAGGAACTTGATCGGCTTGCCGGTGATCTCCTTGATGGAGAGCGCCGCGCCGCCGCGGGCATCGCCGTCCATCTTGGTCATGATGAAGCCGGAGATGTCGAGGCGGCGGTTGAACTCGGCGGCGGTGCGCACCGTGTCCTGACCGGCCATCGCGTCGCAGACCAAGAAGATGTTGTCGGGCTTGGTCTTCTGCTTGATCTGCTCGAGCTCGGTCATGAGCGCGTCGTCGATGGCGAGGCGGCCGGCGGTGTCGAAGATGACGACGTCGCGCTTCTTCTTCTTGGCCTCTTGCAAGGCGTCGGCGCAGAGCTGCGGCGGCGACAGGCCCGGCTGCGCGAAGACCGGCACGCCCAGGCGCTCGCCCAGGATCTTGAGCTGATCGACGGCGGCGGGGCGGTAGACGTCCGCCGCGACGAGCAGCGGCCTGCGCTTGTCCGCTAAAAGATACTGCGCGAGCTTACCGGTGGTGGTCGTCTTACCGGTACCCTGCAGACCGACCATCATGATGGTGGTGAAGGGGCGCTTGAACTTGATCGGCGTCTCCTCGACCGGCCCCATGAGCTTCTCGAGCTCGTCGTGGCAGATGAGGATGAAGTGCTCGCCCGGCGTCGAGGTGAGCTTCTTGCCGTCCTTCTTGGCGGCCGACAGCTGCACGACCTCGCCCAACGCGCGCTGCTTGACGCGGTCGATGAAGGTGCGGACGACGCCCAGCTCGACGTCGCCTTCGAGCAAGGAGACGCGGATCTGGCGCACCGCCTCGTCGATGTTTTCTTCGGTGAGCTCAGCCTTACCGGTGAGCGCGTTCTTGGCGGACTTGAAGCCCTTGGAGACGATCTCGAGCATGATCGCGGGCTCTGTAACAGACGGCTAGCTGCGTAGGAAGATCAGCATGATGTGGCTGGTGACGCCGAGGAGTCCCCAGAGCAGCAAATAGAAGGTGACGTAGCCGCCGACCGTGGCTCCGACCACCAGATGGCGCGAGGGCACCTGCAGCTCCTCGAGGCCGATGTGCAGCAAATAGATGCCGTAGCTCGCCGCCGCGACCACCGCGAGGCGCGAGATGATGAAGAGCCAAAGAAACTCGTCGGGCGCGAGGTACAGGCAGCCCGCAAGCCACAGCGGCACGGAGGCGTACGCCGCGAGCAGGAAGCTCTGCGCCTCGGTGAGCGAGCCTTCGAACTGGCGCACCACCGTCGGCAGGATGAGCGCGAGCCCGATGAGGCAACCGATCTGCAGCACGAAGCCGCTGGTGCCCAAGACCATGCCGGCGATGGGATGGCCGGTCATGACCGAGGCAAAGAAGCCCGCGATCGGCCGAATGACGATGAGCGGCAAGATCACCGTGACCACGAAAGGCGGCCAGGCGGGCGGATTGCTCAGGCGATCGCGCAAGAGCGCGTGCGGCCCGCGGAGGAGCGCCACGACGTCGTGCTTCAGGCTCATGAAACGCTCCGGGCCCGCGGCTCGAGCTCGCGGAAGCACAACGTCAGGAACACCAGAGACAGCGGCACCGTGAGGAGGCCGCCCACGAAGGTTGCCACACCCACGACGTTCACGAGCATGACCACGAGCGCGATCACCAGCACCACTCCCGGGGCGCGGCGGGTCAGGTTCCAGGCGTTCTTGAGGCTCTGGGCGGCGAGCGTGTCGGTCAGCGCCAGGTACCAGAAGGCGAACATGCAGGCGATGGCGAGGAGGAGGCCGGGGAGGACGAAGGCGACCAGGAGAATGGATACGCTCAAGGCATAGACCAGCCAGGCCAGGATCGCGGCGGCGGGGCGGTCGAAACCCAGCCCGAGATGCTGGAAATCGATGGGCTCACCGGCCAGGGCGCGGCGCACCATGCGGATGTACCCGACCAGCAGCGGCCCCGTGAGGATGGTCAGGGAGAGCAACGAGCCCGCGACCAGCAGCAGCCCCGCGCCGATGTGGACCATCGGATCGGCCAGGACGAGACCAATGGCTTTACGCCCTAACGCGACGATGTCGACGTTGGGCTCGATCGCGTCTGATCGGGTTTCACCCAAATTGGCCATGTGACTGCTCAATTTTCCGTTACAGGAGTGTGGCTTGTAAAACTTTTTCCAGTGTAGGCTAGGGTGGTGAAATCCAAAGCTGCGATCCTTCTGACCGTCCTGTCTGCCGTCGCGTGCAAGTCGGAGTGGTACGGCACGAGCAACGTGTACGCTTGGAACGGTTCTGACCAAATCGTGAAGCTCCAGCTCGAGGGGACCGACGACCTCGACTTGACGCTGCGCCCGAACAGCGGCGAGCTGCTGCGTGACGTGACGGCGGGGCCCTACACCATCGTCACCAAGCGCGAGGGGCAACCCGACGTCTCGACGCGCACCGAGCTGCGCAAGGGCGACGTCACCATCTTGAACGTCGACGGGCTTGGTTGCTTTGCCCGCGCCGACGTCGCCGGCAAGTACTCCGCCAACATGCGCTTCCCGGTGCAGATCGTCAGCGAGTACTCGAAGGACACGGTCATCCGCATCGACAGCGCCATCGACGTGCTCCCGGGCGAGATCCTGCCGCAGAAGCGTCCGAAGTCGGCCTACGGCTTCTACCGCGTGAGCCAAGTGCCGTGTGACACCATCGGTGACCGCACCAAGATGGCCGAGTACCTGAAGGAGCAGCGGTAAGCTCTGTGGCTTCTCGGCCGGTTCGCGCGCTGGTTCTCTCGGGCGGTGGTGCGCGCGGCGCGTATGAAGCCGGCGTGCTCGCGTACATCTTTCAGGAGCTGCCGCCGCGGCTCCTCGCCAACGCGCCGGTCAAGGTCATCTGCGGCACGTCCGTAGGCGCGGTCACCGCCTGTTTCCTCGCGGGCAACGCGCACTTGCCGCACATGAACACGGCGCGCCTGCTCGACCTGTGGCGCCGGTTGCGGCTCGACAAGACCATGCGCCTGTCGATCGTCGACCTGATGCGCCTGCCGCTCGAGCTGCGCGCGACCTTCCGCCAAGAGGCCGCGGGCGTGCTCCTGAACTCGGCGGTCCTGCAAGAGATCGTCGTGCGCGAGACCCCATGGGTGCAGATCCGCCATAACATCCGCGCTGGCGTGCTGTCGGCTTTGACGGTCAGCGCCACGCACATCGCGAGCGGCCGCACCGTCGTCTTCGTGGATCGGCCCGATGGGACGACGCCGCCCTGGTCGCGCGACACCCGCGTCGCGGCCCGCCCGGTGCGCATCCGCCCGGCGCACGCCATGGCCTCCGCGGCGATCCCGTACTTGTTTGCGCCCATCGCCATCGACGGCGCCTGGTACTGCGACGGCAGTGTCCGCCAAAATACACCGCTGTCGCCGGCGCTGCGCCTGGGGGCGGACCGCGTCCTGGTGCTCGGCCTCCGTTATGACGGACCCGATGCCGATTGGCCGCCGAAGCTCGAGGAGCCGGCACCACAACCCTTCGAGTACATGGGCAAGCTCTTGAACTCGCTCATGCTCGACAACCTCGACTACGACTTGAAGACCCTCCAGGGCTTCAACGAGCTCTTGAAGGCGGGCAAGCAAACCTTCGGCGATGTCTTCCTCGAGCAGATGAACGAGACCACGACACGCTACCGCGGCGCCGGCTATCGCGAGGTCGACGCGGTCTTCATCCGCCCGTCACGCGACATCGCCGAGCTGGCGAACGACTTCGTGCGCCTGGTGCACCCGAACATCGGCGGCCTGCCGGGCTGGATCCTCTCGAAGGTCGCGCAGACGCAGGTCCAGCGCTCCGACATGTTGAGCTACCTGCTCTTCGACGGCCGCTACGCGCAGACGCTCATCGAGCTGGGCATGCACGACGCCGATGCCAACCGTGAGCGGCTCATCGCCTTCTTCAAGGACGATTGAGCGAGGTGTCAGGGTGGCGGCGCCGCGGGCGCAACCGCGGTCCACTCCAGACGATAACGCGAGGCGATGACTGACGTTGCGCCGAGATCCGCTTACGCGTTCGACCCCAAAACCATGACGCCGCCAACCACGACGGTCGCGTCCCACGCCCAGAGCGTGACGCCGGCCGTGGTCCCCGAGAGGCCGCGTGGCGTGCTCAAGAGCGACATCGTGGTCGTCGGTGGCACGCTTGCCTGCGTGGCGGGTGCCGGCGCCTTGGCGACCTGGCTGCCCAGCGAGATCACCTTGGCGGGCTCGGCCATCTTGGCTGCGGCCGCGGCGGGTATCGCCGCCGCGCGCGTCTTCACCAGCCGCTCGCCTCAGGGACCATCGCTTGCCGCGCTGGTGGGCATGGCTGGCATCGCCGCCATCACCGCGCTGGGCTCGGTCGGCATGGTCAATCACGCAAAGAACGAGACGCTCGCGGCGCGGGCGGTGCTCGTCGAGCAAGCCCAGGCGACCGCTGGAGAGCGCACCGCGCTGATCAGTGAGCGCGGAGCTCTCACCGCCGAGCGCCAGGCGCTGCAGGCCGAGCGCGGTCAGCTCAATGCCGGGCGTCAGCAATTGCAGGCGGCGCGTGAGACGTTCAACGGTGAAATGGTCGCTGCCCGCACCGCGCTCGCGGCGGAAAAGAGCGAGCTCGACAAGCGCGTCAGCGAAGCCGCGGAGAAGCTGGCCGCCCCTGAGCGTGAGGCTTTGACTGCATCACGCGCGGCTCTCGACGCGGAGCGGGCGGTACAGGTCGACGCGCGTCTCGCCGCGATCGCAGTGGAGGCCAAGGCGCTCTCCACCAAGCAGCTCGCGGAGATCGCGCAGATCGCCGAGGTCTACCAGAATTCGGGTGGCGGCCGCAGCGTGCGCTTCGTCGCCGGGCCATGGGCCGGAAATCAAACGACGACGGCAGCCGAACGATTCGTCGCTTCCGACCGCCTCGTCCAGACGCTCGTGTCGAAGGGCATGGTCTTCGCGGGCCCGGTGTCCATCTCGGGCGACAACAACTGGATCGTCACCAAGGAAGCCGGGACGGCGATCCGCTCGATCGCGGAGCTCGTGGAGTTCCTGCGGCTCACCACCAACAAGACCATTTCGAGCAGCTGAGTCAGGGCTGGCGGTAGCGCGCGGCGTTGGCGACGATGCGGCCGGCGAGGAGCCCCGCGCGGTCGCCGTAGTGACGCTCGCCCCAGTTGTAGCGGCGGATGGTCACGGCGTTGTGTCCGCTAAAGTAAGCTTCGGGCTTGTCCGCGGTGCCGAAGCGGAAGACGCGGCCGCGCGCGCTCGCTGGGAACGAGCTCGGGATGGTGAAGCCGGCGGCGCGCAGCTGCGCCACGGTCATCTCGGTGTCATGGGTGAGGCCGCGGATCGCCGCGGGTGTGCCTTGCAGCTCGACGCCGATGGGCTGGCCCGGGATGTAGCGCTCGCTCGGGCGGTCGTTGCCGACGTTCTGATAGAAGCGCGCCGCGAGCTCGGCCGCCTGCACCGGGTGGAACGGATCGAGCCCCGCCCCGAGGAGCGCGAGGTTCGACGGCATGAACTGGCACCAACCGAGCGCTCCAGCGGACGAGCCGCCGAGGGTCGCGAGATCCCAGTTGCGCTCGCGCGCCACACGCACGAGGGCGCGCAGCTCGCCGCGGAAGAACTCCTGGCGGTTGCCTTCGAAGGCGCCACGCACGATCTGCTGGAACGCGTTGTGGCCGCCGGTGAAGCCGCCCATGTTGGTCTCGCCGCGCAGGGTGCCGTAGATGGCGGCGACGTCGATGCCGTAGCGGCGCGCTGCCTCCTCGGCTTGCGGACCGAACTCGAGCGCATACGCGGTGCCGCGCTGGATGCCGGAGTCGAGATACGAGCGGACCGAGCGCTCGAACGAGGTGCGCGTGTCCGGGGGACGGACGCCTGGCGGCGCGATCGACAGCTCGACGCGCGGCAGGGCGACGCGCTCGACCAGCGCCATGAGCCGGCGATACTCGGCGCCGTCACCACCAGCGAGCTCACGGAAGAACGTCTGCACCGCGGCGCGGCGGTGATAGGGCGTGCCCGAGGCGGGGCGGGATTGCGCGGCGGCTTCGGCGATGCGCCACTCCGCCAAGCGCTGCTCGTTCACGGCCGGGTCGCTCGAGCGCGACGGCATGGGGACGAGCTGGCCGACCGGGACATTCGGCGGCGTCATGGAGAGCGACCAGTCGAAGGTGGGCAAGGGCTCGAGCGCGGCTGCCGGGGCGACGCGTTGCGCGGCGGGGGGCTCGAGGGCCAAGGGGCGAGGGGCAGGGCCCTGGCTCAGCTGGATGCGCGGCGCCGTGATGAGATCGGGATCGGCGGGCGTTGTAACGGTGGCGGTTGGCGGCGCGCTCTGGTCGAAGATGCTCTGCTGGCGGGCCGGCGAAGAGACAGGTTTGACTGTATCTGACATGGCCTTTCCCATTATCGGCAAGGCCGTCAGATAGGGTGCCCGCGAAGCGCGAAACACCCTATCTGCGCACGGATAGACTACTTACCGAGGTTCTCGAACCCAGGCAGCTCGTCGAGCTTCGGCATGAAGACGATCTCGACGCGGCGGTTCTGGGTCTTGTTCTCGACCGTGTCGTTGGCGACCAACGGGTCGAACTCGGCGTTACCCGCGGCCGAGATGTTCGCGGCCGGGACGCCAGCCTGGATCATCAGCTTGGTGACCTCGACGGCGCGCTGGGTCGACAGCTCCCAGTTCGACGGGAAGCGCGCGGTCTTGATGGGCGCGCTGTCGGTGTGACCCACGACCTGGAACTTGCGGTCCGGGAACTCCTTGATGGTCTGGGCGAGCTGCTCGATGGCGGCCTTGGCCTCGGGCTTGATGTTGACGCCACCCGGGGGGAAGACGACGTCGCTCGACATCTGCACGACCATGCGGCCGTTGCGGATCTTCACCTGCAAGGTGCCGGCGTCGATCATCTTGTGCAGCTTCTCCATGACCTTGCGGTACTCGGCGTTACGCTGCTCGGCCGAGGCGCGCAGGCGGCGCAGCTCTTCGACTTCTTTCGCGAGCGCGGCCTTCTCGTCGGTGACGGCGGCCTTCGAGGCGGTGAGCTCCTCGACGTTCTGACCGAGCGCGGTCAGCTTCGAGGCCATCTGCGCGTTCTGATCGCGCGTGGTGGCGAGCTGCGCGTCGCACTGGCCCGACTTCTCCTGGCAAGCCGCGAGATCGCCCTTGAGCTGATCGCGCTCTTTGACGACGGCTTCGTGCGTGCCACTGCCGACGCAAGCGGTTGCAAGAACGGCGGAAATCGCAAAAGCGCCGCCCGATAGGACGTTGGAACGAATCTTCACTGTACCTCCCAATTAGAGAACTTGTGGGGGCCGGTCGTAACGAAGTTGCGACTGCCGCGCAACTTCCAAGGAGAGGTGCCGATACCGAGATCACGAACGTCGCAAACGGGAGA